>JBJKOY010000105.1:0-50100 GCA_046706945.1 Ignavibacteriaceae bacterium | reverse complement strand
CGGCTGCCCCCCGCATCCGCTTACATTTATTCACGCCGTTCTTAATCTGCTAGGCCGAAAATAACCTACGGCATGCGACGATATTTTTTTTCGATTGAGCTAATCATAGAATTTCGATTTATATCTTTTCGTTTCCGTAACCTGCCGCAAATTTTATTATCGGGCTAAATGTACTCTCTACCGCCTTCCCTTATTTTATAAGTACAAATTTTTTTGTTTCTATGAATTTACCTGCTTGAATTCGATAGAAATATATTCCGCTGGGATAATTATTTCCGTTGAACATTATTGTATATTCACCGGGCATTTTTTCTTCATTCACTAAAGTTTGAATTACTCTACCGAGAATGTCATATATTTTTATACTAACATATTGTGTTTGTGAAATAGAATATTTGATATTAGTAATGGGATTAAACGGATTGGGATAGTTTTGATATAGAATAAAATTACGATAAGGACTTTTTCTATCTTCAACAGAAACCGCACCGCCGCCGATTTTCTTCAAAATTGTTCCGGCACCGCCCGCTGCAAAGCCTTTATTTTGTCGGGTGAAAAAAATCGAATACAAAATATTTTTAGTACCGCTGTTTTGATACGACCAGCTGATACCCGCATTTGTCGTCCTTAAAATTGTTCCGTTATCTCCTGCAATCCATCCTGTATCTTTATCGCAGAACCAAACGGAATTCAAATTGAAAACAGTTGGGGACGGCTGGGGGATCCAATTTTCACCAACATCCGTCGTCTTTAATATAGTTCCGTTATCGGCGGCGGCCCAGCCTGCGGATGAGTCTATAAAAGAAATGGAATTTATAGAGTTTTTAGTCCCGCTGTATTCAAAGTTCCAGCTTTTTCCGCCGTTAATTGTCTTAAGAATTGTCCCAATCTGTCCGGCAGCAAATCCGACATCCTGGTTAATGAAGTAAACGGTATTTAAATTGGCACTGCTTTCTCTAGGCAGAGTTGACCAGTCGATTCCTCCGTTTGTAGTTTTAAGTATCTTTCCGAATTCACCTGCAGCATAGCCGTTATTCTCATCGGTAAAATAAACTTCTCCGAGCCGGCTACTTGAATCGCTTGATTGAGGCGACCATGTTTCGCCCCTGTCCGTAGTTTGAAATATTTTTCCTTTATCACCAACTGTCCATCCTGTACTTTCGTCAATAAAAAAGATTGATAATAAATTATTGCTGCTTCCGCATGATTTTGAAGACCAGTTAATCCCGCCGTTCGTAGTTCTTAATATTAAACCGCTGTCTCCGACAGCATAACCGTCATTTTCATTCGTAAAAAATATTTTATACAAATTATTCCCGGCAGCATTTTCTTGGCAAAGCCAATCTGTTTTGACCGGTTCTGCATAAGCTCTTATAGGAAGGTTCACTAAATAGTCGGTTCCGGTACCTAAAGGCAGCCAACTATTTCCTTCTAAACTTATCCAATATTTACCCGTTTGAATGAATGGATCGCAATAATCCTTTATTGATAATTCACAAGGGACAGGGGGCAGCAAAGTATCAGGGTATTCATATTTTACTTCGACATAAAAATCTTCTCCGGTCGATAAATAAACCGGGGCCGGTAAATCCAACATGAAATACCCGGCATATGCACGGTAATTGTCGGGCGATTCCGCTAACAAACCGGTAAGATTTCTGCCGTCGAAATTATCATAAATCCTTACCGAAACCTTTGAATCGCCCTCTTTAGTCCACGTCATAATTTTTGTAATCGGTAAATTACTTACGGTTTCAAATTTTGCCAGTCCGTATGCATAAGTTTTATTTTTATATCCGAAGCATGAAATACCGCCTAATTGATCATTCATATATAAATAAGATTCTGCGTTAAAATCTTTTATATCAGGCCAAATATAGTTCTCGCCGTGTAAAGCTACGCTGTCGGAATACGAAAGATAGAAATACCCGCTGTCGCCGAAACTCGTGCCCCAGCTGTTTCTTGCAATCCATGCGCCCGGTTCGGATGCCGCGGTTTTCATATTATCATTCCATCCCACAAGTACAACGCCGTGATTTACTTTTTTGCCGGTACTGTCGCAATAATACGTATAATTCTTATCGTTGTAGTACTCGTTGCCGAAATATAAAGTTGTAGCAACTGCACCGGTGTTATAGATAATATGTTTAATCATGTTACGCAATGTATCTGCCAGGTCTAAAATTTTTGAAAGTCTGGATAAAGGTTTTGGCTTGAATTGGTTAGCTTCTATCGGACGAATAATTTCTTCGGAAACATCAATTTCAATAACTTGGTTATCATCTTGATCAAGAACAGGTCCATGGAACGAAGAGTAATATGACGAGGCTTGCTGGTAATTTCCTCCTTCACCGTAATAATTTGAGGACTGATATTCATACATTCCTTCTTCGGAAAGATCTAAATTCCCCTGCCCGCAAACTATTGCCTGAGACTCCACCGCTCCCATCGAAGAGTAGGCCCAACATAGCAAAGTCTGCATCTGGTCTTTAATCGGAGTCAACAAATCTCCAGTACGCATGTCGTATTGCGAGGGCAAATCATCATCGTAACGAAATGTTTTCGGTATTCCCGATCGAGATAGAACCGGTAACGGGATATAACCGGATAATTTTCGCTTAGCAAGAGATTTTTTCTGATATTTAACAAAAGCAGGATTTAGCGGCGCAAATTTCAGTTGAACTTGGGTATATATTTCTCCTAATAACCCGAGGGAAAAAATTATAGCTATAAAACTAATCCGAAAAAACATGAAGCCCTCCTTTTTTACTTCACACATACTAACATTTGTTGCCGAAAAGAAAAATCCACATGTTCAGGATAATTTTATTAAAACGCCTAAGGCAATAAGAAATACTCCGAAAATATTTAAATATTTTACATCCGGGAAGTCTCCTAATTATTACTTCAAACACGTCATTTATTATACTTTCCGTTTTCCGATTTTAGCAATAGAAAAGATTTCTCTTTAAGAATGAGAGCTTATTAAATTATTAGTTCCCTGCAGAGGTAAAAATAAAAATGAGTCGTATATGGCTAGATGATGGAGTATTCTTATTATTTTATTTAATAAATTATTGAATATAGAGGATTTTTCCAAGAAATAATTCAAAAAACTCTTATTTTTATGTACAATTAGATATTGGTCTCGATATAACTTTTCCTGTTTAAATTAAGCTTATAAAAGAAATACTTCTTTAAATTGGCACCACATCAATTTTTTAGAACTAAAGATGAAACAATAAAATAAAAATTAAAAATCTCCTCAGAAGTTTATTAAAATATAAAAATAGATTATCTTATCATTTATTTTCATTAATTGACAGGTTGTTCAACGTGACACCTTCGTCCGATTGAACTTGAAACGCAAGCGAACATAAATAAAAAATAAAAATTTTTTTAACTAATAAAATTATATTCTATGAAAGCACTTTACTTTTTCATATTATTTTTTTCACTGGCAGTATTAAATACATTCGGTCAGTCAAAAATATATTTCGTTTCTCCTTCGGGAAACGATAATAATTCCGGCCTTACTATCAAAGAGGCATGGAAAACTTTGGACAAGGTGAACCGGGTTACTTTTCACCCCGGCGATCAGATACTATTCGAATCCGGGGGGATATGGTACGGGCAGCTCAAACCGCAAGGTTCAGGATCGGAAGGGAAGACAATTGTATTAAGCAGTTACGGGGATAAATCAAAGCCTGTTATTAATATCGGGAAAGCGGAAGGTGCCGGGATCAGGTTAACCAACCAATCGTGGTGGGAAATCAATAATATGGAAATCACAAGCGGGGCCGCACCGGAGGTGGGAATCGGCCGGCAGGGAATTGTAGCTATAATTAATGGTGAGGGACAAAATATACGGCATATCGTCGTACGGAATTGTTACATACATGATATATGGGGGCAGCTCGGCGGAAATACCGAATATACCGGAAGGAACAGTTGCGCCATTTTAGTTAGGGTCTGGAGAGGGAGCAAGAATTGTACGCTGAATGACGTACTGATCGAAAATAACCGGATTGCAAGATTCGATAAAGTAGGTATTACCGTGGACGGAGGGAAAAATGATATTATTGTGCGGAATAATAAAGAGGAAAATCTAGGCGGTGACGGCATAATAGTCGGAGGCAGCTACAAAGGGATTATAGAAAATAATGTAGTAAAACGGTCATGTTTGAGGTCGGGTTACCCGGATTTACCCGGCGATAACGGCTGGTGGCCCCACACCGCGGCAATATGGATCCACCATTGCGAAGAAACGGTAATACAGTACAACGAAGTTTACGATACCGGGCGCGAACCCAGAAACGGCGACGGTGAAGCGTACGATTTCGACTTCGGCTGTAAAGATTGTGTCTGCCAGTATAATTACAGCAGAAACAATCACGGATTGTTGCTTATAATGTACGACGCAACCGATAACGTCTGCCGTTATAATATCAGTCAAAACGATCAAACCCATTTAATTCAGATGCAGTGCAATATCAGCGAAGGAAATCTTATTTATAATAATGTTTTCTATGTAGATCACGGCACTTCGGATCTGGATTATTTCTGCGGCGATTCCGGGAAAAAAGATAAAAATAAACTGGGAGCAAAATTTTACAATAATATTTTCTACGCAACGGGACAGGGCAGATTCAGAACCGTTTATACAAGCGGATTAGCCTGGGAAAGGAAGTTTGATGCGGATGTAAAAAACGTACACCCGGTTGAAACAATGTATTTCAACAACTGTTATTTCGGTCCCTGGATGAACGGATTACCGGATGACCCTGCAAAATTAGTTGCCGATCCGTTGTTTGTTGCCCCCGGAACAGGTGGCGAGGGACTTGCTTCGTTGGGAGGCTACAAATTAAAACTTGAGTCTTCCTGCATAAATGCTGGAAAGTACGTTAAACAGGATGCAGTCCATGATTTTTACGGTGATCCTATTGATGACGGAATTCCTGATATCGGTGTTTATGAACAAATCGGATCTAGGGTTTTCGATGTTCCGCAAAATCTAAAGAAATGAAATCCCGTCGCTTCGACAAGCTCAGCGACCGATTGAAGTTAATAAATTAAAATAAAGAGTAGTCTATTCGACAGGCTCAGTGAACGGGTTTTTAGATTAGAAAGAGATGCCGAGCGGTTGCTGAGCTTGTCGAAGCAACCTTGTGTAATAATCATAAAAGGGGAGGTATCCTTGCCAAGAGGTTATATGTATATACTTGAATGCTCAGATGGATCATATTACACCGGAAGTACAGTCGATTTGAAAAAAAGGATTTATGAACATCAAAATAAAATTGGCTCTAAGTACACGAAAATACGTTTACCCGTAAAATTGGTCTACTATGAAGAATATCCCAGAATTGATGAAGCTTTTTATCGCGAGAAACAAATTCAGGGGTGGAGCAGGAAAAAGAAACAAGCCTTAATGAAAATGCAGGTTAAAGATTTGCCATTATTATCCAAGAATTATACACAATTCGGAAAACCGCGCTGATGGGAACAATATGGCATAGATCGCTTCGACAGGCTCAGCGACCGGCTGTAGTTAATAAATTAAAATACTAAGTGGTCGCTTCGACAGGCTCAGCGACCGGGTTTTCAGATTAGAAAGAAATGCCAAGCGGTTGCTGAGCTTGTCGAAGCAAGTTACTGAATATTCAAATTTAACTTGAACCATAATAATGTTGTCGTTTGGCTGTTAAGGTTCCATCTTAACGTATATTTGCCCGGTAATACGGCGTTGCCGGAAGTATCTGCTATTGCCTCGCTGATGCCGTATATAATCCTCGATTGGCCGGGTGCAATTGGTACCAACGAGATTACGTTGTCGGCTCCTTTAGGGCCGAACATGATTATGTTTCCCGTACTGTCGTTAGCCAGAGTCCAAGTATAAAATGAAGGGCCGTAGCCTGTAGCCAAAGTATCCGTTGTTGAAGAAAGATTGTAAGCCGTCAGCGCGGCACTTAACGTATCGTATTTTCCGAAAGTAGATTTAGGTATCGAAAATGTATACTGTACGCTGTCAACAGCGTTTGTTACGCTTAAAGTTTGATTCGAATCCGCTTCTACCGGATTTTTCACGAATTTACATCCGCTGTATAACAACATTGCCAATAAAAAAAATACTGCATTCCTCATATTTCCTCCTTTAGTCCTGTATTTTATCCGCCTGATAGCAACATAAGTATCAATATCACCTTAATATAAATAATATATTTATGCTTTAATTATTGCACCGATATATGATAATTAAATTTATTCATAAAAAATATCTAATATAAATGATCATTCCCTCGACGGCTTGAAAACAATTGCGTCGGTTTCAACTGCCGCATCCGGAGACAATAATGCATGTCCAACATTTATTACGGCAGGTATGTCGGATCCGACGATTTCCAGATAAGTTTCGTTCAGGGCCGGAAAATTATTCATATCCGCTATAAAAACGTTAATCTTTACTTGTTTATCTCAAGGCTCCGCATTCATTTAATTTGAATTTATTACAATTTGAACTATCAATAATATCGAATTCGGGCAATCCTATTTATATAAGTGTCAATTAAAGCAACAATGATAATGCCATTGTACATTGGAACGTTTTAAGTAATGATAATGGTAAGGTTTAACCTTAATTGGCATTAGAATTTGTTTTATATATGATCCCATTTTATGAAACTCAAGCATAACAGAATTGTTGTTTATTTTATATCTCGTAATGACTTATGCCTTTGCGACAGTGAAATCCCTAGGAAAAACGCTTTATCTTTCTGATCATTGTTTGTTTTATAACTGGATTTTCAGAACCTTTAGTCGGATTTATTAGGTTAGTTTTTATTCCATTTTGCCGCAGGAAGATTTTATATTGAATATTTGGGATGTAATTTTTAAACTGCTGAGGTAAAATTTACTTCAAGAATGTAATTTTGATATAAACATCCCGATTTTATTTTTATTTTAAGCGATTATTTATCATGAATAATTGCCAATGAGGGAATTATGAAATTTTGGTGGGGAGTTTTTGCAGTCTTAACGGTATTATTTTTATTTGCCGGATTATTTCTGATAGGGATGGAAAAAAATACCTCTGCCGAGAGCCCGGAATTTTATACTACTGCAGGTAGTCGTGAAAATGTTTACGCAAACGGCAGCAGATTGTCAATGAAACAAATTGACAGTTTAACGGCAGCTTACAATTTACCTTTCACTTCAATTAACGCAAAACTTACTTCTCTAAAGGCATTTCCGCATTAAATAGCAGACGGTTCAACTTCATAAACGGATATAACTGCTTATAAGGCTATTCTTTGTTATTTTATCTAAACTTGTTTTTACTGTTGTTCAAAAGGAGGTTTCCTCTGAAGTTATTTCTATATTTAAACAGTATCCTTAGATTATTTATAATAATAAAAACTTATTTTAATGAGTTGGTGGAAAATCCATATTAAGGAAACTTTAAAATTAGCTTATCCGGTAATTATCAGCCAGCTCGGGTTTATGATGATGGGGGTAGTTGATACGTTAATGGTAGGCAGACTGGGTGCGGTTCCTCTCGCCGCAGCTTCGGTAGCTAACAGTCTTTTTATTTTGATCTTAATAGTAGGAATCGGCGTCTCCTTTGCGATTACACCGCTGGTTTCCATTGCCTCAGGCGCCGACAAACTTAATGAATGCGGTATCCTATTTCGTAATTCTTTCCTCGTGAATATGATTACCGGTGTTTTACTGCTGGTATCAACCTATTTTGTATCGTTTTTAATACCGTATCTTAACGGCAACATCAAAGTTGTAAACCTTGCATTTAGCTACACTCAAATACTCGGACTTTCAATTATACCCGCTATGCTGTTTCAAACATATAAACAATTGCTTGAGGGACTTTCTATTGTGAAACCGGCTATGATTATTACGATAGCCGCAAATATCGTGAACGCTGCCGGCAATTGGATTTTTATATACGGGAAATTCGGGTTCCCCGAGATGGGACTTAACGGAGCCGGATGGGCAACTTTTTTTTCAAGAATATTTATGGGCGCCGTGATAATGTATTATGTTATAAGCAGCAGGCGACTGAAAATATATGACGTTATAATGCATTTCAGACAAATAAACCTAAGCGTTATTAAAAAGCTGCTAAGCATAGGAGTTCCGAGCGCTTTCCAATATATTTTTGAAGTCGGAGCTTTTTCTTTTGCCGTCATTATGGTAGGCTGGCTCGGTACAAAACAACTGGCGGCGCACCAAATAGCCATAAACCTTGCTTCAATTTCGTTTATGGCAACGCTCGGAATTTCTTCGGCCGGGAGCGTAAGGGTCGGCAATGCGCTGGGCAGACGGAATGTGGAAGAAATCCGGAGGTCGGGTTTTATTGCCGTACTTTTAGGAGCTTCGTTCATGGCCTTCTGCGGCGTATTGTTTGTTATTTTTAGAAATTCCCTTCCGTCCTTATATATAAACGACCCGGCGGTAATATCCATTGCTTCCGATCTTCTTTTAATAGCCGCAGTTTTTCAGATATCCGACGGAACGCAGGCCGTAGGCATCGGAATACTTAGAGGCCTTACAGATGTCAAGGCTCCGATGCTCATTACTTTTATCGCGTACTGGGTCTTGGCATTACCGACCGGTTATTTGCTCGGATTTACGTTTAATCTAAATGTCGCCGGTGTATGGATAGGATTGCTGATAGGGCTTTCCGCGTCGGCCTTAATGTTGACATTAAGATTTAATAAAAAAAGCAAAAGCGTTTTGCGTTTTGAAGAAAGCATATAGGCACCGGAGCAAAGCTTATAAAGCAAAGCCTCGGGATTATGCGGTCAAGTAAGCGTTATTTCAGAATTCAGGAAACGATAATTAAAAAACAGATTAAAAAATTCTTTTAGTCCGGCTGGGAATTTAATCTTCAGCGGTTTTTTTATCCATCAAATATTGATTAAAGTAAGCGGTAATTTTATTATACAAATGAAATGCATCTATACCTCTTACTCCGTGTTCCTGTCCCGGATACACAAAGTAGTCCACGGGCACTCCAAGGTCGGCGGCTTTCTTAATAAACATTAGATCATGCTGCCATACCACTATCGGATCCGAGGTACCGTGTATCATTAAAAGCTTTCCTTTCAGGTTTTGAACATAATTGAGAAGGTCCGCTTGATCGTATCCTTCCGGGTTGGCTTGAGGAGTGTCCATATATCTTTCGGTGTACATTACTTCGTAATATTTCCAATCTATAACGGACCCGCCGGCTACCGCAACTTTAAATGCACCGGGAGTTCTTGTCATAAGAGAAGTTGTCATAAATCCGCCGAAGCTCCATCCGAAGATCCCGGTCCTTGATGTATCAATGTACGGGAGATTTTTTACATAATTTAATCCAAGGATTTGATCTTCTATTTCTTTAGTCCCGAGATGCCTGAAAGTTTCCTGTTCAAAGGCCGAGCCTCTGTTAGCCGAACCTCTGTTATCGAGGGTAAACACTACGTACCCGTGTTCGGCCATATAATTGAGCCATAAACCGGCGCCGGCAAGCCATCGGTCGGTGATTAATTGAACTCCCGGGCCGCCGTAGACATATACTAGGAGAGGGTACTTTTTTGTGGAATCGAATCCTGCAGGCAAAATCATCCTGCAGTAAAGATCGTAGCCGTCGCTGCTTTTTAATTTAAATATTTTGGTCTTTCCAATTGAATAATCGCTTAAAGGGTTCTTTGAAGTGAAAATATCTTTAACCGTTTCTCCATTATTGTTTATTACTAAAGCTGCGTACGGTATTGATAGGCTGCTGTAAGTATCGATGAAATATTTTCCGTCGTCATTTCTTAAAACCTTGTGAACGCCGTTTCCCTTTGTCAGTTTTTCCGTCTTTCCCGAATTCAAGTTTAATTTATAATATTGACTCTGCAGCGGGCTTTCTGCTGTTGAAGTAAAAAATATATTTTCTCCAGATTTGTCGAATCCCTCGAAGTCGATCACATCCCAATTCCCCTCCGTAAGCTTTTTTAATAATTTCCCGCTGGTATTATAAAGATAAAGATGATCCCAGCCGTCCCTTTCCGAGAACCATATAAATTCGTCGGGGTGTTTTTCAACGAATATAGGGCCGTGCATGGGATGAACGTATTTCTGATTTGTTTCCTTAAACAAGGTATCGACCGGATTGCCGTTTGAAACATCGTATTTTATTTCGCTAAATTCGTTTTGATCCCTGTTCAGCACCCCGATATAGACATATTTTTCGCCTGGATCCCATGTTACGCCGGTAAGGTAGTGATCTTTCGGCTTTCCGGTATTTAGAAATAGCTTTTCGTTAGTCTTAAGATTATAAATCCCTACGCTTTCCTGTTCGCTTGTCATCCCGGCCATAGGATATTTTATATTTTCGACCTTTGCCGGGCGGTAATTTATAACGACAATTGGATAATCCGTAACCATCGTCTGGTCTTTTCTGTAAAAAGCAAGATAACGGGAACCCGGAGACCAGAAAGTGCCTTTATCGATACCGAATTCGTTTCGGGCAACGTACTGCCCGTTAACTATGCCTTCGTTGCCGTCGTTCGTAATTTCATATTGTTTCCCGTTCACGGCAATGTACAGATTATTCTTAATTGTATAAGCAACGAAGTTTTTTAACGATATATCTTTATTCTCGGCGCTGTCGGGCGTCTCATTAATTTCGCTCAAAGTACCGGTTGTTACGTTATATTTGAAAAGAGTATTTCCCTGCCAGAACCTGAAATTGTCTTTATCGGTCCAGGTGATCTCGGGAAAATCCTTAACCTGTTTGCCTTTCAACTCCGAGTAATTTTTATCCAGTTCGGCAAGAGTTACAAGCATAACGGGTTTTTTAAGATCAACTCCTTCCTGTACCAAGCCGGTATCCTGTAATAACTTACCTGAAAACGTAAAGTAATCAGTAGACGGGCGCCATTGAAGCTGTTGCAATTCCTGGGGCATAATATTTTTGGCTCCGACGGTGACTTGTCTAACGGTTAATTCTTTTTTCTGCGGGTAGACCGTAAGCAGACAAGAAAAAATAAAAAGGAGCGTATAAGTAAAGTATTTCATGTTTTATCCCTTTTAATAAAACCGCATTTATAAACTAAAGTGAGATCAAAAACATATCTTGAAAAAAGTAAAATATAATATTCAGATTTTATCAGAGATAATTGCGGTAATTAAATCTCTTTCCACAAGTTCGAAGTAAGTGTTTTTGATTCGTAGATTTTTGTCCTTATAACCCCAAATTTCGTCGGGGCTTTCTTCAGGCGAGTTGAAAGTTTTCTTTTTTAAATGTTTGTTTTCCGGAGCAACCGCATAAAACGGTTTGCCGAAATACCCGCACAATACGGCTAAAGTTCTGCTGCCTATTTTATTAACAATGTTCCCGTTCGTTAAAACCGCATCGGCTCCGACGATAACCGCATCTGTTTCAGGCATATGCAGAGCAGCTGAAGCGTCGGTAATAAGCTCTACTTTAATTTTTCCCTGGAGCAAAGATTTTGCAAGAATTCTGCCTTCCAGCTTGGGGCGTGATTCGCATATAATTACCTTCAGCTTCGGATTGTGATCACCCCAAATATAGAAGAATCTCCGCATCGTTCCGCTGTTGGATAGGGTTAAAACGTTATTGATATTATCAAAATTATTAATGTAATGTCCTGCGTTGTTGAACAGGCGGAGGTACCGGTCCTCTTCCTTCGTTTCCAAATTATTTAAATAAGATATGAGAATTCCGCGGTCGTCCGAAACTGTAAGTTTCGATACCGTATCTATATAATCCTTAACGGCCGCAAAATGGGACAGCTTTAATTTTGATTTTGTCAGTGCAGCCTTTAAAAATCTTTTGTCGCGGGAATTTTCTTTTAATAATTTGTTTAACTTAATTAGAATATCTGTCGAACCGGATGATTTGTCGTTAAGAATTTTCTCAAGACGCTCTAAGGGGGAAATCATAAAAAATCGTGTCCGTTATTTATCCATGATCTTTTTAATATTCCTTATAGCCTGTTTAATCCTCTGTTCGTTCTCGACCATCGAAATTCTGAGAAAACCTTCTCCGTATACGCCGAATGCAGCACCGGGGGAAGTGACCACTTCCGCCTCATCGATTAAAAACTTTGAGAATTGTATAGAGCCCATGGATTTAAACTTTTCCGGTATGGGAGCCCATACGAACATACTGGCCCTGGGCTTTTTTATATTCCAGCCGGCTCCGTTTAACCCTTCAACCAAAACGTCGCGTCTTCTCCTGTATATTTCCGAAATTGCCTGAGTAACCGAGATAGGCGAATCCAGCGCCGCGATAGCCGCTACCTGAATAGGCGTAAAAATTCCGTAATCGTAAAAACTTTTTAACTTGGCAAGTGCGCCGCATATTTGTTTATTGCCTACGCAAAATCCGACACGCCATCCGGCCATATTGTAGCTTTTAGACATTGTAAAAAATTCAACGGCAACATCCTTGGCTCCCGGTACCTGAAGTATGGAAGGTACTTTTGTCCCGTCGAATACAATATCGCTGTAAGCCATATCGTGTACGATAACCATCTCGGTTTTTTTCGCGTATTCGACAATTTCTTTCAGGTAACCGAGGTCTACAACTGCCGTTGTCGGATT
Organism: Ignavibacteriaceae bacterium; assembly: GCA_046706945.1. Classification (GTDB taxonomy): domain Bacteria; phylum Bacteroidota; class Ignavibacteria; order Ignavibacteriales; family Ignavibacteriaceae; genus FEN-1297. The sequence goes on along the minus strand of JBJKOY010000105.1, from coordinate 37,482 downwards.
AGCGGGGAAGTTGAGGATAATCATTTTGGGACGCGGCCACATGTCGCGTTTTATAATTGAGAGATCGGGAATAAAATCGTTTTCTTCTTTTAAAGGAATTGATATAACATTTGCGCCAGAGGAAGTAACTCCGTAGATATGTATCGGGTAAGTAGGATTAGGAACCAGAACAACATCGCCTTCATCCAAAAGAGCAAGGCAGAGGTGCGAAAGGCCTTCTTTACTTCCTATCGTAGCAACCGCTTCCGTTTCAGGGTCTATGCTTACATCAAAATCCCTCTTATATTTGCGGGAGATAGCCTTTAATATTCCGGGTATCCCTTTTGACCTGGAATAACGGTGGGTTTTGGGATCATCGATAGTTTGTTTTAATTTATCTATAATAAATCCCGGGGTAGGACTGTCCGGATTTCCCATTCCAAGATCTATTATATCAATACCTTGCTGTCTTTTTTTCTGCTTAATCGCGTTTAATTCGGCGAAAAGATAAGGCGGGAGTCTTTCCAGCCTTTTGGCAAATATCATATTATTCCTGGATTTTTATTCTTTTTATCATTGATGGAAATTTTGAAATCAATTATAACCATGATTTTTTTATTTATCAATGTTATTGTAGAAAATTATAGCAAAATCGTCTGCGTCTTTAAAAGCTAAATATTTTTATGAAGTCCGATTGCCGTTGGTCCGGTTTCCAAAAATCGATATTTTACTCCCATAACGGCCTCTTAAGATGCCTAAAATTAATGAAATAAATGTTTTTAACTCTTGCGGAATTAAACCGTATTCGGATGTTTATTGTCATATTTGAAATATTCTATGGATCTGTATTTAAATAATTGTCAAACAATAGGAAGGGTTATAAAAATGAACGGAACGTTGAAAAAAGTTGTTTATATATCTCTAGTAATTACGCTGGTATTCGGACTTGACAGCGGTTTGTCTTCCGCCCAGACGAAACGGGAATTGCGGGAGCACAGGCGCAAGGAAGTAACCGTAAAAAAAAGCACTGTATACACAAAAATATTAGTAAATAAACGATCATATTATTATCGGGCCGGGTCATTTTATGAAATAAGAGATAAAAAATACGCGGTTGTTTCGGCTCCTCTGGGTGCGAGAATAGCCGTATTGCCGGCCGGGTATAAAATTATCCGCCGCGGGCGAATAAGATATTATATTTACAATGATATATATTACAGGTATATTCCGCGCTCCAAGGTGTATGTTGTTGTCAAAAATCCCTATTAAAAAAGAGGCCCGGCCCGGCTGTTAAAAAAATGTTCAAGCAGCATAATTTGTATTTAGCTAAAAATCAAGTTTATATTTCGGGACTATTGTCTGAAAAAATATATATGCAAAAGATTTTGCAATATTACTAAACAGATATTAATTTATATGAAAGATCTCTATGTATAAAGATAATCAGTCCTTATACGATAATATTATGAATGAAAGGTATAAAATTTGATATAAGACAGGGGGTGAAAAATCGGGAGGTATTAATGGATGAGTCTATAAATTCTAAGGAAATTTTAGATTCAAACGATTTAAATTATTTTTTCGGCAGAAATAACAACATTTCGTTTTTACTTGATTCCGTATTAAGTACCGCATCCAATGCCGTGCTGATAGTAAATACGGACAATGATATTATATATATAAATAAAAAATTCATTGAGTACTGGAACATTCCTCATTCGTCGATTGAGAATATCGAATTAAACTCTCTGCTCAATCTGATATTACCACAAATAAATTCAGTAGCGAAAACCGGTGATAAATCAGGTAACCCCGGTCTTGATTCTATAGTGCACAATAAGATTATCAGGCTTAAAGACGGAAAAATATTAGAATCCTCATACGAACCGCTTATCGTAAAAGAACAGCACCTGGGATATTTGTGGAGTCTTGCCGACGAGACAAAAAGAATTCGAAGAGAAGAAGAGCTGCTGCATGAAAAACATATTCTTAAATCTCTGTTGGACAATATTCCCGATTCGATTTATTTCAAGGATTTGAATTCAAGTTTTACCAGAATAAATAAAGCACAGGCAAGAATACTAGGATTAAAATCTCCCGACGATGCCGTCGGAAAAAGCGATTTTGATTTCTTCGAAAACGACCATGCCAGCTCGGCATTTGAAGATGAACAAAGTTTAATGAAAGCAAAAAAAGGATTGGTCGGGAAAATTGAAAGAATCAGATCGGCCGACGGGTCGTATATTTGGGTTACGGCAACCAAAGAACCGATTTTCGACGATAATGGCGAAGTAGTCGGGATGGTCGGCATCTCGCGCGATATATCGCAGATTAAGGAAGATGAAAAAAAATTAAAGAAATATTCGGAGGAGTTGAAAAAGCTTAACAGGACAAAAGACAGGCTGTTTTCGATAATCGCGCACGATTTGAGGGGCCCGTTTAACGCATTATTGGGGCTTTCCGAAATAATGTTGACCGAATTCGAAGATTTAACGGATGAGGAAGTAAAGGGTTATTTGGAAGAATTGTACGGCGCAATTAAGATGGAATTCCAACTGCTCGAGAACCTGCTCAACTGGTCCAGGATCGAAAACGGCAACATGAAATACGAGCCCGAAAGAGTTTCTTTAAAAGAAAAAACTGATTTTATATCGAATTTATTATCCAGCAATTTAAAGAAAAAGAAGATTAAGTTCGAAGCGAACATTAGCAAAAATATTTTTGTAGCCGCGGATCCTAATATGCTGGTATCGATTTTACTTAATCTTGTTTCAAATTCAATCAAATTCACAAACGAAGGCGGACTAATAAAAATAAGTGCCGAAAAGAATAATGAGTCGGTTAAGATATCGGTTGAAGACAACGGGATCGGAATGAGCGAAGATATCCTTTCCTCCGTCTTCGGCGGTTTATATCATTCCACTCCGGGTACTAATAATGAAAAGGGAACAGGGCTGGGCTTAATGATTTGTAAAGAAATGGTTAAAAGACACAGGGGCAGGATTTGGGGAGAAAGCGTTAAAAACGAAGGAAGTAAATTCCATTTTACAGTTCCGGCGTCTCGCTAGTTTTTAAGCGTGTTGAGAATGCAAATTTATTACCTAATCAGTAATCTGTTCTTCTTCGCGGTTGAGGAAATATTTAATGTCGAATGTTTCGGATGACGGGGAAGCCGTCAGACCGCCGAATTTTGATAATGTTAAATACAATTCCTCTTTACTTGTATAATCCTTCAAATATAAAATCCTTGCCTTATTCCTGTTTTTAATAAGCCAGTTTAGGGAAATCTTCATCTTTTCAAGATCTTCCTCGCCGGGTACGGCACCGTTCTTTACCGTTCCGTTAAAATAATCATCGAGAGCTTCTTCGAAAAAATCCTTTTGATCTACGGCGTATTTCTTCACGAATATTTTGCCCTCAAGCATTAGCAAATAGTCCTTGCCGAATTTCTCCGATATTTCGAAAAGAACGTTGGCGGAATTAACCGGCTCCGCAAGCAGCGAAGATTTGTGGGTCTGAGATAGAATCAGATCTATTAATCCTTTTACCTCCGAGGCTTTTTCGTATTTCTGTCTCTCCGAATAATCCTTCATTTTATTCAGTAATCTGTTCAGTGCATACTGGTTCCTGCCGTAAAGAAAATCGTAGACCTTGCTTAATTCATCTCCGTAAACGGAAGTATTATTATTTATACATGGGGCGGTGCATCTTTCGATGTCGGCCAGGAAGCAGGCTTTGCCCTTATTAAACTCGCTGTCGCTGCATTCTCTGAGTCCGAACGCTTTTGTTATCATTTCCAGAACGGTTTCCGCTTTCTTGCGCGAAATAAACAGCCCGAAATAATCATCGCCGTCAAAGTCAAAATAATTTACAAGATCTACATATGGGAAAGAATGCCGTTTGTTAATTTTCAGGAAATATTTGTTCCCGTAGGTTTTTAACTGCGTATTGTGCTTAGGATTTATGATTTTAATCAACTCGGCTTCCATTAACAGGGCCGTAAGCTCCGAATTAGTAACCTGAATTTTTAATCTCGAAGCTCCTCCGACTATTTTCTTTGCTTTGCGCGGAGAGTTCAACATAAAATACGACCGCAGCCTGTTTTTTAGCGACTTTGCTTTTCCTATGTATATTATCTCGCCTTTCGAATTCAGGAAATAGTAAATTCCTGGAACATCCGGAATAAAAGAAACGTCTTCGGCAAGGCTCTTTTTAATTCGCTTTTCAATGGATTTTGCTTTGGGAGCAGACTGGAATTCAAGCAGCTGGTTTACGCTTTTAACCTGATGATTCTTTTTTAATTCTTTGATAAGTTTTATCAATAATTTGGCAGTAGTTTCGGCATCGCCCAGCGCCCTGTGCTCGTTGGAATTGTGAAGATTAAGATGCCTGCATACTGAACCCAACGACTTGCTTTTAAGATTGGGATACAAACGTCTGGATAATTTTAATGTGCACAATCCGGGGTTTTTAAATAAATCTTTACCGCAGTACCTGAATTCTTTTCTAAGAAAGCTGCTGTCGAACGGATAATTATGCGCAGTTAAAATAGTTCCCGATATAAAATCGTCTATTTCTGCCGCAATATCGCCGAAGAACGGGGCATCGTAAATGTCTTCTCCGGAAATTCCGGTCAGTTGTGTAATGTAATAAGGTATCTCTCGGCCGGGATTTATTAACGAATGGTATTTATCGGTTATTTTTAATTTTGAGACTTTTACCAGCCCGATTTCAATTACGCCGTTGTAAGCGGGAGAAAGGCCGGTTGTTTCTACGTCTACAACGCAGAATTCTGCGTCCTCAACGTTTAATTCCGATAACTCTTCACTACGCATATGCAAATCTATTATTAATATAAAAACAATCCAATATATAAATATTACTGTTTCGGATATGATATGATTCAAATAAATAAAACCCGTATCTGCGTTTTCTTTTAATTTACTACATTTTTAGATATATTAAACGCTCAATTTAGGAATTCTATGGCGTTATTAAATTTACTTTTTATTGGTGACATTGTAGGCAAACCCGGTATGGCTCTTGTGCAAACATGGCTTCCCAGTCTTATTCAGAAATATAAGGCCGACCTTGTAATCGCAAACGGAGAAAATTCTTCGGACGGTAAAGGCTGTACCGAAAAAGAAGGGCAAATATTGTTAGACCTCGGGGTGCATGTTATTACAGGCGGCAACCATACATGGGATAAACATCAGTCCCAGGAATATATTAAAAAGGAACCGCGTGCTCTAAGGCCCCTGAATTATCCCAAAGGCACTTACGGAAACGGATATTTTATTGCCGAAACAAAGAAGGGAAAAGTTGCGGTAATAAATCTTCAGGGCAGGACGTTTATGGCGGATATAGACTGTCCGTTCAGGAGTGCGGACTGGATTCTTGCAAAGATTAAAGCCGAAACCAACTTAATATTCATAGATTTCCACGCCGAGGCTACCGCGGAAAAAATAGCCATGATAAATTATCTCGACGGCAAAATCAGTGCTATGGTCGGAACACATACCCATATGCAGACGGCCGACGAGAGGATATTCCCCGGCGGCTCGGGTTATATTACCGATGCCGGGATGACCGGACCCTACGATTCCGTAATAGGAATGAAAACGCAGGCGGCGATTAACAGGTTTATCTATCAAACTCCCCAAAAGTACGAAACTGCCGAAGGGGATACTCATTTATGCGGAATTTATTTTAAACTAGATACGGATTCCGGCAAAACGGTGGAACTGGAAAGGATAGTATTTCCGGAGTTTATCAAAAAAACTAATTAATATTATGCGGAATTTTCCCTTACCTCGTATAGATGCCGATGACGAATTGAGGGAACTTCTGGCACCGTACTGCAGGATCAAAAAAGGGGAAATATGGAATGATCCCGGCGGGAAACATAAAATCGGTTGTCTCGATGCCGCTGATTCCCTAGATGTCGCCGAATTGCTCGGAAAAGAAAAAGCAGTTCTTGCAATTCATGATCCGCCTTATAATTTTGTGGCTTTTGAAGAAAGAGAAGCCGGGAACTTTGCGGAATGGAGCGCGTTGTGGGTCAAGAACAGTTTCGAAAGCCTTCAGGATAATTCATCGTTATATATATGGCTGGGAGCGGATCAAAATAATCATCTTCAGCCTTTCCCTGAGTTCGTAACGATGATGCGCGGGTCGGGTTTTTCATCCAAAAGTTTTATTACAATGAGAAATCAGAGAGGCTACGGTACACAGAAAAACTGGATGGCCGTAAGGCAGGAATTGTTATTTTACGTAAAAGGGAATCCGGAATTCAACATTGACGCCGAATATACGGATATACCTAAGATCCTGCGCGGTTATTACAAGGTTGTAAACGGAAAGGAAACGGAAAACACCGAGCGCGGAAAATCAGAGTTCATAAGAGCAGGGAACGTATGGGTGGATATTCAGCAGGTGTTCTACAGGATGGAAGAAAACGTCAGCGGTTGTTATGCTCAAAAACCTTTAAAAGCCGTCTCGAGAATAATCAAAGCAAGCAGCAAAGAGGATGATACCGTAGTCGATTTTTTCGCCCATTCGGGAAGCACGCTCCTTTCGTGCGAAATTTTAAACAGGAAATGCTGTACCATGGACAATGATCCGGTATTTTGCGAGATATCTTTGAGACGGCTGGAGAATTTCAGAGACAATAAAAGAACAGGCTGGCAAAATTCCAATGCTTTTGAAAAGGAAATTATGAGCGATGGAAAAATCGCGGGATACCTTGAGAAAAAATACGGCAACCGTGTCGAACCAAAAATTTTATAAGAATTAATGCGGAGAACAATAAGATGAATATAATCGACGGGAAGAAAACAGCGGCCGATATACGCGAAGAATTGAAAAAAGAAATATCAGAACTGGTCTCGGCGGGTAAAAACGTTCCTGGACTGGTCACAATCCTAGTAGGGAATAATCCGGCATCCGAAATTTATGTGCGGAGCAAAGTTAAGGCATGCGAAGAGATAGGAATGAGAACAAAAGCCGAGAAATTGGAAGATAATATTTCTGAAGAAGAACTCTTAAATCTTGTAACCGGTTATAACAATAATAAGGACTTCCACGGAATATTGGTCCAGCTTCCTTTGCCCAAACACATTAACGAGGATAGGGTAATCGAAGCGATATCCCCCAAAAAAGACGTTGACGGTTTTCACCCGATTAGCGTGGGCAATCTCGTAATAGGCAAGGATACTTTTGCTTCTTGTACGCCTGCAGGCATACAGGAGTTGCTTGTCAGATACGGGATAGAAACCGAAGGCAAGCATCTGGTTGTGCTGGGAAGAAGCAATATCGTAGGAAAACCGATAGCCAACATTATGCTCCAGAAGAAGAAGGGCGCTAATTCCGTGGTAACGGTTTGTCATTCAGCGGCGAAGGACCTTTCGCATTTCACCAGGCAAGCGGATATTTTAATAGCGGCGATCGGCAGACCGCTGTTCGTTAAAGCGGATATGGTAAAAGAAGGCGTCGTGGTTATTGACGTCGGTATTAATAGGATTCCCGACGCCGCCAGACAAAAAGGATACAGAGTTGTAGGCGACGTTGATTATGACGAGGTTGCGCCGAAATCCTCCTATATTACTCCTGTCCCCGGTGGTGTAGGACCGATGACGATTGCCATGCTGTTGAAAAATACATTTAAAGCGTATAAAATGTACGGTGGAGAAAATGGGTAAAATAGAAATGTCTGCGGAGACCAAAACATTCGTAAAAGCGGTTGCGGAAGAACTTTATAAAAACTCCGGTTATAAAATTAACGAAGCATGCTTCGACGAGAAAGAATCCGGATCAGATAAAAGGAAAAATGCGGAAGATTTGAGTCGTGAAGAACTTGCCGGGTATATCGACCATACGATGCTTAAACCGGAAGCTACTCCCGATGAAATAAAAAAACTCTGCGAAGAAGCAAAAGACTATAAGTTTGCCTCTGTCTGCGTAAATCCTTCTTACGTAGCTTTATGCGGCGGGTTGTTGGAAAGTAGCGGTGTTAAAGTATGTACGGTAATAGGTTTCCCGCTGGGGGCTTCCGCCGCGGAAACGAAAATTTTTGAAACGAAAAAAGCAATTGAAAACGGGGCCGAAGAAATTGATATGGTGATAAATATAGGACGGCTCAAAGCTAAGGATTATAATTATGTATACGAAGAAATTAAGGCGGTTGTTGCGGAGGCGAAAGCAAAAAGCGCGGTATGCAAAGTAATAATTGAGACGTGCCTGCTTACCGAGGAAAAGAAAATCGTAGCTTGTCTGATTGCCAGGGACGCAGGCGCCGATTTCGTTAAAACCTCCACCGGCTTCGGCAAAGCCGGGGCTACCGCAGCGGATGTAGCCCTGATGAAATATACGGTTGGTCCCGGAGTTAAAGTTAAGGCGGCCGGGGGCATTAGATCTCGGAAAGATGCGCTGGATATGATTGCAAACGGAGCAGATAGAATAGGAGCAAGCGCGGGGATAAAAATAATTAACGGTGAAATAAACAAAGAAGATTACTAAAATCGGCAATGGTATTAGACGTTGTAATTCAAAAATCAGATGACGGGTGTACTGCAGAGGTACCCAGCCTTAAAGGCTGCGAATGCTGGGCGCGCGACGAAGATACCGTTCTGGAAAAAATCTTGGATCTGGCTTCGTACTACCTTAAAACCGATAAGAAAAAATTCAAGCTGGATAAAGCAAGAGGTACCGGCGCCAGGGTTATTTATAAGCTTGTATTTTATAAGAGTACGAATGAGAGAATTTAAAACGGATAGAAGAAAAAGTAAAATCATATCGGTAATAAACTCCCGTCAAAAATATTTAAGGGTGGTATTGGAAAATATTCACGATCCGCACAACGTCAGCGCTATATTCAGAACCTGCGATGCCGTAGGTGTGCCGAAAATATCACTGGTTTACACCGAAGAAAAATTTCCGAAAATCGGGAAAAAATCTTCCGCTTCCGCATTTAAATGGGTGGAAAAAGAAAAATTTCCATCGGTGAAAAAATGTTACGAGGATCTGAAAAACCAAGGATATGGAATATATGCTTCTTCAATATCCGACGATGCGGTATCTCTTTACGATCTTGATCTATCCGGAAAAATTGCCATTGTTTTCGGGAACGAGCACCGCGGAGTTTCCGCGGAAGCTGCGGATCTGGCCGATAAAAAATTTTTAATTCCGATGCGAGGAATGGTCCAGATTCTTAACGTTTCCGTTGCAGCGGCGGTGGTACTATATGAAACGTACAGACAAAGATGTTCAAAAGGATTGTACGATGCCAGCGAGTTCTCTTCGGATGAATTGGAAAACATGATAGACGGCTGGTGCAGAAAATAATCAGGATATAAAAATGCAGACTTTCAACAAAATTGAAAAAGTAAGAGGTGAATTAAACCTTCCCGGCGATAAATCGATTTCACACCGTGCGTTAATGTTTTCTGCTCTTGCAGACGGTAAATCCCGGATATTAAATTTATCAAACGGGGAGGACGTAAAGTCTACTAAAAAATGTCTTGAATTACTCGGTATCGATTTTGAATTCGAAGATGATGCCGTAGTTGTAAACGGGCGCGGTTATAAGGGTTTTAGGAGCCCTTCCATGCCGCTGGACGCGGGTAATTCCGGTACTACCGCGCGATTGATAAGCGGTATTTTAACCGCGCAAAATTTTGAATCGGAGATTATAGGAGACGAGTCGCTTTCCAAAAGACCAATGAAGCGGATCATTGACCCCCTGTCCCAAATGGGAGGGAAGATTTCCGGGACGGAAAATTTCACTCTGCCGTTAAAGATATATCCTTCGGGTGATCTGCACCCTGTTACGTATGAAATGCCGGTTGCAAGCGCTCAGGTAAAAAGCGCGGTACTGCTGGCCGGACTTCATTTGGAAGGGGAAACGGTTGTAATTGAAAAAGCGGCTTCAAGGGATCACACGGAAAGAATGCTCGGGCTCAGAACCGCGAATGTCGGCGGAGGTAAATCAATATCTGTTTCAAAGAAAGATTTCCCGGTCTCAAAAGATTATTTTGTCCCGTCGGATATCTCCACCGCTTCTTTTTTTATAGTATTGGCGCTGCTGATAAAAAATTCGGATCTGAGGTTATTGAACGTTTCGCTTAACGAGAGCCGGACCGGCGTAATTGATGTTTTAAAAGAAATGGGAGCGGATATTCAATTTAATAATGTAAGAACCGTGGCTGGTGAATCGATGGGCGACATTATAGTTAAAAGCAGCATACTTAAAAATATCGAAGTAAAAGAAGAAATCATTCCCAATATAATAGACGAGATCCCCATCCTTACCGTGGCGGGTATTTTTGCGGACGGCGATTTTAAGATACGCCGAGCTGCGGAACTCAGGGGGAAAGAATCGGATAGAATAAAGGCTTTATGTCATAACTTGGCAGCGCTAGGGCTGGATATGGAAGAATTTGAGGACGGATTCAGCTTAAAAGGAAACATTAAAAATTCAGATCAGGTTTTTAAAAGCTTTAACGATCATAGGATAGCAATGGCTTTCGGGATACTATCAATGCTTCTCAAGGACGGCGGAAAAGTAGATAATTTCGATTGCGTTAATATTTCCAATCCGAATTTTTTAACGCAGCTGAAAAGTGTTATAGGTTAAACTGCTGAATTGTTTAATTGTCTTATGGTTCCGGGTTATGAATTTACGGCACGCAATCCAAAATAATACTTACTGTCATAATATTTCGTCGTTCCGATTTCTTCATTTGAACATGCAGCAGAGTATAGCCGACGATTACGTAAGGAATTATTTTCGGAATACCGGCACCTATATACGGATTATTTGATGGTCGAATTTATTTATACTCAGTTCCTCGAATATTTGGCTGATGATCTCGGGTCCGTATTTATTGGCAAAATAAACGAAGTTCAGCTCTCTTTCCTGCAAATTTGCAGCCGGGTAAAGAGCATTAGCAACTTTATCTATCTGCCTTATTGTAGTTTCGTATTTCTTTTTCTGTGCATCGATCGCTTTCCCCTTTAATTCGTCGAGGTAATAATAGATCTTCTGCTTGTATTTAGTGCTTGCATCGCTTATCGTTTTGTCAAGTTCGAACAAATTTTCCTTTAAATGATCGAAAGCTGTTTCAATTTGGTTGACCGTCACTGCGAAAATATCATCTACGGCAGTTTGTGATACCGACTTTATAACCTTTTCCTTAACCTTTTCCGGATTTACAAACAATTCTCTCAGATCCAGATTAAATTTTTCGATCACGGAGTTTATGTTCTTCTCTATGATGGTTGCGGAACAGCGCGGGTATATTATGGGCGTCTCTACTCCGAAGAACTCATAAAGGGGAGTTACCTGTGCAAAGTAAGATATTTCGCTCGGACCTCCCACATAGAACGACGTTGGGAGTATAAAATCCTGGCAGATTGGTCTTAGAAGCACGTTCGGACTGAAGTTTTCCGGTCCAGTTTTAATCAGTTCAACCAATTCATCGTAGGTATATTTTTTCCTTTTTCTTTTTAGCTTAAATTCGTCCTCCGAAGGTTCAATTAAAAATCTCCCTTCTTCGTTGCTGAAAAACAAGTTAACCGGTCTTACTTTTACTTGAGCATGATATAATTCTTCAAGTTTTGCGCTGACATGCACCAGCTTTTCCGAATGCTTCCTGAAATTTGTTATCTCTTCAATAAATACGGGTATTAATTGTCGTTTAATTTCAGGATCCTGCGGATCGAAAATAATAAGTCCGTAGCTGTCGAACAACCAGAAAATCAATTCTTTAAATGACTGTTTGAAGGATTTACCGGTCGAATAAATAGATTTTATTTTGTCCATCAGTCCGGGAGTAAAGTCTGTTTTTCTTAAATTCTTTTCCAAATCCGTAAAAAATTGAACTATGGATTCATTGAATTTAAGATATCCAACGCTGCCCCTGTTCTCTTCTTCTTCTACTTCCCTGTCGTATTCTATCTTAGCGGTTTCGTTTTTTTCGTCGACAACGTTGATGAACCTCACCTCGTTAAAATCATGGTCGTCTCCTTCAAGCCAGAATACGGGTACAAACTGATAATCGTCGTACCTTTCGGATAAAAAGTTGCTGAGCTTAATGGCTGAAATAATTTTATAATAGGTATACATCGGACCGCCCAGAAGGCCCAGTTGTTGTCCGGTAACTACGGCCAGGGTTTTGCCCGACTTTAAATCGTTTATATTTTTTTGGGTTTTGGCGGAAGGAGTAAAACCGTTATATTGTTCACTTAATATCCGTGAGAGTTGATCTCTCTTCAGGTTCCGGTTCTCGGATATTTTTTTAAATACCTTAAGGTATTCGTCCTTATTTCGGAAATTTGTTTTATAGAAATTTTTAACATTATCGAATTCGTATAAATAGTCCAAGAAAAGATTATAATTTCCGGGGATTTCGCCGAAATTTATATACATTCTATCACCAATTGTTTTGAATTAATATGCTAAAAGTAAGAAAATCTGATTTCCTTAACAATAAAAAGTAGGGTCAAGTGTAAATTTGGGAAGAAAAATCTGGATTTGTGTCACATAGGGTTTTATATTGGAAATAAATATTTTAAAATACTTTACTGTTAAAAGAGCCTTCAACGCCGTAAAAATAATTTCTTCATTTGGTTGGTCGAAATTCCTACATAGGCCGGTAGTTTGGGGTATGCCGGTTTCATATTCTCTGGAACCCACTAATCTCTGTAATTTAAAATGTCCGGAATGTCCTTCCGGCCTGGGCACACTTACGAGGCCGTTGGGTTTGATGAAAAAAGAACTTTTTGAAGAAATCATTAATCAAATATGCGGTACGGGATTTTATGTCCAGTTATTTTTCCAGGGTGAACCTTTTGTAAATAAGAATCTCTTAAGTATGATCCGTTATGCCCAAAGTAAAAGGATTTATGTCGCGGTCAGCACCAACGGCCAAACCGTAACCGAAAAAAACGCGGACTTAATATTGGATAACGCTCCGGATAAGTTAATTTTTTCAATAGACGGTTTGAATGAAACGACATATCAGAACTACCGGGTAGGGGGGACTTTCAGGCAGGCAGATAACGGACTAAGACTGCTTGTAAAGAGGAAAAAGGAAAGGGGACTTAAAATCCCTTTTGTTGAACTCCAATTTATTGTAATGAAAAACAACGAACATCAAGTAAATGAAGTCTTCGATTACGGCAGAAAAATAGGTGCGGATAAAATTGTCCTCAAATCAATGCAGGTATCTTCTTATGAAAATGCGCTGCGGTTTTTGCCGTTAGAAGAAAAATACAGGAGATATGTTCTGGATGAAAATAAAATAAAAATAAAAGGAAGTCCGAAAGACCACTGTTTCGCCTTATGGAGGACTTCCGTGATTACTTGGGACGGTAAAGTAGTGCCCTGCTGCTTTGATAAAGACGCAGAATTTCAATTCGGAATTTTAAATGGAAGAAAATTCCGGGATATATGGCTTTCGGAAGAATATTTTAATTTTAGAAATAAAATTTTAAACGGCAGGAAAAATGTTCATATGTGCAGTAATTGTACGGAAGGAATAAAAACAAATTTGTTGGAAATGGAAAACTAGCGTAAAGCGAAGATGAATTTTTTAAATTTAAACCTCCGCATTTCGAAGGAAGAACCGTCAAAGCGCAAAAACTTTTTTTTTATTGCATTGAAGATATTAATTGCTTCCGGTCTAATAATCTATATCATTAATAAAGTTAATTTTAGCGAGTTCGCAGAAATTATAAGAAATGCCAGGCCTTCTTTTTTATTTTTAGGTTTTTCATTATTAGCGGGAAATTTATATATCCAGTTTAAGAAGTCGGAACTGACCTGCTTTAATTTCCTCAAAGAAAAAAACAAAAGGAAGATTCTGGGCTCTTTATTCGCAGGAATTTCAGCAGGCACTTTTACACCGGCACGCGTCGGGGAATATTTCGGCAGAGCTTTGCCGTTTAAAGATAAACCGATTCTGCAAATAACCGCCGCAACATTTTTAGACAAACTTTATCCTTTAATTATAGTTGCTTTAATAGGAGCGGTCAGCAGCGCGCTTTTTATTTTTTATTATTATCATGTCCCGATCTATTTGTCCTTGTTAATTCTTATTTTATTACTGTCTATAATATTTCTTGTGATTTTTTTGGCTGTTAAACCCGGTATTCTAGAAACGATTGTCGGTAAAGTTTTCCCTGATAATAAAAACCTTGCGGCATATCTTGAAAAAATAAAACCATTCAGAAACCCGGGCCGCAGGTATTCGGCGAAAATGATAGCCTTTTCGCTAATATTTTATTTTTGCTACATCTCCCAATTCTCTCTATTAATTGCCGCATATTCTGGGAATTATGACTTTCTCCATTATTTCTGGGCGGCTAACCTAGTAATGTTTACAAAATCTCTTGTACCGTCCTTATCCTTCGCCGATTTGGGAATTCGCGAGGGAGCTGCTGTATATTTCCTAGGGAGCATGGGATTGCCCGGTATTGTCGCTTTTGATGCCGCTATTACTCTGTTTTTCATTAATGTATTGCTCCCTTCGATCACAGGCATATTTTTCATGATGAAAAAAGACAATGATTAGTATTTTTATTTTTGTTTCCATTTTCATCCTCTTAATTGCTCACTATCTATATTTCCTGATAAAAATATTACGCGGGATAAAAAAAATAAAATTATTTCAAAGTCAAAAGCTGGGTTATTCTTTCATCTCAGTTATCATCCCTTTCAGAAACGAATCGAAAAATCTTATTAAAAGCCTGCGGAGCATTGAATCGCAAAGCTACCCTAAAGGAAATTACGAAGTCATATACGTTAACGACTGCTCTGACGACGATTCAATTGAAATATTTACTCAAGCGGAAAAACCCCCAAATATGAAAATCATAAGCGTTCCGGAAAACTTTTCCCCGAATGCGCATAAAAAAAGAGCAATTAAGTTCGGGATAGAAAATTCATCCGGGGATGTTATCGTAACAACCGATGCGGATTGTATACATAATAAAAATTGGTTAAGTACCGTATCTGCATATTTCGACGAGGATACGGGTTTTGTATCGGGTCCGGTTAAATTTAACAACGGAGAAAAGATTTTCTCTAAATTGCAGGTCATAGAGTTCGCGGGCCTGGTGCTGGCAGGTGCCGGCTTAATAGGCAGCGGTATGCCCGTAATTTGTAATGCTGCAAATATAGCATACAGGCGAATTGCTTATGATGAAGCAGGAGGTTTAGACGACCTAATGAACCTTACCTCAGGCGATGATGAACTCTTAATGCAGAAAATTTATAAGAATACGGATTATAAGGTAAGATTTTGCTGGAATGCGGATGCTCTTGTTGAAACGGAAGCGAACAGCTCTTTGACCCAGTTTTATCAGCAGAGAAAGAGATGGTCTAGCAAAGGACTATTTTATCCTGATAAATTATTAATTATTAAACTCTTTATGATATTTCTTTTTTATTTAAGCATTCCGCTGCAAATGGTATTTGCAGTAACATGGAGTTGGTATTTTCTATTAACCGCAATATTTGCAGCCTCGAGCAAGATTATAATAGAAGAAAGAATCATTAGAAACGGAACTTCCTTTCTTTTTCAGAAAAAGGATAAGAAATATTTTTACCTTGCCGAAGTTTTTCACATACCCTATATAATAATTTCCGGAATTTCAGGGCTGTTCGGAAATTATACATGGAAAAAAAGAAAAATTAGAAGATAATCGAATAATTATATCTGTATATTAAAGAATATACTGTTTATAATAATAGACAATCATTTTCTACAAATCTCAATTCTTTGCATAATATCTAGCTTTATTATTGGCATTTTTGTTGTTGATTTTTACTCAAAACCATGTGAGGCATAAAATGAAAAAGTTAATGATTTTATTGTTTTTCCTTATTGTCGGATTCAACATGAATATAAAAGCAGAGCCTGAATTCGGACACGGAGGTTTTGAATTATTTTATTCGTCACTTTCACCATATGGTTCATGGATTCAAATTGACGGCGGCATTAATGTATGGCGTCCGGTTCATATGCAGCCCGGATGGGTTCCTTATAAGTACGGAAGATGGATTTGGACTGAAGACGGCTGGTATTGGGACTCGGACGAACCGTTCGGATATATTGTATTTCACTACGGCAGGTGGTATTACGACGATTATTACGGATGGATATGGGTCCCGGATGATGTGTGGGCACCTGCCTGGGTTGAATGGCGGTACGATAACGATTATATAGGATGGGCGCCGTTGCCTCCGTACGCATCCTTTTCGGCCGGATTCGGCATAAGGTTTACCACCGGCTATGTAACCCCGTACCGTTACTGGCATTTTGTAAAATACAGGTACCTGTGCGACAGATATATTTATAAATATTATGTCCCGGATAGGTATAAATACAGGATCTATTCAGGCACCAGATACAGAACAAATTACGGGTACTCTGACGGGCGCGTAATTAACAGAGGAGTCGACGTCGACTATATTAGAAAAAGAAGCGGCGGCAGGATAGTTGAAAGGAATATTGAAAGAGTAGATAATGCCAGGGATTTCAACGACCGGGGCGACAGAAATTCCGGAAGAGTAAGGGCATACATTGTAAATCCCGATAAAATCCGAACAAATAATGATAGGAATTTTGAAATTAGGAGAGGCGAAAGAGCTTCCACTCTGGATATCAACAGGGTTGAACTGAACCGAAACAATGATGCAAGGAATAATCCGCCGAGAATTATCGAAAGGAATAACGACAGAAATATTCCTACAAGACCGGAACCCGGAAGAATTAATGAAGGCGGCAGGAATTATGAAAGATCCAAAATTGACAGCCGGGAAAAGAGAAACGAAGATAACCGCGGCTCGGTCAGGGAACTAAACAGACAACGAACCGAAAGCAGGGAAAATTCTTTTCAAAACAACCGTGGAAACGAGAACCGAAATACAAGACCGGAGATTAGAAAAGAACCTCCCGAAAGAAGAGCGCCCGAAATTCGAAGAGAAAGCAGGGAAAACAGAAATAACGGAAGAGAAAAAAATTCCGACAGGCGTAGATAAATAAATTCGTAAATTCTCTCTCCCACATAAAGCGGTGCCTGGAAATAAAAAACCGGCATCGCTTTTTTAATTTATACTCCGCACCTTGTTGACCTATTTAAGCTCAAGCAAAAGGTGCAAAGGACCCGTAAAAATATTTATTGCGGATATTTCATGTTTTAAGTATGTTACCCATGTATAATCTATTTCGAATTAAATAAAAAGGGAACTTTAATGGGGGAATAATTTGAAAAGTTTATCTGCTCCCTTTAAATATATTCTCATATTAGACTCCATTATTTTAATTATTTGCGCCGCCGGAATTTATCAAGACGCTCTCAAGCAAGGCCTTCCTTTAAAATTTGAAAATTCGCATTCGAAATTATTATTAAAAGAAAATAATTACCTTATTTCTGAGATTTCCCCGGGAGATACTTTAGCCGCAATAAACGGACTTAAGTTTTCTTCTCCCGAAGAAGTAGAAGTATACATGGACGGGATACGAAAAAATCAATCGATCAAAATCAGCTTTATTAAGAATAAGCTTGTCAAAAATATTTTCATAAAACCGGTCGGTTTTTATTCTGCTTTCTATTTAATCAGCAACTCATTTGCCGGTCTGGTTTTCATTCTGATCGGTTTTTTTGTGTTGACGAAAAATCCCGGATCCTTAACGCACAGGCTGTTTCATTGGGTTGTAGTTTGTACGGCGGTAATCATGACAACCACGTGGGGGAATTATTCTTCGCTTACTTTGGGTCTCGGTTATGCCGTGAGGTTTATCTTCTCGATGGCATATACTTTAACTCCCGTAATATTTCTCCATTTTACCCTGACTTTCCCGCGTCAGAAGAAGCTTCAAGACAAAAAATTATTAATACCGTTATACTCATTCTCCGTTCTGCTGGGATTGTATTCCTTTGTAACATTTATGAAAGCAGCTTCCCTAAATTCCAGTCAGGCAATTTATCGTTACGTTATTGCATTTGATTTTTGCAGGATATTGTCAGTTGTGTGCATTATATCGGGATTAATAATTTTCATACATTCCTATATGACTTCCGTTATAGAGTCGGAGAGAAAGAAATTACGCTGGATATTGTTCGGCTTGGTTATCGGTCCCTTAACCTTTGCGGTGTTATGGGTGATTCCGCAAGCTTTAACGGGTTACGGACTTATTCCCGAGGAGCTCATTGTCATTTTAATGCTTTCGGTTCCGGTAGCTTTTTCAATTGCAATCTTAAGATATCATGCATTTGATATTGATTTGATAATCAGGAGAAGCGTAATATATTCGCTGGTTATAGGTGTGCTGGTAATTATTTATACATCTTTGATTTTCGGCGTTACACATTTGATTAAACAAATCAGCCAATTTGACATTGGTACCGTGTCGGCGATTATTATAGCCTTTCTATTTCAGCCTATTAAATCAAAAATACAACGAATAGTGGATCGAAAGTTCTTCAGAGTGCAGTACGATTTCCGATTGGCGCTAAAAAAATTTCTAAATGAAATTAAAAACTCCGAATCTAAAGAGATCCTGGCAGATCATATAGTGGAAGAAAGCAACAAGCTTATTCCTGTTTTGAAAATCGGTTTTTTCTTATTCGACGGAAAGACGAGCAGAATCCGATTAATCGCAAATAAAAATTTTGATTTGCTTGTAGGCAGAAGTTTAGCCCTTGATCAATCCAGATTGAAGACGGAACTTAATAAACCGGTTGCACTGCCCGAAAAAGTCGAATCGACGGTTGATTTAGAACTTGCGGATAGGACCGTTTTCAGGAGGTGGGGTATCGCTTTAATTCTGCCGATTAAATCTTCGGAAGGCAAGATTTTAGGATTCCTGGTTTTGGGAGAAAAGAAATCCGGGCAAAAATACTCGGTTGAAGATGTGGATTTACTTGCCGAAGTCATTCTACAAACCGGCATGGCATTGGAAAAAATAAATATCCGCGAACTATTGTTGCGCGAGCGGATCGAAAAAGAAAAACTGGAGGAACTTAACAGAACAAAATCATTTTTTATCTCATCGGTTTCGCACGAACTTAAAACACCGCTTACTTCAATAAAAATGTTTTCCGAGCTGTTGCAGATTAAAAAAATGCCGGACGATAAAGATTCCGGCGAATACTTGGAAATAATATCCGGCGAATGCGACCGCCTAGGGAGATTGATTGAGAATGTTCTTGACCTATCAAAGATAGAACGCGGGATCAAGGAATATCGTTTTTCCGAAATAAATATTAATTCACTAATAGGCCGTACCCTAAATTTAATGTCTTACCAATTTAAAATAGAAAACTGTACTGTCGAAACGGAATTATGCAAAGATGAATGTTCGATCTGCGGAGACGGTGATGCGGTTATGAGCGCGGTTATGAACATACTTTCAAACGGTATTAAATATTCCGTGCCGCCGAAAAAAATTATGATCTCGGTAAAAAAAGATAATGAATATTTATTAGTATGCTTCAAAAACAACGGACCCGCCCTGTCTCGAGACGAAATAAAATTTATTACCGAGCCGTATTACCGTTCAAAATCGGTTAAAAATAAAAATATCCCGGGTAGCGGCATCGGTCTGGCTCTGGTTAAAGAGATAATGAATGCTCATAAAGGAGAACTAATAGTAAGCGGAAACGGGGAAAAAGGATGCACCTTCATTTTAAAATTTCCTACGGAGCGAAAAAATGAAACAAATATTTTTAATTGAAGACGATCCTGCAATATTAAAGGGTTTGACAGTCGGTTTGGAATCCGAGAATTACAGAGTCAGGTCTGCTTCCGACGGCGAAACAGGATATAATCTGTGTAAAAATGAAAATGCCGACCTGATTATTCTCGATATTATGCTTCCGTCCAAAAACGGTTTGGAAATTTGCAGCGATCTTAGAAAAAGCGGTGTCAATACTCCTATTATAATGCTCACAAGCAAAAAAGAAGAAATAGACAAAGTATTAGGGCTTGAAATGGGAGCGGACGATTATATGACAAAGCCGTTCAGCATTAGAGAACTGCTTGCCAGGATAAAAGCAATATTGAGACGTAAAAGCGAAATAGCTTTAAGTATCGACGAATTCAGTTTTGACGAGATCTTTTTGGATTTCAATAAGATGGAAGCTTCAAGAAACGGACGGCATATAAAACTTTCCTCTCTGGAATTTAAGATTTTAAAATACTTGATAGAAAAAGAAGGTATGGTTGTCTCCAGAGATAAACTGCTTGATGACGTTTGGGGATATGAAACTTTTCCGACAACGCGAACAGTCGATAACTATATTTTGTCCCTGCGGAAGAAAATTGAAAAAAATCCCTCCGCACCTCTTCATATCCTGACGATACATAAAAGCGGTTATAAGTTCGTTAGATGACTTAAAATTTTGTTAAATAGAATTCTACAAGTATATATTATTTCAAGGGAATAAATAATATTTGCTTAGACAGATTTACTGGGAATCAGCGATGAGTAACCTGTAAATACAATATTTTTACGACGCTTTTACAATTCCGTGACAAATCTAAAAAACCACCATATTTAATTATAACCGGTAATTATCACTGCTAAGTATATTATAAAGGATAACAATTGCGGTATGCATTTTAAATATAAATTATTCCTTTTGCTGGTTATAATTCAGGTTTATATCATTCCTCAATCCGCCGGTTTAAGAATTTTAACTATAAATGTGTGGTCCGGGTTGGACTACCATGGAGTTATAAAAATGGGAGAATATGAAAATCCCGGAAGAAAAGATGCCCGGTTCAACTTATTGGTCAAACAGTTGAAAATTATAAAACCGGATGTAATATTACTTCAGGAAGCGAACCCGGTAGGAAAATTCTCTTCAAAATTGGCAGATTCTTTGGGATTTGACGAAATTCATCAAGTTTGTAACGCCGGTATTAAATTCGGACCTTTCGGTCTGCCCGCAAATTTAAAAGAAGGCATTGCAATTCTTGCAAACAGAAATTTAAAATTGAAATTATCCGGCGTCCGAAAAGTCGGCGGTTCATTCGGTCTTCACGGAGACGGTCTTACTTTTCATTTCGACGAATCTAATTTTGCACTTATAGGCAAAATATTGCTTAAAAATGTTCCGGTATATATAATAAATGTTCATTTGCTGGCCTCCGTTCCGGACGATTCGCATTTGAAAGCTAAGTTTAGATCGATTTTCAAAATCAACACGTATCAAGATTCCGGAATAAAAAAAACTTTAACAGCCTGGGAAGACGCCTCTAAAAAGAAAAAGGAAGAGTTTAAATTATTGAAAGAAGAGTTAAAAAAAATTCCGAAAGATTATCCGGTTATCCTGGGCGGGGATTTCAATTCTGCTGATGAGAGTGCGGAATTAAAAGATCTAATACTTTCTGATAGTTTAATAGATACCTTCTCCAAAAGCAAAGAAGGAAAAATATATACATGGAATCCCCATGGGAACGAAAACATTGTGCATTCATTAAGGACATACGATGCGAACGGGAAAGAATTGAAAGGGTACGAACGGCTTTGCGCTGCATATGATTCCTTGCCGAGAAGAATTGACTATGTTTTCATCGACCGACATTTTAAAGAAGAAAATGTAATTTCATATAAAATAGTTATGGATTCCGCAATTGACGGCTTGCATATTTCCGATCATTTCGGCGTATGCAGCGATATTGATATCAAAGATATAATTGAATCGGCGCCGAAAGAATATCCGGTTGTAACTTCTTTAAAAGAAAAGATAATCGAACCATTTCCGATATTGTCGTATGATAGCGATGCGGGCATCGGCTACGGCGCCAAAGCGTTTTTCTTAAATCAATTGAATTTGAACGAATCTTTCGATTTGACTTTCTTTAACAGTTCAAGGGGGGAAAGATGGTACAGATTGGTTTTTTCCGTACCAGATTTTGAATTCCGTCAGGGGAAAATCTATCCCCTGGCTTTTGATTTGGTCCTCGATTACGATAAATACATAAAAAACAGTTTTTTCGGTTTAGGCAGTAATTCCGTTTTTTCGGACCGTGAATATTATACAAAAGAGCCGTTTGAATTAAATTTTAATTTCAGCCGCGGTTTTTCGGACAAATTTGTATCTCAGCTCGGGATGAGATTTAAATATGTCCGTAATTTTGATATTCAAGATACCGCAGTACTTATAAAATCAAGTTCAAGTCTCAGCCCTTCGAAATTAAGATATACTTCCGTGCTGGCAAATATAAGATATGATACCAGGGACGATTATATTAATCCTTCGGACGGAGTTGTCATGCAGGCCGAGACCGAATTCGCATTTAAAAATTCGATCTCCAACACTTCATTCGACAGGTTTTCATCATTGTTCCAGTATTATTCCGTATTATTTTATCCCAAAACGGTTTTAGCATTAAGAGCGGGAGTTCAGTCACTCAGCGGAAGCAATTTGCCGGTTCAAGTTATGCTTTCGCTAGGGGGAAACGGAACTTTAAGAGGCTTTCCGCAGGACAGGTATTTGGGCAATACTGCGGCATTTATAAATTCGGAATTGCGCTTCCCGGTATTCTGGAGATTCGGCGGAATATTGGGATGGGATACCGGGAAAGTATGGGATGCATTTTCAAAAATCGATTTAAAGAATTGGGCAAATAATCCGGTCATCGGCCTTAGATTTTATTTGGAAACTTTTATTGTCAGATTG
The DNA here is from genome assembly GCA_046706945.1 of Ignavibacteriaceae bacterium. Taxonomy (GTDB): domain Bacteria; phylum Bacteroidota; class Ignavibacteria; order Ignavibacteriales; family Ignavibacteriaceae; genus FEN-1297. Next base: position 14,808 of record JBJKOY010000105.1, on the reverse strand, counting down.
GATATCGGACTTGGCAACGAAACAACCGGTGTTTATTTTAATTTCGGTCAAATTTTCTAACTACTAACTACCGGCTACTAACTTCTAATTCACGTTCCTTCATAAATAGCTAATATCCTTATTACCTCCTCCTTTTATTTAAAGCGAATTTTTTAGTAAGCGTAATTATCTTATTTAAATCAATCATTTGAATACACTCAAGATTGTAGGGACATTCTTTTTTCCAGCACGGCGAACATTCCAGACCGTACGGTATGATTTTTTCTCCCCTGTCATAAAGTTCAATTTCCGCAGGGCAGGATACTCCGAACCAAACGATGATATATTTTTTAAGCGCAATAGCCAGATGCATTCCGAACGAATCCCCGGAAATTACCAGATCGGCAATATCAATAAAGCATGCTCCCTTTCTCAATCCCAATGTTGTTGGGGTATTAATGATCTTTTGTCTTTCCTGTTTATTAAAGGACTCGAAAATTTTCTGGTTCCTTTCGGTATCTTCTTTACCGCCCAGCAGAACAGGCCGGAGGTTGTCGTCTTTAAGCATTTCCGAAATTAGTTTTATGTGCTGTTCAACGGTCATTTTTTTATTCGGGAAAAGATTGCTGCAGCCGGTGTTAAATCCCACGTATGTCTTGGAATGATCGTAACCGATTTCTTTTTTGTAGTTTTCTACAAATTCTTTTTCGTCTTGGGTAAAATTAAAGATATAAGGATCCTTCTTGTATTCTAATTCGAAAACTTCATGAATTAGATCCGGGCCGCTTCTGTTATTTTCCCTGAACTTGAGTTTATCGTCGTTCCCCAAAATATAACTGTACACTGCGCTTTTACTAGCGGGGATTATTTTGCCGTCTTCGTTAAGTATAAAGCCGAGTTTAACCGCTGCATTTACTTCGTTGGAAAACGCGCATGCATAATCTGACTTATCGGCGTTCATTAAATAATCGTACCTGATGTTTCTTATTATCATCCGATGTTCGTCTGTCCATGTAAATACTTTATCGATAAACGGATTGTTTAAAAGGATTTTCTCGGCATTGGACATTGTCAGCCAATGCACGGTACTGACCGGGAATTTTCTTTTAATTGCATAAAGCAACGGGGTGTTCACAAGTACATTGCCGAGTGCATCGAGAGAAATTATTAAAATTTTAACGCCGATTTTAGTATTATCGTTTTCATGCCGGCAGCCGTTCTCAAGACAGTTTTCATACGAGAAACAAGGTTTATAGCCGCTGAAATTTTTACATTTCGGGATATTTAGATCTTCAAAATTCATAATGAAAACACCGTAATTTAGTTTTGATTTAAAAGCATAATTATCGCGTTCGAGACCTCTTCGACAGGTATACTCGTTTCTATACTGCAGGTATTCTGGTCCGCGCTGCAGAATTTTTTACAATTAATATCGCTTACCTCTATATTAACCGATCTTTCGTTAAGTATACCGTGATGTTTTGCGCAGCTCATAGGCCGGTGGCAGAACAAGCCGACGGTTTTGATGTTTAAAGCATCCGCTATATGCAGCGGTCCGGTAGAAGGAGCAAAGAAGACATCGGCTTTGCTTATGACTTTTATAAAGTCTCTCAGATCCTCAATTGATCCGGTAATATCCTTTACCCGTTCCGGATTAAGAGATAGCGCCTTTGTCCTGAATCCTTCGCTCATCTCCCTGGCCGTTAAAAGTATCCTGATATTCTTGCTTTTCAACTCGCCCAGCAGTTTTCCGATGAGAGATAAATATTTTCCCTCCGACCAATTCGGCGCGGACTGAAGGGAACCGGAATGAATGAATATTTTTTTATCTTCTTCATTTATTCCTAAATCAATCAAAATGTCCCCCCCCTGATTTCTTTCTTCCTCTGAAAGAAATATTTCAGGAATTATATTGCCGGTTTTTACACCGATAAATCTCGCAAGGTCCATGCAGTAATCCGCTTCGTGCCTTAAGGGAATATATTTATTTCGGGATACACTCTGCATACCGGTAATTATTTCGTATAGTTTGTGTCCAACACCTACTCTGTTCTTTATTCCGGCAAGGAACATTTGATAGGCCGCCCGTTCCGTAGGCATCATTAAAAGGCCGTCGGTAAACCGGTACTTTCGCAATTCTTTTACCACCTTCCAGAAAGTTTCCTTTCTCAAATCATCTGTAATAGCGGCATTAAGATTGGGATTGTTTAACATCAGTTTACCTGTATGAGGCTGAGTCAAAACGGCAATAAATGCGTCCGGGAAAGTCTTCCTTATTTCTCTTATCATCGGGGTAATATATACGACATCTCCGACTCTGTCGGTTCTAACTAGAAGAATTCTTTTCATTTACCTGCGAAATTGAAGACGACGGCAAGTATAGCGGATGAATGAAGAGTTATCCGCTGACGTCGGTTAAATAAAAGCATTAAATTTATTTCTTTAAAATAATAATAAATATTAAAATGTCACTATCGATTAAAGTATCAAAAAATTATTCGGCTCCCGCGGTATTTATTTGTACCCGTAAATAATAATAATTAAATTAAAACATTACTTTAAAGAATTTCATTTCGCGGGCATTTAATAGGTAAAAGGGAAAGATAATGCCTACCGCCTAAATTTGTTTTGAATCGAATTCCGGAATTGACATTATTAAAAGGAGAATATCATGAAAATTTTTTTGATAATTACATGTCTGTTTCTATTCGGCTTACCCAAGATAACGGCCCAGCAACCCCCGATTATAGACCGAGAATTATTTTTCGGCGATCCGGCATATTCCGGAGCCCAAATTTCACCGGACGGGAAATATATTTCTTTCCGCAAACAATTCAACGGAGTAATGAATATATGGGTAAAAGAAATTAATCAGAATTTTGATGAAGCACGACCTGTTACGGCGGATTCAATAAGACCTGTCCGGGGATATTTTTGGTCGCGGGACGGCAAATATATATTGTATGTCCAGGATAAAGGAGGCGATGAGAATTTTAGAGTTTATGCCGTAGACCCGAATGCGCCAGGCAAGCCGGTTCCGCCGTCAAGGGACTTGACGCCGCTTGAAAAGGTGCGCGCGGAAATTATTGATGTTCCGAAGAACACGCCAGACGAAATAGTGATCGGACTAAACGACAGAGATCCGCAGCTGCATGACGTTTACCGTGTTAATATAAAGACCGGGGAAAGAAAATTATTAAGAAAAAACACGGAAAATATAGCCGGGTGGCAAACCGATTTAAATGGGGACTTAAAACTCGGTCTAAGAATTAATTCCGAAGGAGGAACCGAAATACTTAAATTATTGAAAGATACCGTGGAAACGATCTATAAAGTAACTAACGAAGAAGAGGCTTACCCCATAAGATTTACAGCGGACGGCGAATCGTTTTATATGGCAACAAATAAAGGCGACGGTATCGACAAAGTACGGCTTGTACTTTTTAATACTGGTAACGGAAAAACAAAACTTATCGATAAAGATCCTGAAGATGAAGTGGATTTTACTTCGGCTATTTTTTCTGATATTACAAATAAATTATTGGCAACTATCTATACCGGCGACAAACAAAGAATTTATCCCAAGTATAATGAATTTGCCGGGATATACGAAAAGATAAAGAAAGCTTTGCCGGAAGGGAATTACGGCATAAGTTCAATGACTGCCGACGAAAAGCAATGGGTGATTTCGGTTTCAAGTGATGTCGATCCGGGCTCGGTGTATTTGGTAAATACCGTGACGGGAATTGCCGAATTATTATATCACTCAAGACCTGAACTGAACAGCGAGTTCCTTTCGCCGTCGGAACCGGTAACCTATAATGCAAGGGACGGAATGAAAATCCATGCTTATCTGACTTTACCTAAAGGCATCGGATCAAAGAATCTTCCGGTTGTAATGTTTATACACGGCGGACCGTGGGCAAGGGATGTGTGGGGCTACGATCCGATTGCTCAATTTTTGGCTAACAGAGGCTATGCCGTTTTCCAGCCCAATTACAGGGGGTCTACGGGCTTCGGTAAAAATTATTTAAATGCCGGGAATAAACAATGGGGAAGAGGTGCAATGCAGTCCGATATAACGGACGGGGTTAAATGGTTGGTAGAAAAAGGAATCGGAGATCCTAAAAAGATAGCCATCGCGGGAGGTTCTTACGGCGGTTATGCCACGCTTGCCGGTCTGGCTTTTACTCCCGATTTATTTGCCGCGGGTTTTGACATAGTAGGTCCTTCCAACATAATTACGCTGCTGAAATCAATACCCCCATATTGGGCGCCGATTAAAAAAATATTCGACGTGAGAGTGGGAGATATGAATAACGCCGAGGATTTGGAAATGCTTAAAGAGGCATCTCCGTTGAACTATGCAGAGGATATAAAAGCGCCTTTGTACGTTGTGCAGGGCGCAAACGATCCCAGGGTAAAAAAAACCGAGTCCGACCAGATTGTTATTGCTTTAAGGAATTTAAATCGCCCGGTGGAGTACATGCTTGCGCCCGATGAAGGTCACGGATATGCCGGCCTTGAAAACAGAATGGCAATGTTCACTGCGATGGAAAAGTTTCTTGGAAAATATATCGGCGGAAGAGTTCAGGCAGAAGTAAAACCCGACCTGGAAAAAAAGCTTAACGAAATTTCGGTTGATATAGACACGGTTAAATTATCCGTAAACACAACTGATACGAAAACGGCCGCATCGTTCAAGTCATACGACGGCTCAAAAATAAACCTGGATAGGAACTACTACCTTGTCAATATAGAGGCCCAGGGAAAAAATATAAAATTGGATTTTAGCAGAATAATTGAAAAAGCTAGTTCTGATGATAAAAATTTAATTAGGATTATCGACGCTGCAACCGGTGAGCTGAGTATGGTCGATACATTGATTGTCGATGCCGGTACTCTTTTACCTGTAACAAGATCGATTCACCAGGGAACCGCTACGGTAAGATTGGAATTTTACGGCGACAGCGTAAGCGGAATTATCGATATGGGCATGCAAAAATTACCTGTTCATATAAAATCCGATGAGCCCATTTTAACCGAAGGCGCCGGTGTAGAATTGGCTTTAAGGGCTCTTCCGCTTAAGGAAGGATTTAAATGTATGTTTAACGAACTTGACATTATGAAAGGCAGTACAAAAAAAGTATTAGTCAACGTTGCCGGCAGTGAAAAATTGAACACCGGCGCGGGAGAAGTTGATACATATAGGATAGAATTGAATCCGGCCGAAAGCGCCGGCGGAAATGAAATATTATGGCTGAACAAAGAATTGACTAAAACAATAAAGATTGAACAGACATTAAGTGCTCAAATGGGAGGAGGCAAAGTAGTGACGGAAATAAAGGGCAACGTTGAAGATTAAATAGTTTGAAAAATAATAAAACCATTATTAATTTACCGGCAGGTAATATAGTTTTCATCCAATTCTGAAAGGGAACAATCGTGCCTGTATTTTTTAAAGAACCGTCGATTATCGAAGCTGCGGGTAATAAGCCTAAAATTATTGAGGAGTATATCGGTAGGGTTAACTCAAAAACGGATTCGGTTAGCATCGCTCGAATGAAAAGCCCGGGGGGATGGGTTGAACCCGGTCAAACTCCAGAGTTTGACGAATACACGGTAGTGTTAAAAGGTTCTTTGAGGATCAAAACAAAATCTGGTGTATATATGATAAACGAAGGGCAAGCCGTTTTAATAAACAAGGGAGAATGGGTCCAGTACGCCAGTCCCGATGAAAGCGGTGCAGAATACATCTCGGTATGTCTGCCCGCATTTTCACCAAATACTGTACATCGCGATGAATAATTTTGATAAAATTTTTAATTCTGCGTATCTTTTAGCGTAATATTCCTTAATTAAAAGATTCATACGAATTAATAGATTTTAAAAATTTAATTTGATTATTCCAATAAAATGCTTATTATGAAAACAATATTAAGAAATATTTATAAAATCCTTCCTAAGCTTTAGATTAGAGAATAAATTCCAATAAAATTGGGAGAGTATATTAACAATAAAATAGACAATTAATAATCCTTATTTACTTAAACGATGACTTTATCGAAAATTAGGAAAATTACGAGCAGAAAAATTTTTCTAATTTTACTAAAACGATAACTTTATCGGGTAAATAAATAATTGTACTTTAATAAATCTTTAAAATTATTCGCATGACTAAAAATTCCTTAAAACATTCATAGGAGGTATTATGAAAAAACTTTTATTATTTTCAATTACTTTTTGTCTGATAATATCGACCAATGTTTTTGCTCAAAGTGCTGCCGTGCAGTGGACATGTATAGTCCCCGACAGTCAAAATGTTTCGAGCGTTTCGGGAAATATAACCGGTTACGCCGAAACAAGCAGTGCCGGATTTGTTGTAAGAGACTACAGCAAAACTGGAGGGCTTTTGGGCAACTTTCAAAGATGGTGGCCTTACGAGAACGGTTCGGCCGTTTCCTGGGGAAATGAAACCGGACAGGTAAATACAAGGTATATACAATTCGCGGTAAAACCCAAAACCGGAAATACTTTAGAGGCCGATTCGCTGTCTCTTTATTTAGGCGCCGGAGGAACCAGTAATATAAGAGCAAATGTTTATTATTCTACCGACACTTCCTTTATTGCTTCCACACAATTAAACGACAGCGCGCTGGTATTATTGAATAACGGCGACTCTCTATATTCTTTTGCGATAAATCAGAAAATAAATGATAATGAAATCCTTTACGTACGTGTTTACCCCTGGTATGAAGGTTCACCTTCAACTTCCAAATATTTATATATACAGGATGTAAATATAAAGGGTAAAACAACAGGAGTAACTTATCAGGCATCGGCTACTTGGCCGTTGACTGATCCCAATAACGGGGGAACGGGTTTAACAGCTGCTACGACAGGACAGGTTAATGCGGCGGACGAATATCTTCATAATACGGAAATCAACCAGTATTCCGGCCCCAGTTCAAGCCAAAGAGTCAGAATTTTAGGAAATAGCTGGCCGGCAAACCAGACCACGCAGATAGACTCCGTTTATATAGAATATGCTGTTTCCCCAAATTCCGGGTTTAAGTTTAACGTAAGCAACATATCATTGGGTATAGCGGCAGCTTCGATAAATACTATGAAGGCAAATATTTATTATTCGATCGATACCACAAAGTGGACACCAGTTGTTTATTCTACAGGGGATACGAGCGGTAACAATTATCTTAGACGGGATTCGTTAACAACGGTATCGGCGTCACCGAACATTATGGTGAACCAGGGGCAAAAATTTTACATAAGAGTCTATCCTTGGGTAGATAACGATCCGGCAGTAAGGACGGGTAAATATGTCTGCGTGCAAAATGTAATGGTAGGAGGAAGTGTCGTAGGATTGCCTAATCCTGCATCCACTATATGGCCGCTTACGGATACTCAAACCGGCGGAACCGGTTTAACACCTGTTATTTCAGGCGGGATGAAAGCCGGCAGCGAACAGCTGGTTAATACCGAAATAAATCAATATACCGGGCCAAATAATAGCCAAAGAGTCAGGATACTTGGGAACAGCTGGCCGGCAAACCAGACAACTCAGATAGATAGTGTATACATTCAATTCGCGGCAGGCCCGAAATTCGGCGGACAGCTTTCCGTTGATTCTATTTCTCTCGGAATTGCTGCAAGCAGCATCAATACGATGAAAGCAAATATTTATTATTCCGCGGATTCTGTCACCTGGGTCCCGGTGAAGTATTCTACAGGGGATACAAGCGGAAATAATTATTTAAGAAGGGATTCGTTAACTCTTGTTTCGGCTTCAATTAGCGCTACAATAAATACGGGAAAACAATTTTTTATACGTATTTACCCGTGGGTAGATAATGATCCGGCCGTAAGGACCGGCAAATATGTGGATATACAGAATGTGGTAATTGCCGGCACCGTAACTGGAGTTACTTCCGATCCGCCTACAGTTGTAACGGATACTGTAATAAACGTTGCCACAACTTTCGCAACCAGCGGCGGTAAAATTCCTTCCGACGGCGGTTCGCCGGTTACGGCAAGAGGCGTTTGCTGGGATACTGCCGCATCTCCGACAGTTTTATCTAACAAAACAAACGACGGAACCGGTTCCGGCACGTTTACCAGTCAAGTTTCCGGTCTAAAACCCGGTACAATGTATTATCTTAGGGCCTACGCTACAAATAATGCGGGTACTTCCTACGGCGAACAGCAAATATTCACTACACTTGATTCGACGATTGTCCCGATAGTAAATACAGCACCTGTTGCAAATATTATGGTTAAAACCGCGCAATGCGGAGGAAACGTTCTTTCATGGGGCGGCGATACGGTGATTGCGAGAGGTATTGTATGGAATACTACCGGTAACCCTACCATCACCGATAATAAAACGGTAAACGGCAGCGGTTTGGGTTCGTTTACAGGTATTCTTTATCCGCTGGTTGCAAATACAACTTATTATGTCCGTGCTTACGCAACAAACAGTAAAGGTACGGGATACGGTAAGGTGGATACATTTATGACTCAATCGCCGAAACCGACAATAGAAAAAGTAGTTGCCCAGGACGGAAGCGGTGATTATACTACGGTACAAGCCGCTTTTAATGCCGTTCCCGACAATTATACAGGCAATTATATTATATACATTAAAAACGGCACTTACCATGAAAAGCTTCTTCTGCCTGCCAGTAAAGTTAATGTTATACTCGTTGGAGAAAGCCGCGACAGCACGATTTTATCTTACGATGATTATGCCGGCATTGCAGGCGGTACCTCCGGTTCGTACAGCATAGCAATTGATGCATCGGATTTTACGGCAATGAATATTACTTTTCAAAATACTGTTAAAAATGACCAGACCGTCAGCAATCAGCAGGCAGTTGCATTAAGGTCCAACGGTGACAGACAAGCTTTTTATAATTGCAATTTGCTAGGGTACCAGGATACATATTATGCATGGGGCGGCAGCGGTGCCGGCAGGGTATATATGAAAGACTGCTATATTGAAGGCTCGGTAGATTTTATTTTCGGCAGGGATATAGTGGTATTCGACAGCTGTCAGCTTCATGTAAACCGGAATCAGTGCTCGTTAACGGCAGCAAGTACAGATGCCGATTCGAAATTCGGTTTTGTATTTATGAATTGCGTAATTTCTTACGATTCCGTCGGTTTCGACGGCAACGTGATTAATAAAATCTATCTAGGAAGAGCCTGGCAAAACCAGCCGCGCACGGTATTCATGTATACTTACGAACCGTCCGTGATCGATTCTCTCGGATGGAATCCGCAGGCTATAAATACCGGTATCGTACCCGCTCTTTACGGCGTATACGAAGATTACGGACCGGGATACAACGCGGTCGGACATGCGGCGGGAATCGGAAGCCTGCTGACTTCTACTGAAGCGGCCGATTATACCTTGTCGAATATTTTTTCAAAAAATTCCAATCCGGGTTTGGGATACGATTGGACCCCGGTAAAGCCCGTTATTACCGGAATAAGCAAGGATGTTTTTGCAGAACAGATTCCCAAAACCTATCAGTTGTTCCAGAATTATCCGAACCCGTTCAATCCGACTACCACTATCCGATACGGTCTTCCCGTGAGTAGCATGGTTACTATAAAAATATACGACATACTCGGCCGGGAAGTAAAAACGCTGGTTCACGAACAGCAGTCGGCGGGACAATATAACTTAAGGTTCGATGCTTCTAATCTTGCATCGGGAATATATTTCTACACCCTTAGAGCCGGCGATTATTTCCAAACGAAAAAAATGATACTTTTAAAATAGTTCAAAATAAAATCCGGATTTTCTCAGAAAAATAAAAACCTTCAGATTCCGGCCTCCTTAAAGCGGCAGTTCGATAAACGAACTGCCGTTTTTTAATTCCGGTTGAATATTAAATATTTTATTGTTCCGGAAATTGCGTATCCTTTAAGCAATTATGGGTGCTTTTAATAAGAAAAACTTGATTTTATGTTTTTTTAGGCTTAAAACCGTTGCAAACATAAAAAAATCTTTATCAGTATTGGGAATATTCAACCTTCATTTTTTGATTTATATGAATATAAAGTCACTGTATGTATATTATTGAAATAAATTACATATGGCACGTTTTATGGTAAAAAAATGCATTGTATTTTTTATCTTGCACAAAATTAACTTATTCTTGCCGCAGGGAAGAGGAAATTAAAGGAACTGTTGCGCGCGACGGAAACATTGCTTTTAGAACATGAATCATAACGCAACTAATTTGCGGAAAAAAATTGAACAACCCGGAACTCTCCCGGGCAAATTTTAAAACCGGATAAAATAATAATATCCTCGTTTAGAGGAACTGTTTAGGAGATAATAATGAAGATTCGTACCGAGGAAGCTCTTGAATATCATGCCCAGGGAAGACGAGGTAAGATTGAAGTAGTCCCGACGAAGCCATGTCTTACTTCCAGAGATCTTTCTTTGGCATACACGCCCGGCGTTGCAGAACCGTGCCGAGAAATTGCAAAGAACGAAGACGACGTATACAAATATACGGCTAAGGGGAACTTAGTTGCCGTTGTTTCAAACGGGACTGCCGTTCTCGGTTTGGGTGGGATCGGACCTTTGGCCGGAAAACCGGTGATGGAAGGGAAAGGAATTCTGTTTAAGAGATTTGCGGATATAGACGTTTTCGATATAGAATTAAAAGGCAATGATCCTAAGGATATTATCAAAGCCGTCCAGATGCTGGAACCTACATTCGGCGGAATAAATCTTGAAGACATTAAGGCACCCGAATGCTTCGAGATCGAGGAGACCCTCAAGGAAACAATGAATATCCCGGTATTTCACGACGACCAGCACGGTACCGCGATAATTTCCTGCGCAGCATTAATAAATGCCGCGGAGCTTGCAGGCAAAAAGATGTCCGAATTAAAAATAGTGGTCAACGGAGCCGGGGCCGCGGCAATTTCATGCTGCAAGCTGTACATCAAGGCAGGGGCGAAAAAAGAAAACATCGTAATGTATGATTCCAAGGGATGTTTAAATAAAAAGCGCAGCGATTTGAACAAGTACAAGATGGAATTTGCGACCGATAAAGATTGTTCAAAACTTGCGGAAGGCATGGTCGGAGCGGATGTATTTATAGGGCTGTCGATAGGCGGAGTAGTTACAAAAGAAATGATTAAAGTAATGGCCCCGAATCCTATAGTATTTGCAATGGCAAATCCGGATCCGGAAATAACTTACGACGAGGCGATTTCGGTGAGAGATGATCTGATAATGGCCACCGGCAGAAGCGATTATCCGAACCAGGTCAACAACGTGCTGGGATTTCCGTTTATATTCAGAGGAGCGCTGGACGTTAGGGCGACCGCAATTAATGAAGAAATGAAGATGGCTGCGGTAAAAGCTTTAGCCGGTCTGGCTAAAAAGAAGGTACCCGAAATGGTTATCAATGCTTACGGGGGAGAGAATTTTGAATTCGGCAGAAATTATATTATTCCCAAGCCTTTCGATCCGCGGGTGCTGTGGCACGTTGCTCCGGCGGTAGCAAAGGCTGCAACAGAATCCGGCGTTGCAAGGATAAAAATAGAGGACTGGGGAGCTTACGAAGAAGAATTAAAAGAAAGGCTGGGACTCTCCAAAGAGATAATCCGGGTTATGATACATAAAGCCAAAAAGAGCCCTCGGAGGGTTGTTTATCCCGAAGGCGAAGAGGAAAAAATCATTAGAGCGGCGCACGTTGCTTATTCGGAAAACATAGTCAGACCCATTCTTTTAGGCGACGAAAAAAGAATCGAGGCCGTGATAGAAGAGTTGGGTTACGACAAGAATGAATTTGAAATTAAAAATCCGGAAATATCTCCCAAATGCGAAGAGTACGCTCTACTCCTGTTTAATAAAAGACAAAGAAAAGGTACAACGCTGCACGAAGCCAGGGAACTGATGAAAATCCCAGTTTATTACGGAGCCATGATGGTCGACAGCGGCGACGGGGATGCACTGATCAGCGGGCTTACCACTCATTATCCGAATACCATAAAACCTGCTTTGCAATGTGTGGGAGTAAAGGAAGGTTTTAAAGTAGTTTCAGGATTATATATTGTAGTTACCAAAAAGGAAGTTTACTTTTTTGCCGATACAACGGTAAATGTAAATCCTAAAGCGGATGAGCTGGCCGAGATCGCCATTTCAGTTGCCGATACGGTCAAAGCCTTTGACATCGCGCCGAAAGTGGCAATGCTATCGTTCAGTAATTTCGGAAGCGCAAAATATCCGGAAACAATAAAAATAAAGGAAGCCGTTAAAATAGTAAAAAGCCTCAGGCCTGATATATTGATAGACGGAGAAATGCAGGCGGATACGGCGGTAGTTCCCGAAATTATGGAAAGAGATTTCCCTTTCAGCTCAATTAAAGGTAGAGCAAATGTTTTAATATTCCCCGATCTGAACGCGGGAAATATTGCATATAAACTGATGGCCAGGATAGGCGAGGCTACGGTTATAGGCCCGATACTGATGGGAATGGCTAAACCCATCCACGTCCTGCAGAGAGGAGCGACGGTGGACGATATAATCAATATGTCGGCAATAGCGGTTGTAGAAGCAAATAATTATATAAAGAAATAATACCGGTTGGAGATATGTATAAAATTCTTAGTGCAGAGTTCCTGGCACCTAATGTAAAAAAAATTGAGATTGAAGCCCCGAAAATAGCGGCTAAGCGAAAAGCCGGGCAGTTCGTTATAGTGCGGGTTGACGATTACGGAGAGAGAATCCCGCTGACAATTTCCGATTCGAATACCGAAAAAGGCTCTATTACGATTATAGTGCAGGGAATAGGAAAGACCACAAAAGAAATAAACGAACTGAAAGGCGGAGATTTTCTTCACGACGTGGTGGGTCCGCTCGGTAAGCCGTCGCACATAGAAAACTTCGGTGTAGCTGTAAGCATCGGAGGCGGCGTAGGTACGGCAATAGCTTTTCCCACTGCAGTCGCATTAAAGAATGCTGGAAATTATACTATTTCAATAATCGGCGGTCGTTCCAAAGAATTTGTTATTCTTGAAGACGAAATGAAGAAAGTGTGCGACGAGGTTTTTGTTACTACGGACGACGGCAGCTACGGCTATCACGGGTTCGTGACACAGAAGTTAAACGAACTTATTGAAGGCAGGCGAAAAATTGATTTTGTACTTGCCATAGGTCCTATCCCGATGATGAAAGCGGTTGCCGAGGTAACGAGGAAACATAAGATAAAAACGGTAGTCAGTTTAAATCCCGTAATGGTGGACGGTACCGGTATGTGCGGCGGGTGCAGGGCTACTGTAGATAATAAGACAGTATTTGTCTGCGTCGACGGGCCCGAATTCGACGCCCATAAAGTTGACTTTGAAACATTGGCAAGAAGGAACATGACATATCTCGAACATGAAAAACTAGCTATGGAAAATCACAAGTGCCGTTCCGAAGAGACAGTGTTAAAAGTAATGAATGAAAAATAACCGGGAAACGCACCGGTTGTTTCATTTCGGAATAACGGATGCCGTAATTATTAAGTTTATAAAAAATCAGGAGTCCTTCTGTGCAAGCTCTTTCAAATAAAGAAAAGATGAAGATTCCGCGCCAGCAGATGCCGGAACAGGATAATCAGGAAAGAAGAGGAAATTTTAAAGAAGTTAATCTGGGCTTTACCGAAGAGTTGGCCAAAATGGAAGCTCTGAGATGCATCCAGTGCCCCAAGCCGACTTGCGTGGAAGGCTGCCCGGTCGGCGTTAAGATAGGTGATTTTATCAGCCTGGTAGCGGAAGGCGATTATCTGGGAGCGGCGGCGAAAATTAAAGAAGACAATATGCTGCCCGCGGTATGCGGCCGTGTCTGCCCCCAGGAGGAACAATGCGAAGCTAAGTGCGTTATAGGCAAAAAGAAAGAACCCGTTGCAATTGGCCGCTTAGAAAGATTCGTTGCGGATTTTGAAAGGGAGCACGTCGGGATAAAATCCCCAGTTTTAAAACCTAGAACGGGAAAGAAAGTAGCGATAATAGGCAGCGGGCCTGCAGGGTTAAGCTGCGCGGGCGACCTTATCCAGATGGGACACGACGTTACGGTTTTTGAAGCTCTTCACGAACTCGGCGGAGTGCTTATTTACGGAATACCGGAATTCCGTCTGCCCAAAGATATTGTAAAAGCGGAAGTGGACTCTCTGAGAAAACTCGGCGTAGATTTCCGGACGAATGCAGTTATAGGATTTACGGATACTATAGACGAACTGATGTCCAACGGTTACAACGCCGTTTTTATAGCGGTCGGCGCTGGACTGCCGCACTTTCTAAAAATTCCCGGAGAGGACTTTAACGGGGTTTATTCCGCCAACGAATTTCTTACAAGGGTTAATTTAATGAAAGCTTACCGCTTCCCTGAATTCGATACGCCGGTTTTCGAATGCAAAGATAAAAACGTTGCGGTATTCGGAGGCGGCAATACTGCAATGGATGCGGTAAGAACCTCAAAACGTCTGGGTGCTAAAAATGCCTATATCATTTACCGCAGATCGGACGTCGAAATGCCTGCCCGTAAAGAAGAAATACATCACGCTCAGGAAGAAGGCATAGAATTTATTTTCTTATCGAACCCGGTAGAATTCATCGGAGATAAACAAGGCTGGCTTAAGGGGGTTCAATTACAAAAAATGGAACTCGGGGAGCCGGATTCTTCGGGAAGAAGAAGACCCGTCCCGATTAAGGGTTCTGAATACGTTATTGATATAGATATGGCTGTTATAGCCATAGGAAACGGTTCAAACCCTATTATTCAAAAAACTACTCCGGATT
>JBJKOY010000104.1:0-2004 GCA_046706945.1 Ignavibacteriaceae bacterium | reverse complement strand
GCCGGATGTCGTCTTCCTTACCGTGATAGGTTAAATAAAGGTAATTTGTCTGTGCCGGGTACTCCGCAGCAAGCGTATCTATCTGTTTGACTACCGGCGTAACTTTCAGGCTCTTCCTGTAATTTCTCACTTCGAACTCGCTGGCGTCTACTATCTGGCCGATTTGTATATCGGAGAAACCGTTCTTCTTTGCCTCGTACATCATGTCGTAGTCTATCTGGTTTAATTTCCTGCCCAGCAGCCTGCTTTCCGTCTCGACGATGTTTTTCATTTTATAGATAAACCACTTGGTTATATGGGTAAGCTCGTGAATACGCTCTACCGTGTATCCTTGCTTTAAAGCCTGGGCAATGGCATACATCCTTTTATCCGTAGGCTCGGAAAGTTCTTTGTCGAGATCTTCGAAGGAAATACTGTTCCCGACAAATCCTTTCATTCCTATATCCAGCATCCTTATCGCTTTCTGAATAACCTCCTCAAAGCTTCTTCCGAGTGACATAACTTCTCCGACCGACTTCATTTCGGTGCCGAGCTGTGTGCTTACCTGCCTGAACTTCTGAAGATCCCAGCGCGGGAACTTTAAAGCCGCGTAATCGAGAGCCGGCTCAAAGCATGCCGAGGTTTCCTGGGTGATTATATTTACGACTTCGTTCAGCGCGTAACCAAGGGCAAGCTTTGTTGCGATAAACGCCAGCGGATAACCGGTAGCTTTTGAAGCGAGCGCGGAACTCCGGCTCAGTCTTGCGTTTACCTCGATAATCCTGTAATCGTCCGAATTCGGATCGAGAGCATACTGGATATTGCATTCGCCGACAACTCCCAGGTGGCGAATGAGCTTTATTCCTATCGACCTTAATTTAAAATTCTCGCTGGCGGATAAAGTCTGCACCGGCGCGATAACTATACTGTCTCCGGTATGTATTCCCATCGGGTCTATATTCTCCATCGAACAAATAGTAATGCAGTTGTTGAATTTATCCCTTACGATCTCGTATTCTACTTCTTTCCAGCCCTTCAAGGATTCTTCTATCAATATCTGGTTTGTAAAAGTGAAAGCCCTTCTTGATTTTTCTATTAGTTCGTCTTTGTTGCTGACGATCCCGGAACCGAGCCCGCCGAGCGCGTAAGCGATGCGCACCATTACCGGGAACCCGATTTTTTCCGCGGCCTTTACCGCCTGCTCTACGTTGTTCGCCGTCCGGCTGACGGCTACTTTCAAGCCTATCTCGGTTACCTTGTTCGCGAAAAGCAGCCTGTCCTCGGTGTCCTGAATTGCTTCCACAGGCGTACCGAGAACTTTAACGTTAAATTTTTCGAGCACTCCGCTTTCATAAAGACGAACTCCAACGTTCAGCGCGGTCTGCCCTCCGAATTGAAGCAGTATGCTGTCGGGTTCTTCCTTCTGGATAATGCGTTCCACGAACTCCGGTTTTATGGGCATAAAGTAAACTTTGTCCGCAAAGTTTTCCGAAGTCTGGATCGTAGCGATATTGGGATTTATAAGGACGGAATTTATACCGTCCTCTTTCAATGCTTTAATGGCCTGGCTGCCCGAATAATCGAATTCGCCTGCCTGTCCGATCTGTAAAGCTCCGGAGCCCAAGATTAAAACTTTTTTCGGTTTGCCTCTTTTTATCATTTTAACGCCCTCAAAAACATGTCAAAAATAAATTCGGAATCGTCCGGTCCGGGAGATGCTTCGGGATGAAACTGGGCGGCAAAGAACGGTTTGGATATATGGATAATCCCTTCGTTCGTACCGTCGTTGTCGTTAACGAACCATTCCCGCCAGTCCTCCGGCAGCGTTTCGCCGTTCACCGCATAACCGTGATTCTGCGAGGTTATATAGCATCTCTTTGTCCCGGTTTCGTTGCAGGGCTGGTTATGGCTCCTATGCCCGTACTTTAATTTATATGTATCCGCCCCGGCGGCAAGCGCCATAATCTGGCTTCCCAGGCAAACGCCCAGCATCGGTTTTCCGGTCATCATTAGTTTACGGACGTT
>JBJKOY010000103.1:0-5275 GCA_046706945.1 Ignavibacteriaceae bacterium | reverse complement strand
TACAGGATAAGGTCCGGGAATTATACGGAGGTGAAGAAGATGCTGCTTTTGAAATAGGCTGTTGGGTGTTGGTGGGGGTTTCGATTTTATTGGGGTCGGGGGTTGTATTGTTGGGGGTTGGGGGGTTGTATGGTTGGTGGTTGGAGGTTGTATTGTTGGCGGTGGGGGGGGTGGCGGGTTGTAGTTGTGGTGGTGGCTGGTTTTTTTGGTGGTTGTGGGTGGTTGTATTGTTGGTGGGTGGGGGTTGTACAGGTGGTGGTAGGGGGTTGTACTGTTGGTGGTTGGAGGTTGTACTGTTGGTGGTAGGGGGTTGTATTGTTGGTGGTAGGGGGTTGTATTGTTGGTGGTTGGGTTAAAGTTCAACCTCCAACGGCCGACCACCGACCTCCAACGACCGACCACCGACCTCCAACGACCGACCACCGACCTCCAACGACCAACCACCGACCAACCGCCTACCTCCAATTATTGTTGTGGGCAACCGACCTCCAACGGCCAACCGCCTACCACCCAAATCCCCTCCCGGGAGGGGAAGCGAAGGGGTGGGTTTAAGGGCGGCATCTCAAAACCGTCATAGTCTCTTCATTCAGTTGCTCATTCGTTTTAGTCTATGAATGTCGAACACTTGAACAATAGAATGCCGTATCGTGATCGCTATACTTAAGGATTAAGAACAGAGTTACAACATAAATAGGAAAAACCGGAACCAAATAGAAAACATGGAGAAATAGCACAGCGGCAACGGTTTGCCCTTTGCTCCAGGCACAATACTATTTACCGGGGGAATCTTAAAAACTCAGAACGGAGGAATGTATGACGAGATTTTTAATTTTAATAACCCTGCTCGGGATTGTCTCGTGTTCTAATTCGGGAAGCCGGGAACCGGAAGCAGCTTACACACAAAATTGGATCGAATATAAAGAGCCTGGGGTATTCTCCGTTAAACATCCGGAAGGATGGAAAGTCGAATTCGATAACAACAGCGGAAGAATAAAATTATCGTACCGGGAAAATGAAGCCGTTTATATTTGGCCCGTTTATTCGCCGGGACTGCTCGATGAAAATAGAGGGAGCATCCTGTTAAGTAAACTCGCGTATGAAGCTGCACCCGGCTTTACATGGAACGAACCGGTTCTCGACGGAACAAACTCGCTCTCGGCACACGGATTAAATAAACGCCAAACTGGGACTGCAAGTCTAAGCTGGGTAACCGGTAAAAATAATTCCGCGGCAATCTGTTATATTATACTGGCGGCGGATAAATATTTTACAAAAGACCGGGATAAATTTATCGGTATCCTGTCAAGTTTCCGGCCCGTTATTTCGAACAGCGGAAATACTTCTAACTCTAAACTGAGCTCAACACAATATGTTAAGTGGGAAGATCCGAACGAACATGCTTTTACCGTCGAGGTGCCGAAAGATTGGAGCGTACAGGGCGGACTGGTACGGCACACCGCTACCGATTACCGGCGCGGCGTTAACCTGGTTTCGCCGGATAAAAAAATAGATGTGTTCTTAATGGATCCCGGGATCCCGTTTTTCTGCCTGCCTTCTCCAACCCTGGTGATGTCCGGTTTCCGCGAGGGAATGTATTATACGCTTTCCGACGGCACCCGGCAGTTTATACGGCGATATGTATCCGGGCTTAATTTTTCATATGAATATGCGGTAAAACGTTTCTCAAAAGTCCTAAGCGGATTTACCGTCCGGGCCCGAAAGAACCGGAGGGATATTGCAATTATAGACAACCGTGAATTCATAAAGCTAAGCGCCTCAAAAGCCGGGATGATCCAGGAAAACAGCACGGCCGGAGATATAACCTTTAACGGCAGCAGGAACGGAACGCCATACTCAGGCTACACGGAGGCAACAACTACCGAGATAGCGTCGCCTCTGTACGGCGGAGGCATGTGGGAAGTCGATCAGCTTTACGGGTTTACTGCGCCCGAATCGAGAACTAAAGAAGCAGCCGGCGTTATGAAGAAACTGGTTTCGAGCTTTATATGGAACCCGCAGTGGTATATGATGCAGAATAAAATTACCGGGAATGTTTCGAAGATTGTTTCTCAAACAAACGAAGAAATGGCGGATATAATAAACGAATCTTTCGAACTGGGACAGAAAAGACAGGACAAAGCAATGCGGGATTACTCCGATTATATAAGGGGTACAATAACTTTGCACGATGAAAACGGGAACGAATTTAACGTGTGGAATACATCCAATTATTACTGGATAGATCAGTTCAACGACGTAGCGGGGACTAAATTATTTGAGAACCCCGACCCGTTAAGATTTAAAAGGCTTTTTAAGAAATAGATTTAAAGCCGGGAATTAAACAATAGAGACGGCAGCTTAGTGCTGGCTTCGACAAGCTCAGCCACCGTAGATTATTCGTTTTAGACTGCTCCATTGACTGTAAACGGCATTAATACTATCCTTTTGAATTTTTTTAACTCCATTATTGAATAAGTAGATCATATTTACGGATATTCCATTCGCTAACAAAGGCCTCGATTTTACTACTGCCCGAAACCCTTCTGCAAGTGATCCGTGACAAATGCCGGTATAAATTGTAAATCTAATGTTGAAACATTAAATGTTATAACATATATTTGATATGAAATTATTTCAATATTAAAACGGAGTCAACTATGTCAGCCAACAGTGTAGAAGCAGATATAAAAAAAGCCGCGTGGGCGGTGGATAAGAGCCATACGAAAATTCAGTTTTCCGCAAGGCATATGATCATTGCGGAAGTGACCGGCCATTTCACGGATTACGAACTATCGGTAAAAGCAAGCGACGATTTTGAAGATACCGAAATAGAATTCGCGGTTAATTTGGCAAGTATAGATACCGGTATAACCGACAGGGATAACCATATTAAGAGCCCGGACTTCTTCGATGTACAGAAATTTCCCAAAATGATTTTTAAAAGCACCGGGGTAAAGAAAACCGGTGATGAAAAGTTTAAACTTACCGGCAACCTTACTATAAAGGACGTGACCAAGCCAATCGAACTCGACGTAACTTACGGCGGTACGATTAAAGATCCCTGGGGAAATACCAGGGCGGGGTTCAAAGTACAGGGCTCGTTAAACAGGTTCGACTACGGTTTAAAATGGAACGCTTTGATGGAAACGGGCGGTGCGGTGGTAAGCAAGAATATTAATATTACGTGCGATGTCGAAATTTTGAAACAAGCCGGCGCCAAATAATATAAGCCCCGCGGCTTTCCCGGAATCGATATCCTTATAATTACTGCATTTTGGAAAGTTCATTGAAGGCGGCCGGTGGGCGCCGTCTTCGATGAACTATGCGGTAAACGGGGAAAAATTTTAATCGGCGATTAAAAATATGCTTTAGTAAAAACCGCCCGGTAAACGGCGTTTCAAATTAATTTTAATTAAAACGTAAAATTAAATTTTGAAATTAATATAATAGTATTAAATTAGCGCATCCGCGGATACCTTCTTGCTGAATCTTTGTCCAAATTACAATGACCATACTGCGGGGAAAATCCCCGCATGTCGGGATTCCCGGACATATATCGGCATAATCCGGGAACAAGGTTTTATTAATGAAAACTAATAGTTAAATTTTAGAAATAAATTTTATGACTTTAATGAAGCTTGAAGAAGAAATAGTCCAGAAAGAATTCAGGAACGAATATCATAAGGCGACGGTAAATATTATTTTTACTTATAACTGGCTGTTAAATTACCAGGTGCAGTATCTGAAGCCTTACGACATTACTCTTCAGCAGTATAATATTTTAAGGATCCTTAGAGGTCAGTACCCGCAACCGGCCACGATAAAATTAATAAAAGAACGAATGCTCGATAAAATGTCGGATGCCTCAAGGATAGTTGAAAAATTGAGATTAAAAGGGCTGGCCGAAAGGAACATTTGCGTTTCCGACAGGCGGAACGTAGACGTGCTTATAACTGAGAAGGGACTTGAATTGCTGACCGCGCTCGATCCGTATGTTGATGAAGTAAATAAACGGCTGTCCAACCTCAGCGAGAACGAGATTAAAAAACTTAACGACCTGCTGGACAAAATGCGCGGCTGACGCGCAGCTCTCAAATCATGTAATTTGGAAGTGAATAATCCCTTATTAAACCCGCGAAAGACAAAACCGCTCAGCGCCCCGGAAATTGTGAGGGATATTAATACACGCCTTTCCGCTAATCATCTTTCCCGCCGTTTTTCTTAACCTCTTTTACGAATGCGCTGTGTACAGGCGGAGGCATAACCGAATTCTTTCCTTTGATCGCTTTCCACAATATTTCGTTAAAGAGATTATCGGGAACGGCGTCTTCACGCGCAAAGTCCAGGTGCTCGCATTCGGCCGCGCCGTAAGCGTCTGCTTTGTTGACGGCGCTTGTATCTATAAGAGGTTCGATCGAGTTGAAAGGCTGAAGGTCGGGCTTGTTTGAGACCGAGAATAAAATCGGCGTCGCTGAAAGATCGTACTGCGTCATCGGCTGAAGTCCGAGGATCAGCTCGATGGTTTTAAGCACGCTTGAAGTAGAATACATCGTATGGTCAACATAGTGTCTTTTTATATAGGGGCCGACGACAAGCAGGGTCGACCTATGCGCATCCACGTGGTCGGAGCCGTTCTGCGCGTCGTCTTCCACTACGAAAATAACGGAGCTCTTCCAGTCCTTGCTGTGCGAGATCGTCTGAACGATGAGTCCAAGGGCGTAGTCGTTAATCGCAACATAGGCCTGCGGCGTCTGTTTGCCTTTATATGTTCCCCAGGTATGGTCGTTCGGAAGTCTGAGCAGGCTTAACGCGGGTAATTTATTCTCCTTTTCCAGTCTCTCGAAATCTTTTTTCCATACTTCGTACCGGGTAATATCGCTAATGTTAAGGTCCCAGCCGGGATATTTGTCGTACGTATATTTCCTAATATCATTGTCCCTTGCCTCGAAGATTTTTTCATTCCCCAGTTTCCGCTCTTCGGTAAACTCGCCGTAGTTCCTGAACGATTCCCCGGCGTCGAGAACGAGGTTCCATATGTAGCCGGTTGAAGGAGCCGCAAGGGGGTAGCCGCCTTCAAAATTGTACGGCTCGCCCCGGCCGCCGTAGTTGTTCGGCCAGTCTTTTTCAACGTAATCGGTGGCGTATGCGGCGGTGGACCAGTTATGTCCGTCTGCGCTCACTTCGGCGTCCGCGAAGAAGTTGTCGTACAAGGTGAAGTCTTTCGACAGGGCGTGCTGGTTAGGAGTTATCTTATACGGGAAGAAGCACAGCGAGG
>JBJKOY010000102.1:0-25236 GCA_046706945.1 Ignavibacteriaceae bacterium | reverse complement strand
AGTACTGTGCAAACAAAAGAAAGACGGATCCGGGGAAGTGATTATTGAATTCTATTCGGCCGATGAGCTCGAAAGGTTGTTTGAATTATTTGAAATTATCGATAAATCATATAGTTAAACTGCTCGTATTTTTATCTTTGTTTTCTTTAACCGGCTTAGCCCAGACCGATTCGGTTAAGAGTATTTCCGCTTTTGTATCCGATTCCACTTTTGTAATTCACAAATCCCCCCTGGGCGCCGTTTTAAGAAGCGCCGTTATTCCCGGCTGGGGGCAAATATATAATCATTCCTATTTAAAAGCCCCGGTTATATGGGGCATCGGCGGATGGCTGGTTTATTTATGGATATGGAATAATAAAAATTATAAGGACGCCTTGAACATTTACAACCTTTACAACGATAAATACGTATCTTCGGGGAACGAGGGTTATAACAATATTGCGCTAAGTTATCTGAGACAGAAAACATTTTATCAGGATCAGAGGGATCTTGTAGCCATTTACATAGGACTTACGTATCTTCTAAACGTTATAGACGCCTACGTAGACGCCGAGATGTACGACTTTTCGTTTAAGGAGAACTCGGTCGATAAAAGTCCCATGCTTAATCTCAGGATAAAATTTTGATGAAGAATTCCATAGAATGCAAGACATGCCATGCCGACAACCCGGTGTACGGCCTTATCTGCACCGAGTGCAAAGCTTATTTGCGCGAAAGAATATTCAACTTAGATCTATGGCACACGTTAGGCTTGTTAATAGAAAACCCTTCGGAAGCCGACAGGTTGATTATTCAATCCGAACATAAGAATTTTATATTTTTTATTGCCGCCATTGTATCGCTTAAGCTTTTAATCGATTCTATGTTCGTTTCTCTATCGGTTTTAAAACCCGAGCCGGAGTTCGGTAATTTTTTCAGAAATTATTTCATTGTTTTAGGGGAGGTAGTCGTTATCTTAACTGCGGTTTCAGTCGTATTTAAAATCATTACCGGACAATTCGGGATTTCAACCCGGATAAAAGATAATTTTGCCCTATTAATTTATTCTCTGTTTCCTTATGTATTCGGAACTTTTTTTCTGCTTATAATCGAGTTAACCATTTTCGGCGGAAATATTTTTTCCCGCAATCCGTCGCCTTTTATGCTTAAAGAAACTCTTGCTTACGTACTGACTGGCTTCGAGGTTCTATTGGTTTTATGGAGCATTTTTTTGTCGTTCTTCGCTTTTTTTTCACAGACTAAAAATTTAAAATATTCTTTTATATTCACGATATTTTTCAATTTTGTACTTTATTTGATAATCTTTACGAACTCGTATTATTTATTTAAATAAACCAGTTGGCATTTATGGGCAATAATATTTTCGAGCTGGAAAAAAAATTTTTCTTAAATACATACAAAAGACTTCCCATTAATATATCACGCGGGGAGGGGGTTTTTCTTTATGATACCGAAGGGAATAAATATCTCGATTTTTTTTCCGGCCTTGCGGTAAATGCACTGGGATATGCCCACCCGAAAATCGTTCAGGCAGTCTCCGAGCAAATATCCAAATTCGCGCACCTTTCGAATAATTATATTACCGACGTACAGATAGAGTTTGCGGAGCTGCTGATTAAATATTCCGGTATGTCGAAATTGTTCCTGACGAACAGCGGCACCGAGGCTGTTGAAGCCGCAATCAAAATAATAAGGAAAAAGTACGGCCCGGATAAGATAATTTATTCGCTCTCAGATTCTTTTCACGGCAGAACATACGGTGCGATGAGTCTGATGGGAAGAATGAAGTACAAGAAAGGATTTGAACCTTTTTTATCCAATTTCGGAATTATAACCTTCAATGATTCTGAAGATTTGAGCAAAAAAATAACTTCGAATACGGCAGCGGTTTTCATTGAATTTATCCAGGGAGAAGGTGGCGTCAATCTGGTATCCGGTGAATTTGCTGAAAAATTGTTCGAACTGAAAAAGAAACACGGTTTTGCAATTGTAGCCGATGAAATTCAATGCGGCACCGGAAGAACTGGAATGCCGTATGCATTTAACCATTTCAACATTTCTCCCGATATTATCGTTACGGCGAAAGCCATCGGCGGCGGTTTGCCGCTCGGAGCACTGCTTACAAGCAGCGATTTCAAAGAGATTTTTTCGCCGGGAAACCACGGCACTACATTTGGCGGAAATCCCTTGAGCTGTGCGGCGGGAACTATCGTATTAAAAGAAGTTTACATGAATGGTTTAATGGAAAATACAGCCGAACTGGGAAATTATTTTATTAACCAATTAAACGAACTTAAAGAAAGATTCCCGGGCAAAATTAAAGAAATTAGGGGTAAGGGTTTTATGATAGGCGTCGAACTAATCGATCCTTGCTCCGGATTCGTCGATAAAATGCGCGAAAGAAAAATTCTGATAAATTGCACAAATGAAAAGGTGCTTAGACTTTTACCTCCTCTGATAGCAACAAAGGATAACATCGACTTTTTTTTATTTACTCTTCACGAAACCTTAAAGACAGAATATTAATCATGAAAACGGACGTTTTAGTTATAGGAAGCGGAATCGCGGGATTGTACGCGGCTCTCAGAATTTCAGAATATGCCGAAGTAATACTGGTTACGAAAAAAGGAATGAGCGATTCGAATACGAATTATGCTCAGGGCGGCATTGCCTCGGTTATAGACGAAAGCGATACTTTCGAAAAGCATATTCGGGATACCCACATAGCCGGAGCCGGTTTATGCAACCCCAAAACCGTTGAGATTCTCGTAAAAGAAGGTCCGTCAAGGATAAAAGATTTGATAAAACTAGGTACGGAATTTACTCTGAAAAACGGCAAACTGGATCTAGCCAGGGAAGGCGGTCATTCGATGCCCAGGATCGTTCATGCAAAAGACTTGACAGGGCAGGAAGTTGAGCGCGCTTTAATTGCAAAAGTTCTTGAAAATAATAACATACGGATAATCGAAAATGCGGTTGCAATAGATTTGCTTACAGAACATAACGTGAAGAAATTGAAAGCAGAACCTCTTAAGAACAGAAATTGCTGGGGTGCTTACGTACTTTGCTGCGCAAGCGACGAAGTAATAAAAATTTCCTCCGCCGCAACGGTTTTGGCTACCGGAGGACTCGGGCAGGTTTACCTGCATACCACTAATCCTCCTATCGCAACCGGCGACGGATATGCCATGGCATACCGGGCAGGCGCAAAACTGGGGAATATGGAATTTATCCAGTTTCATCCCACTTCTTTTTACAATTCCGCAAAAGGAAATAATCTCGGTTCGCAGGCATTTTTGATATCAGAGGCTGTTAGAGGATTCGGCGGGATCCTTAGAACAAAAGACGGCAGCGAATTTATGGATAAGTACGATCCTAGAAAAGAACTTGCCCCGCGAGACATAGTTGCTAGGGCGATAGACAACGAACTCAAAAAAAGGGGAGACGAATACGTATATCTGGACATTACGCATAAAAGAAGAGAGGACATTCTTGATCATTTCCCAAATATTTATAATAACTGCCTGAAATCCGGAATCGACATCTCCAAGGATCTCATACCCGTAGTACCTGCTGCGCATTATGCATGCGGCGGTATAACGGTTGACGAATCTGCCAGAACTTCTTTGAAAGGATTATATGCATGCGGCGAAGTAAGCATGACCGGCGTTCACGGGGCCAACAGGCTTGCCAGTAATTCATTGCTCGAAGCCGTCGTTTTTTCCGAAAGGGCTTCTATAAATATTAAAGAATTTTTAAAATCCAATAAATCAAAAATCCCGGCAATACCGGACTGGGACGATTCCGGAACTCTGTCTGCCGATGAGAAAGTCCTGATAACTCACAGCGAGAAAGAGGTCAAACAGGTGATGTGGGATTATGTAGGCATCGTCAGGTCCAATCAAAGGCTGGAACGCGCTGCGGTCAGACTGCACAATATTTTTCAGGAAACCGAAACTATTTATAAGAAGACTAAAATATTCGAAGAACTGCTTGAGCTAAGAAATATTGTAGCATGCGCCCATGTAATCGTTAAATCAGCTAGATTGAGAAAAGAAAGCCGCGGGCTCCATTATACTCTGGACTACCGGGAGCAGCTTCCCGATAACAAAGTTAAAGATACAATATTACAAAATAGAAATCCCTAGATTAATTTATTTATATAATTTACCACCGCACCGTATCTGATCCCTTTGGTACTAACTAACACTTCATCTAAATTGAATAAGTTTAGTAATTTTAATAAAATATAGCTGCCGCCTAAAAGAATATCTTCCCTTCCTTTTACAACGGCCTTAAAGTTTAGTAATATCTGTTCGGGAGTTAAAAGTTTCAATCGTTCAACTAATTCTTTTAATTCCGGGTAAGTAATTGTACTTCCCTCAATCAATTCCTCATCAAAATTATTCAAATGCATTTTTATACACGCTAAAGTAGTGGGCGTACCTGCAATAGCGATTGCTTTCTGAACTTCGAAATTTTCGAATTCATGATCATTAAAAACAAATTTAACCGCGTCGGCTAAACTATCTATTTCTTCGGCAGTAGGGGGAGCATGGTGTAAAATCGATTCTGTAGCACTAACTGCTCCTATTTCGAAGCTTCTTTTATACAGGACCTTGTCCCTGAGCCCGTATACTATTTCGGTGCTTCCTCCCCCGATATCGATAACAAGGCTATTTTCGTCAGATGGATTCGTTCCTGTTACGCCCCAGAAAGAATACATTGCTTCGTCTTCTCCCGGTATTATTTCGATATTGATATTTAATTTATTGCTGATGCCGGAAACTATCTCGCCTGCATTTGAAGCAATTCGAAATGCATTTGTAGCAGAAGCAATTATATGTTCGCATTTATAGCTGTCCGCAATAATTTTATAATCCGTCAATATTTCCGTTAAACGGGAAATTTTATCCTGCATGATCGGCATTCCCGGCTTCAAACCCTTTCCTATTCTCGGCAGCATGTAGCGGTTTTCCAGCGGGATAATATTTTTAGTTACCGGATCAACTTCGGCGACAAGAAGTAAAACCGTGTTTGTTCCTATATCTATTGAAGCAATAATCATATTTTTTTCTTATTTTCGAACACAATAATAATTATAATTTATGAAAAACATCAGTTTTTTTTCAAAAGTATTATTATTCGTTGCCGTTTCCGCCGGAACGCTTTGGCTTGGGGGCAATTTGATGCGTTTAACGGCAGTTTACCAGTTGTTTCAAGGCCATCATTTTCAGATGGCAGGGTATGTAAACGATCAAAATTTACCGGGAATTTTTACTATACTTAATTCATTGCTGTTTTTAAACGGAATCCTGTACATAATATTTATTTTATCTTATTTTTCTTTTTTATTGACCTCAAAAATAAGTTTAAAAGAGAACGGCTGGCTGTTTATAATTACTATGATTATAGCAGTCACTTTACCTTTCGAAATATATTTGTTATCGATTGACGCAAAGATTTATTCTATTGTTGCAATGCAAAATTTCAAGGTAGATGAAGTCTTTAATCTTTATATTAAAAGAATGAACTCACTAAGCAGCTTCCCGGTTATCGAACTTTTTTGTTACGGAGCTGCAATTTTCCTATTGCTTTTTAAGCCTTTGAGAAAAAAAACAAATTAAAATATGAAGCTGAAAGAAAAGGAATTCGAAGAAATAATACAGGATCTTAAAGCATTAGCTTCCCAGCTAGGTGCCGAAGTCAGGTTCGAAAAGGGGGATTTTAAAGGCGGTTACTGCCTTTTGAAAGAAAATAAGGTAATTGTAATTAATAAAACCGCAAACTTACAGAGAAAAGTAATGATATTATCAATGGCACTAAAAGAACTCGGAATCGACCAAATATATTTAACCCCAAGAATTAGAGAGATCATTGACGAAATGGCGGAGTCAAAATGAAAATACTGGTAATTAACGGTCCCAACCTTAATATGCTCGGATCAAGAGAGGAAAATCAGTACGGAACTATTACTTTAAAATCATTGGAAAAATTGATAAAAGACGAAAACCCGGATGCAGATTTCACTTTTTACCAGTCGAATATCGAGGGAGAGATTGTCGGGATTGTCCAGAATGCTCCGGAAAAGTTCGACGGGATACTGATAAATCCGGGCGGATATGCCCACACTTCCGTGGCTATAAGAGATTCCTTGGCCGACTGCAAACTGCCCAAAGTGGAGGTACACTTGTCGCATTTAGTTAATAGAGAAAGTTTCAGGCAAAATCTTATAACTGCTTCCGGTTGTGACGGTTACATTTCCGGATTTAAAGAAAATAGTTACTTAGCCGGCGTTTTCCTTCTAAAATTATTAATCAATAAAAGAAAAGGCTGAAGCTTTGATAAAAGCGGTGATTTTTGATCTTGATAATACGCTTGTAGACTTCATGAAAATGAAGCGGGTAGCTATTGAGGAAGCTATCCCGGCCATGATCGACAGCGGTTTGACTTTAACCTACGAGCAGGCCGGCAAAATAATAGACGAGATTTATAAAGAGCAGGGCATAGAATACCAGCAGGTTTTCGATGTGTTCCTGCAAAGAGTGTTGAAAAAGGTGGATTACAAAATTTTATCTGCTGGTATAGTGGCATACAGAAGGGCCAGGGAGGCGGCCCTGACACCTTATCCCCATGTTTACCCGACTTTACATCAATTATTGAAACTAGGGATTAAAATGGGAATAGTATCGGATGCTCCCGTAAAAGAAGCATGGTTAAGGCTTGCTTATTTAAATTTTCATCATTTATTCGATGAGGTGGTTACATTTGAAGATACCGGTGTCAGGAAACCCGATGCGGCGCCGTTCAAAATGATATTAGACAAATTGGATGTCATTCCCGGAGAAGCTCTTATGGTAGGGGACTGGGCTGAGAGAGATATAGTGGGAGCACAAAAGGTCGGCATGAAAACCGCATTTGCGCGTTACGGCGATACCTTTAATACCCTATCACACAGTGCGGATTATGAATTGAACGACATAAGCGAACTTATTGAAATTGTTAAAAAGGAGAATGAATTATAAGTTTTAGTTAAAGTTGCTGCTCATTTAACATGCTTAATGTTGATATTGAAACTGCAATTACTTATTTTTCTTTCAAATATTTTTGAGGAAGAATGAAAAATCTTTCGATAAAAAAACTCTATTATTCCATAAGCGAAGTTAGTAAAATAACTGAAGTTGAACAGTATGTTTTAAGGTACTGGGAAACCGAGTTCGAAGAGTTGAAACCTCAAAAAAACAGGGCGGGAAACAGGATATATACCAATAAGGATATTCAGCTGATCCTGCATATAAAAGAATTACTGAGAGAGAAAAAATACACTATAGAAGGAGCAAAAAAAATCCTGGAGAAATATAGTCCGGAAAATACATTACCTTCAGTTGAAATCGAAGCAAAAACTTTGGAGGCTTCGGTATCTTTGCATGATAATACAAAAAAGGATAAGTTGTCATTAAAAAAAGACCTTGAAGAAATAAAAAGTTTTTTAGAAGTTCTGGTTACGAAATTATAAAATTCGGAACGTGGCGCAGCCCGGTAG
Organism: Ignavibacteriaceae bacterium; assembly: GCA_046706945.1. Classification (GTDB taxonomy): domain Bacteria; phylum Bacteroidota; class Ignavibacteria; order Ignavibacteriales; family Ignavibacteriaceae; genus FEN-1297. The sequence goes on along the minus strand of JBJKOY010000102.1, from coordinate 17,693 downwards.
CGTACCTGAATGGGGTTCAGGTGGTCGTGGGTTCAAATCCCACCGTTCCGACTAAAAAAACGGTTCAAATACCTCTTTTTTTATCTTTCAACATTTTCCTATTTCACCGAAAATAAATTAAAATTCCCAAAACTCAACCGAGTGTAAAAATACCCAGAAGGACCTCTTTCATTTATTTTGCATCACTAGGTTTTCCAAAGCATATCGGACATAATTACTGTCACTGTAAAATTCGACGGCGATTCGCTTCCCGGCGGTGTTTATTTCTGCCGAATGCGCGCGGGAAATTTTACCGGGATAAAGAAGCTGATTCTTTTAAAATAACCGGCAAAACGTTTTTGCCTTGCTACTCCAGGATTTTTTCAATGTGATGTTCAAGGTGAACCACATAATCATCAATAACATATTCCAGGGTTACGGGTTTTTCTTTGCCTATATTACAGAGGTTGTTAAGCATATCCGGAGAAAAATATTCGATAATCCTGCTGAGATGAACGTTATACAACGCAAATAGATTTATCAGCTCAAACCAGTTCATCTCGTTATAGCATTGGACGGTTACCCATTTGTTCTGATCGTAAGCCGGAAAATCAAGCGCATCGTCTTGAGCCGCCCTCACAAACCTTTGATGGTTGTTTGAAGCCGAATCTATGAGATGTCCCAGTATTTCCTTCTTCGACCATGTTGAAGCATTAATTTTTTGACTTGCTGTTTCCGGGGTTATTTTCAACAGTTCGCTTTTTGCTGAGGCTACAATCTCACGAATTTTTAACGCCGTCGATTTCATTGCGGTACCTTTTTGGTTGGTTGTAAGTACTTACTTCTGATAAAGGCCGAATTATATTTAGAATGTGTTATAAAATGTACCTTTATAATTTTAAATAATGAACCTATTTTTTCAGGTGCAAAAATTTTTTTAACTTTGTAATTATATTTTTTATAAAACGAGCCTTATGAATATACAATCTGATAAACCCAAATGCCATTGCGGAATTTTCGGAATATTTGACAACGAGTCAGCCGCCATAAATTCTTATTACGGTCTGCTTGCCCTGCAGCACCGGGGACAGGAAGCAAGCGGTATAGTAACAAGAGCCTTCCATGAGAACGGGAAACCGCATTTCAACGTTCACAAAGGAGAAGGCCTAGTAACAGAGGTGTTTCCGGATAATGATATTTTTAAGAATATTCTTTCGGGCAGCGCCGCAATCGGACATAACCGTTATTCTACCACAGGCTCCTCGAAGTCGGTTAAAAATATACAGCCTTTCGTAGTGAATTACCGTTTGGGTAATCTGGCGGTATCTCATAACGGCAACCTGACAAACGCAAAGGAACTAAGGGAAGAACTGGTCAACGAAGGCGCAATTTTTCAAACCACAAGCGATACCGAAGTTATTCTCCATTTAATAGCCAGAAGCAAACTCAACGATCAAATAGAACAGATCCGGGAAGCGCTGGCAAGGGTTGAAGGCGCATTCTGCCTTACCATACTTACGGACGATAAACTAATCGGCGCCAGAGATCCGCACGGTTTCCGGCCGCTGGCAATAGGCAAGATAAACGGATCTTTCGTTATCGCATCGGAAACATGCGCATTCGATATTATGGCTGCAAAATTTATAAGAGAAGTGGAACCCGGTGAACTAGTCGTAATAGATAAAGATGTGAAAGCGGATGACGAGATTAAATCCTACCGAATAAAAGAAGAAATTCAGCCGAAGAGCCATTGCATATTCGAATATATTTATTTCTCGAGACCAGACAGTTTTATTTTCGGACATAATGTGGATAAGATGAGACGCAGGCTGGGAAAAATGCTCGCAAAAAAATATCCCGTAGTAGATGAAGACGGGGAAAAAGTTATCGTGATAAGCGTACCGGACAGCTCAAATACCACGGCCCTGGGGTATCAAACCGAATTGGAAAAGCAGGGAGTGAATTCAAGGCTTGAAATAGGTTTAATCCGGAGCCATTATATCGGGAGGACATTCATACAGCCGGGCCAGGAAAAAAGAAAAATCGGGGTAAGAATAAAATTCAATATTGTTAAAGGCGTCCTCGAAGGCAGAACGATCGTAATAGTAGACGATTCGATAGTAAGGGGTACAACCTCAAAACAGCTGGTCGGGCTTATTAGAGAAGCAGGACCTAAAGCCATTCATCTGAGAATTTCATCCTCACCAATTATGCACCCGTGTTATTACGGCATGGATTTCCCCAGCAAAGACGAATTGATAGCCAACCAGATGCACGGGAATATAAGCGAGATTAAGAGATATCTGGGTGTAGACAGCCTGGAATATTTAACGATAGACGAAATGCTGGAAGCGGTTTCGGAAGCCGGCCCGGGCAATTTCTGTACGGCGTGTTTTTCCGGAGAATATCCTACCGATATAGATGCTACCTTTAAAAAAGAAATATATGAAATTTAAAGCGTATGCAATTATTATTTGCATATTGCTGATTAGCGGTTTTACTCCAGCGCAGACTACTTATTTTATTAAATATAAAAATTCAGTTCCCAGGGCCGAAATTTCACAAAAAATTTCAACCAGGCAATTCTTCGGTGAGACTGCGCCGCTTGTAATGAACAAAGCAGATTTTTCCGCTGGTTATTTTGCCGACGATCTCGGCAAATCGGATGAGAACCTGTCCAGAATAGTGAAAGTAACTTTTACAACAAATGCCGCTGCCGAAAATTTTGTACGGCTTGCAGAATCGGACCCTTCAATACAGTACATAGAACCTGATCATGTTTATAAAATCGACTCGACCGCTAACGACAGCCTGGTATCCCAGCAGTGGGCTCTCGGCAAAATAGATGCTTTCGATGCATGGAATATAACCGAAGGCTCCGACACCGTACTGATAGGCGTAATAGATACAGGCATCGATTATTTGCATCCGGATCTTAAAAATAAGATCTACATAAATCCGGGCGAAACGGGTACCGACGGTAACGGAAAGAATAAAGAAAATAACGGCATCGACGACGACGGAAACGGTTTCATCGACGATTACATGGGATGGGATTTTACGGACAGAAGAGGTTTCCCGTTTGATTCATCGAACGGAGATTATTTGGGCTGGGATAATAATCCGATGGACGAGAACGGCCACGGTACGTTAATAGCAGGAATAATAGCTGCACAGACAAACAACAAAATAGGGATTGCGGGAGTTGCACCGAATATTAAAATTTTAAACCTGCGCGCTTTTGATCCATCGGGGTACGGCGAAGAAGACGATGTTGCCGCGGCTATTCTTTATGCAGTTAAAATGGGGGTAAAAGTTATAAATATGAGCTTCGGAGATACCCAGTTTTCATATGTTCTGAAAGACGTAATTAAATATGCGTACGACAGGGGAGTGGTGCTTGTAGCCAGTTCCGGAAATTCGGGCGACGAAGAAGAACATTATCCGTCAGGATATTCCGAAGTTATTTCCGTAGGTAATTCAACTAGGGACGATTACGTAGCGGCTTCGTCAAGCTACGGTTCGACGCTGGACCTGGTGGCGCCCGGAACCGATATCCTTTCAACGGCGAAAGGCGGAGGCTACTCAAACGTAAGCGGGACGTCGGCGTCGGCTCCCTTTGTTTCCGCGGCAGCGGGATTGATCTTATCCGTCCGCAATTTCACAAACGAAGAAGTCAAACAAATAATAAAATCAACTGCAGACGATATCGAAAGCCCGGGATGGGACGAACACAGCGGGGCCGGAAGGCTGAACCTTTTCAGGGCTCTATCGGTTCTGGCTCCGTCCGTAATCAAGTTTAATACACCTACGCAGGATTTTGCCACAGACTCCAGCAGCTTAACAGTCAATGCCTCCGTTTTATCGGCTTATTTCAGCAGTTACAACCTATACATGGGTACCGGATTAAACCCCGGGAACTGGACCGTCTTAATTCAAAACGGCGATTATCAGTTCGACAATAAAAATATTTATACGATAAATACATCCGCTTTGCCGGATACCGTATATTGCCTGAGGCTTTTGGTTAATACCTCCAACGGTATTCCTTCCGAAGAAAGGGTAAATTTTTATATACAGAAAAACCCGCCGCAATTAAAATTAAATTACATTCAACCTGCTTTATACGGGAGCAATCCGACGATAACGGCATCGGTTTCGGTAAACCAGTTATCGAGGGTGAAGATGTTTTACGGTAAAAGCGGCGGTAACAACTTTAACTTTATAACCCTGGACGGTTTTGCGACCAATATCCAATTCGTAAATAAAGATCATTACGGCTTTATACCGACCGGATTGCTGACCCCTAATACCGATTACGATATATATTTCGAGGCGGACAACCTTGTCGGGAAGAAAGCTTTATATCCAGGTAACGGGACATATATAAAAATAAATACCGGAATCAATGCCGATTTCGGCTTTGAAAAGATCGAACCTTACGGTCTTCCTGCTGGAGAAATTTATAAAGATCCTGCGGCAATAATATCGAAAGATTCGAGCGATGTCTTTCTCAGGCCCAATGATAACCCGTCCACAACCTTCATTTATCATTTTAACGGGAACGGATTCATAAAAGTCGATTCTTTACCCGGCAGGATCGTCAAGAGCGTGGGCGATTTCAACAATAACGGTAAAAAAGACCTGTTAACATATTTGGTGTATGCCGGCTATATCGACGAACAGGACTCAGTCAACTCCGGCAGATTTACGGAGAAATTTGCCGATACGACGGGTAAGTTCTGGCCGATTGCGGCCGCAGATTTATACGGCGACAACAGAACGGAAATACTGGCCGTCAACAGCGATACTTCGTTCGTCATCCGGAGCGTAAATAACGATCTTTCACTTTCGCCTCCGGTTGAACTGGTAAATTTTACGGAAAAGGGAAGCGGGGGAAATTACCTGGATGCGCCTCATGCAATAATTGGCGATATAGACGGCTCGGGGAAGAACGAGATATGGATGGCGGATAAAGACGGCGATATATTCGATTATAAAGTTGAAGGTCCCGGAAATTTCACGAAGGATAAAACTATCCGGACCGGCCTCGAAAGTTCGTCCGCTTTTATTGCGGCGGGTAATTATACCGGAGACGGTAAAAAAGACCTTGCGGTATTGCTTAAATCACCTGAAGGAACAGACACCGTACCATTTTATAAGCTGATGATATTTGAATTTGACAACGACACGCTCCGAACTGTGTACGATCAGATGCTGGTGAACCCTTCCGATGAATTTAATTCTTCCTTCAACAACGTCGAGAACAGTATAAGGTTTGCCGACATTGACAATGACGGAAGGGACGAATTGATTCTGTTCGTCTTCCCGTATTCATATATATTCAAATACGCAGACGGCACCAGCCGGATAATTTCTTTCAAAGAAAATATTAATTCCTCGTCGGTCTTTGCGGGCGATTTGAATAAAGACGGAGTTAAAGAAATCGGTTTTCCTACATCTAAGGGAATTACGTTTTCCGAGTTCGTTACATCGGATATAACCCCGGCGCCTTATGATCTAACCGGATTCGGTGTAGATTCGAATTCCTCCGAGCTGAACTGGTCCGGGAATGCGCAGAAATTTTATATTTACCGCGGAACGGGCGGGGCTCTTTCTCTGATAGATTCTACAGGGTTCAATCAATATACCGATAACAGCGTAGCTTTGAATAATAATTATTATTACGCTGTGAAAGCATTCGACCGCAGTAATAAAATTCCTTTGTCCGGCTTCAGCAATACGGTGAAAGTTTTTATACATAACCCGATAGAGATGGACTCGGTATACAGCAGCTCCGATAAATCCGTTACGGTTAAATTTTCTGGCAGAATTAATACAAAGATAGATAACCTGCTTGCTTTCTCGGTCGGCGGCTACGGTTACCCCAATTCAATTGCCGCGAACAGCCAGTACTCTTACCTTCTTAATTTTGACAAGCCGTTTCCCGAGGGCAGTTATACGCTTTCAGTACAAAATCTAACCGATTATTACGGCTCTCCCGTAATCCCGGATACCGCTGTCTTTTCGGTAAAAATTTATCCGGTCCGGAAGGAGTTTTATGTTAAGTCCCACGAAATTATCGATCCCTACAAAATTGAAATAGATTTCAACATGCCCGCTGATTCAACAACGGCAGCCGATAATTCGAATTACGTTTTTTCTCCTTCCAACAACGTAACAGGCATTCAAATTTCCGCTAACCGGCAAACCGTTATTCTAAGTTTGAAGGGAGCTAAGCCCGTAGGCTCCGTAGGAATTGAATATACTTTAAGATTAACCGACATATATTCGTCGGAAGAAAGCGGTCATATTAAAATAAATTCAGGAGCGGGCGGTTACATCGTCCTTACAAAATTTGCGAATGACCTGTCAGCTGTTTATGTTTATCCCAGCCCTGCAAGGATCGACGGCGGGGAAGGGAGCATTACGTTCGCCAATCTCCCACAGAGAAGCAATATAACAATTTTCGATATTAACGGCAGGAAGATCAATCAACTGGAAGATAAAAGCGGCAGCGGCGGGGTCGTTTATAACCTTAGGGATGAGGAAGGGAACAGCTTGAATTCCGGAATCTATATCTACCGTGTTACAAAATTAAATGATCAAGATAAAGAAGTTGACGAAAAAATAGGTAAATTTGCCGTAATAAAATGAAGAAATTTACTTCAAAAGAAATATATACTTTATCAAATTTCCTAAGCTTCAGCAGATTGCTTTTGGCCGTACCGCTGTGGATTTTAATGGATAATCTGAACTACGGATCAACTAGGATTGTTGTCATTGTTCTGTGTCTGTTCGGAGCTTTAACGGATATACTTGACGGGTATTTTGCGCGAAGAAACAACCAGGTGACCGAGATCGGAAAAATAATAGACCCGGTGGCCGACAAAATTGCCATAGCTGTTGTAGTTATAAAATTGATGCTGACCGGAGATATACCTGCTTATTTTTTTATTATGATAATTGCCAGGGATTTTTTAATTCTATGCGGCGGAATTATTGTCTCAAGGAAACTGGGACGAATCCTGCCTTCAAACGTACTCGGCAAAATCACCGTCATATCAATCGGTATAGTAATCATTCTGGTATTATTAAACATTAGTGAATATAACCCGTTGTTTATGACACTTTATTATATCAGTATTTTCTTAATTTTTGCTTCATTAATTGGATATTTTATAAGGGCAAAGGAATTTTTAACGAAAAAGAATTATGGGTCTATTTAAAAATCTAAATTTTGATAAATTAAAATCAGGCCTGGAAAAAACCAGGAATAAATTGTTTAATACTATTACGGAAACAATAAGCGGTAAAGCGGTAATAGACGACAAGACTCTGGATGAAATTGAAGAGATACTTATAACCTCAGACATCGGCTTCGAAACAACCGAAAGGATAATTGAAAAAGCCAGGATCAGGTTAAAGGATCATAAAGACCGTTCGAATCTTAACATTATTCAGGTTGTTAAAAACGAATTAACCGGAGTACTTGTCTCCGATGATCCCAAATACAATGCAGTATCCGGGAACAAACCTTTCGTGGTTTTAGTTGTAGGAATTAACGGAGCAGGGAAGACAACAACGATCGGCAAGCTAGCTCATAACCACAAAAAATCCGGTTCCAAAGTTATTGTGGGGGCAGCCGATACATTCAGGGCTGCTGCTAACGAACAATTGGAAATTTGGGCTGAAAGAGCCGGCGTTGAGATTATCCGGCGAAACCAGGGTTCCGATCCTTCCTCCGTTGCGTTTGATACGGTAAGCAAGGCTAAAAACGAAGGATACGACGTAGTTTTAATTGACACTGCCGGTCGTCTGCATAATAAAGCTAATTTGATGGAAGAATTAGGCAAAATAAAACGAGTAATCGGGAAAGTAATCCCGGGCGCTCCGCACGAGACTCTGCTTGTACTTGACGGAAATACCGGTCAGAACGCCCTGGTGCAGGCTGAAGAATTTTCTAAGGTAACGGAAATAAGCGGCTTGGTTATAACTAAATTGGACGGTACCGCCAAGGGCGGGGTCGTTTTTCAGATATGCGCGAAGCAAAAAATACCGGTTAAATATATTGGTGTAGGTGAAGGAATTGAAGATTTGCAAGATTTCGATCCTAAGTTGTTTGTCTCAGCAATATTTGAGAACTAAACCGTAAGGTGCAATTATGTTTATGAAAAAACCGGCTCACCGTGTATTTGATTATACGCCTAGGTATTATGTACCCGAGGCAGACGAGAAAGAAAGAAAGAAAAGAAAATTAGGATTCTCAAAACAGCTTAAGCATAAAAAAAAACAGAGAAACCCGGTTATATGGATTATTCTAATTATTGTAGTCTTATGGATAATACTGAAGCTAAGCGGTATGCAATAATATGGGAACTATACAGAACCGCATAAAATAATAATTTCGCTTAATACTATAAATTTTTTTGCGCGTTATTTCCTTGCCAGGTTAATATGAGTTGTAAGTAAAATGCTGCTATCTTAAGAGAATCCGTTCCGAATATTTATATAAAATGCGCTTCTAAATCCGGCAGTTTTAAAGGCATATTCTTGTCGCGGAAAAGCGTATACAGATCAATAACTGGTTCCTTATTCAATTCTCCCTTCATAAAATGCTTAAACTGATCAAAGAGGTCGTGATAAGACTCCACGTCGTCGTGCATCAAGAAAAGGTAAACTTTGGAGTAGTCCCCAATTCGTGAATCACGGGGAACTTTGACAGAATTATAACCTCTATGTACGCCGGATTCTTTAGAAAGCATCTTAAATCTATCTTTAAATTGAAGATAGGTATAAGAATCCGGGAATTCAAAAATATAAACAGAAAAGTCTTGTTTTATTTTAAGCTCTGCCATGGGGATCCCTCTTTTAATGTTATTCTAAGGCAAACTTCTCGATTAAGTTTCGAGCTTGAGAAGACATCCTTGATTATTTAAGCAGTAAATAATTTATCGTTTAGCAGCTTAAAAGTCAATACTATAATTAAAATGAATTAATGAGTTCTAACTTATTTTAAATAAAGGAATCGCAATTCCATAGTTAAGTTGGAACTTTAGCTGAGTTGCAACTTTGCTTTTTCGTAGAAGTCAGACCTATATATTTAATAATCTGCAAATAGGGGATTATATTATTCTAGAGATGAATTATTTCGATTAAATATATTAGAGGAGTAGCAGAAACATGGTGATAAGTTTACATAATATACATTATCGGACAATTTGATTTCGGAATGCATTATTAACTTGGTCCCTTGCGGCTAATCAATATTTACCATCTTCAAAATGTGCTCATCAATTCTTGTCACCCCAGAGCCAAATCCTGCTCGCTTTGCTGGATGAACAATTCATTCTGATATTTTTTCAGAATTGTTTCTTTGGATACGATGCCCAGATAATCTCCTGTAGTCTTATCAATAACCGGCAGATAATCCAGGTCTTCTTTTTCCATTAAGTCAAGGGCCGTTTCGCTGTTCTTTTCGTTTGTTACTGTAATCAATTCCTTAGTCATTAGATCCCCGGCTACCAGAAAGTCGACTATACTTCGGGTTTCGTCGTCCAATATCGCAGTCCGCAAATCCTGAAAAGATATTTGCCCGACAAGGTGTTTATTATTGTTCATGACCAGGATATTATTATACTTGGATTTTTTTACCGATGCCAAGATCTGCTGAAACGAAAAATTCTCGTGAACAATATCGTCGCTGTGCTCAATAATATCCTTAAGGAACATATTTTTTAATACCGAAATTTTCCTACCGTAAATATCGATTCCTTTGCCTTCTTTGTCGAATTTAAGCGTATATAAAGAACCTTTTAAAATAGCTTTTGAAATGGTGGTGGAAATTATAATGGTTAACATCAAAGGCAGGATAATCCTGTAATTATTGGTCATTTCAAAAACCATTATCAGGGCAGTCAATGAAGCGTGCGTCGTACCGGCAACAACCGCAGCCATTCCGACAAGAGCATATGCTCCGGGAGGTGCCGTAATTGACGGGAAAAAGTAATTAACTGCCTGTCCGAATGCTCCTCCCAGCATTGCTCCGGTAAATATACTCGGCGAAAAAGTTCCCCCGTTACCGCCCGAACCTATTGTTAAGCCTGTAGCAAGCGGCTTAAAAAACAGCAATAATACAAGAATCAAGAAAGGTGTGGCATTGAATATCGTGTTATCGACCGCGGCTTCGCTGAAGCTGAATATTCCCGGCAGATATAATCCGATTAAGCCTACAAATAATCCGCCGATTGCCGGTTTCAACCAGACCGGTATTTTTTCCCTAAGGTCAAAATATTCATCTATTGCCATAAAACTTCTTACAAAATATACTGCCGTAAATGCGGCCAGAACGCCAAGAATTACGTAAAAAATGAATTCATAGTTAGTGGTTAACGAGAATGTGGAAGTTTTAAAAGCCGGCTCCCTTCCCAGATATGTCCTGGAAATTACGGTTGCAAAAACAGAAGCAATTATTATAGGACTAAAGGATTTTGCATTAAAGGTCCTCAGTATAATTTCCATCGAAAATAATGCTCCGCCCAGCGGAGCATTATATGCGGCCGCCAGACCGGCAGCAGCACCGCATCCGACAAGTATCTTAAGTCTTTCAGGTGAAACAGACAAATACCTTCCCAATGAAGAAGCAATCGAAGATCCCATCATTACAACCGGACCTTCGTTACCGCCTGCGCCTCCGGTACCAAGGCTAATTGCGGACCCTAGCGTTTTTAAGAACCCCGTACTGCCTTCTATTACACCGCCTCTCGATGCAACCGCGTCGATTGCTTTGGGTATCCCCTCACCCTTTTTCGCCCCGGGGAAAAACTTAGCCATTAAACCAACCAGCAGTCCTCCAATCGCCGGTATCGATACAAGTATTACGGATGTAGGAATAGTTATATATCCGATTAACGTCTTTACTCCCCAAAAAGCTCCTGGCATATCGAAAAATATGTATTTGATCAATTTAATCGCATCTTTATAAACTACCGCACCGTACCCGCAGAGCACTCCTATAATTCCGCCCAGCAGCAATAGGTAAGTTTCTTGTGAAAATGAAAAAGATTTGAAAAATCGAGTAATTTTTGCTTCGTAATACCTTGAAATCCGTATAAATCTATTTTTCTTCTGCAAGTATTATTTTATCCTTTATTGTATTTGAAAAATCCTTCTCCTGTCTTCCGGCCTAATTTTTTCGCCGCAACCATCTTTTTTAACAGGGGGCAAGGTCTGTATTTACCGTCGTTAAAACCGTTGTATAACACTTCCATAATTGCCAGACACACATCCAACCCGATAAAATCGGCGAGTGTCAAAGGTCCCATAGGATGGTTCATACCCAGCTTCATTACCGTATCTATGTCCTCGGCGGATGCTACTCCTTCCATCAAAGCAAAGACCGCCTCATTAATCATCGGCATTAAAATCCTGTTTGATATAAATCCCGGATAATCGAAAACTTCCACCGGTATTTTATCCAATTTTAATGTTATTTCCTTAATCGCATTGTAAGTGCTGTCACCGGTTGAATATCCTCTAATAATTTCTACAAGCTGCATAACCGGTACCGGGTTCATAAAATGCATCCCGATGAATTTTTCGGGCCTGCTCGCAGACGATAGTTCGGTTATCGAAATTGACGAGGTGTTTGACGCAAATATAGAATCTTCTTTAATAATTTCATTTAATTTGCCGAAAAGGCTTAGCTTAGCCGCCTTATTTTCATATATAGCTTCAATAACTAGGTCGGAGTCCGGCGGCGTATTTTCTATACCGATTATTTTCGAAATATTTGAAAGGCAGGCTTGTTTTTCCGGTCCGGTTATCTTTTCTTTTTTTAATTGCCTGTCCAGGTTTTTGGTTATTGTCTCCATAGCTTTTCCGGCTAATTCTTCCGATTGTTCGACAATACTAACCTTGAAATTTTTCAGCGCAAAGACATGAGCTATTCCGTTGCCCATCGTACCGCCGCCGATTACCGCAATTTTTTTAATATTCATTATTATCCCCTCTTTCATCATAAATAATTTTTAACAATTAAAGCCGATGCTTCTCCGCCGCCTATACACAATGAAGCTAATCCGTATGTCAGATTTCTTTTTTTCATTTCATGGATAAGGGTAACGAGTATTCTGGCTCCGCTTGCTCCAATCGGATGTCCGAGAGCCACGGCACCTCCGTTAACGTTCACTTTATTCGGATCCAAACCTAAAAGTATATTCACCGCTAAAGAGACGACGGCAAACGCTTCGTTGATCTCGAAAAGATCTATCTGCTCCAGTTTCATTCCGGCTTTCTTAAGAACTTTATTGATTGCATCTGCCGGAGCGGTAGTAAATTCTATCGGAGCCTTTGCGGCGGAACTTTGAGCTATAATTTCAGCCATAGGTTTTAAACCAAGCTTTAGTGCCATTTCTTCGCTCATCACCAGCAGAGCGGCGGCACCGTCATTAATGCTTGAAGCGTTTGCGGCCGTAATTACCCCGTCTTTTTCAAAAGCAGGCCTCAGCTTAGGAATTTTTTCAAAATTTACTTTTGAGGGTTCTTCATCCGAATCGACCGTAATTTCTTCATATTTGGTTTTTACCTGCAACGGAATTATTTCGTCTCTGAACCTTCCCGACTTTTGGGCATTAAGTGCTTTTTCATACGACTTGACGGCAAATTCGTCGAGCTGCTGCCTGGTAAAAGAAAAATCCCTAGCACAGGATTCCGCACAACCTCCCATATGGATATTATTATATACATCCCAAAGTCCGTCGATTATCATTGAATCCTGTACTTCACCGTTGCCCAATTTATATCCGTACCTTGCCTTGGGTAGAATATAGGGAGCGTTGGTCATACTCTCCTGTCCGCCGGCAATTATCACTTCAGCGTCGCCGCACAGAATTGCCTGCTGAGCCAGCATCACGGCTTTCAATCCGCTGCCGCACATCTTATTTATCGTCATGCATTCCGTTTTATTGGGTAAACCGGCGCGTATAGCAGCCTGCCTGGCAGGAGCTTGTCCTTGTCCGGCCGTTAAGACATTGCCGAAAATAACTTCGTCGATCGAAGCGGGATCTATTCCGGATTTTTCAAGGACTGATTTAATCGCGAAACTCCCTAACTGCGAGGCACTAAAATTTGCCAAACTTCCGCCGAACGCCCCGATGGGAGTTCTTACGGCCTCCGTTATAACTATTTTTTTCATTCTGCCTCCGTATTTTTAATTTGATTAAAATTTTTACAAACAAATTATAAAGTTATATAAAAACAATTAAAAAAACTGTCGGAGAAATCAAAAAAATAAATCGGCTGTTAAAGAGATATAAATACCGGGATATAAATATGTATATCGCAAGTTCAATTTTTTTTAGTCGGTATCAAGTAGGATAATTCATAAATGACATTAAGGATAATAATATTCAAATTTACGTTATTCTTTAATAAGGAGGACAGACGATCTATTTTAAAAACGGTTTCGCTTACATCCAGGTCCGGAAATCGTTTCATAAATTTTTCCAAAGTTTCCGTATAATCTCCGAAATATAATTCACTTCCGCCGTACCTGTATTTTTGAAAATCATTAAGCCATGTCAGGATCAATTGAAGAATCAGTTTGACGGAATCGGAATTATTTTCTTTTAAAACCGGAGCGAATTCTTCCAGGGCGCTGTGATACTTTCCGCCGAAAGAATATCTTAAAATAAATATAGTCTTTTCAAGGAGGGTTTCAAACTCATTATCAATAAGATCGAGCGCATTTTTCACCGAACCTGCCGCAAAGGGAGAAATCTTCCGGGCTAAATTATCGTTTGTACCGAAATATTCGACTAAAATTTTTGCTGTGTCCTGATCGGTGAGAGGCTGAAAATTCACGGACCAGCATCTTGAACGGATTGTCTCGCGAAGAGCCGAAGGAACGGATGTAAGTATAATAAAAATAACACCGCTCGGTGGTTCTTCCAGGCTTTTAAGCAGCGCATTCTGCGCTTCTTCACTCATAAGATGTGCTTCTGATATAATGATAATGCGGTAAGATATATCGGCATATTCGAAGGAAAGGAACCTTTTAATGTCTCTTATACTGCTGATTTTTATATTGACGGCCCGCGGTACCGATATCTTATAGTACGGATTACGCGCTTTCCGTTCCAACTCTTCCCTGATCAGAGCAAGCTCGTCCGAAGCAAGCTTCTCGGTAGGACTGCTGGAATCGGTCTCGTTCTTACCTCTGGGGAGCGGGAATATATATTTAACGAAAGGTTCTTCCAGATTTTGTATATGTCTGGAAATAATATCCTTATTATTATCGTTCCCTCCCGCCGAATTTAAGTACTGGGCAAACCTTAAAGCGGTAAAAAATTTACCGATTCCTTCGGCGCCCTGAAATAAAAAAGCATGAGGTATTTTTTCCGAGGTTAGGATATTATCTAAAATCTGTTTTGCCGGTTCCTGCCCGTAAATTCCAAACCATTTATTCATATTCATAAAAAAGGCGCTTACAGCGCCTTAATTTAATAATCATCTTCATTATAGAAGAAATCTTCGTCCGACGGATAGTCAGGCCAGATATCTTCAATTGATTCGTAAGGTTCATCCGAATCTTCCAGTTCAATTAAATTTTCCACAACCTCATACGGAGCTCCTATTCTCTCAGCATAATCAATAAGTTCTTCTTTCGTGGCGGGCCAGGGAGCATCATCTAAATATGAAGCCAATTCAATTGTCCAGATCATATAATTAAACCTCACTGTATTTTAATTCTTACTTGCAAGTTCAAATAATCCGAAGTTCCCAAAGAAAAAGTTTGCCGGATTAAGTGCAACACCATTATGATGGACCTCATAGTGCAAGTGCGGACCAGTGGACAATCCCGTATCGCCTGTTTTGGCTATTATCTGTCCCCTCTTCACTTTTTGGTGTTCCTTCACCAATGCCTTTGATAAATGGGCATATACCGTTGTATAACCGAATCCGTGATCGATCTCAACTGCCAGTCCGTAACCGCCTCTGTGTCCCACAAACTCAACAACACCGTTACCGGTTGCATGCACGGGCGTGCCCACATCCGCAACGATATCGATTCCGTCGTGCATTCTTCTTATATGCAGGATCGGATGCATTCTCATACCGAAGCCGTCAGAAATCTCTCCGGGACAGGGTTTGATTGCCGGTATTGCCTTGTACAATTTCTGATTTTCTTTTAATTTGTTTGAAATTTCTCTGTATTGTTCCTTTTCAAAGGCAATTTTCCTGGATACCTCGTCGACGTACGACAGAACTTTTTTTAGTTTAAGCTCGGTAGGATTTCTTAAAAAATCGACGGAGTTGTCAAACGAACCGCCGCCGATGCCTACCTGATATTCGTCCTGAGAAAGAGGGTGTAAATCGGCAGCCAGCCTTAACTGGTTATTGGATTTCGACAAACTGTCGAGCTGCGTATTTACATGTTTGAACTTTGACATCATGTTATCCAGATTTTCCTTCAAAGTTTTGTTTTCCTCTTCCAACGACCACATATCTTTGCCGTTACCCGTTAAAGAACCTATTAACAGATAACCGCCGACAATCAGGGAAGTAAAAACTACCACCGCGACGGTAAAATATACGGCTAATTTGGATTTATAGTTTTTTACTTCGATGAATTGAAGTTTTGCCTTTGAGAAATAGTATAATTTTTTCATAAATGCGTGCAGAATGTATAAAATAAAGAATAATTTGTCAAGAGGTTATTTCTACCGAAATCATTCAAAATCGTGTTCGAAATAGTCGACTCCTCGAATAACATCGGCATTTTCTCCTCTTAATCGTCTTTTTAATCTATTTTGAAAGTAAATTGCAGGATCATAACCGTAATGTTTCAGCAAATAATTTAAACTGATAACTTCGGAAATTACGGTTAAATTCTTGCCGGGCAAGATCGGCAGCTTGATATAAGGAATTTCTACATTGGAAATTGAGACAAAATTACCGTCCAATCCGGTTCGGGTATATTCCGCTTTATCGTCCCATACTTCCAGTTCAATAATTATTTCCAGGCGTTTTTGATATCTGATTGCCCTTATACCGAACATCTTTTCAATATCGATCAGACCCAAACCTCGTATTTCCATGAAATGTTTAACAAGATTTGTACCAGATCCCATCAAAATACCTTCCCCCTTTTTAGTTAGAATAATCACATCATCCGCAACAAGCCTGTGCCCCCTTTCTATCAAATCAAGGGCTACTTCACTTTTTCCGATTCCAGATTTTCCGACAAAAAGCATCCCAACGCCGTAAACATCCACAAACGAGCCGTGAATCGAAATCCTCGGGGCGAATTGGTCGTCGAGAAAATCGCCGACAAAATAAACCAATCTGGTAGTATCGAGAGCCGAGCCGAAGACGGGAATATGATATTTATTAGCCAAATCAATTAATATGGGAAAGGGCTTGTTGTTATCGGTTAAAATTATGCAGGGTATATCGAAGTGTAAGATCCTGTCGAGCGCTATCTTTTTTTCGTTTTCCGAAAGCTGCCCCAGGTACCGCATTTCCGTATTCCCGAAAACCTGTACGCGTGAATATGAGAACAAATCCACAAACCCGGCCAGGGCCAGGCCGGGCCGGTGCAGTACCTGGTCGTATATTTTTCTTTGAAAACCTGACTTGTCGGAAAATATTTTCAGCTTAAATTTTTCTTTTGAATTCGTATATAAAAAATCAACCGTAATAAATTCTTTTCTTGAGATTGATTTTTGATCGATCTTCATGATTTAACCCTGACGGTTTTCTTGGTTTTCAATTTTTCCAATTGACGGGCTATTTTTTCAACGGCAAAGTTAATCGATTTTTTAAAATCATCCGTAGTTTCGGCAGCGGTTAAAGAGTGACCCGGTACCTGTAATATTATTTCGGCGGTTTTTACGCTGTCCTTACTGTTCTGATAGCTTAAAATAACATCAACATCGAGTATATCATCGTTAAATTTTGTAAGAGATAGAACTTCATCATTAATAAATTCTTTTAATGTATCGTGCGCTTTGAATTTTCTTGCCGTTATCGTGATATTCATGGTGATTACCTCTTATATTTTAAGATTTAGGATGGGCTTTTTTATAAGCCTTTTTCAGTCTCTCTATGCTTACGTGCGTGTAAATCTGGGTCGTGGAAAGATTCTCATGTCCCAATATTTCTTTAACTGCACGCAAGTCTGCTCCGTTATCAAGCATATGTGTAGCCGCACTATGCCGCAAAACGTGAGGACTTTTCTTTTTAATATCGGTAACCAGGGTCAAGTATTTGTTTACGATTCTGTGAATGAACCTGGGATACACCTGATTACCGAATTTATTAACCAACAGAGGATCTTCCGGTACTAAATTGCTTCTTGTTTTCAGATACTCTTCAATAGCTCCGAGGGATTTCCCTCCGATCGGTACTATTCTGGTTTTTCCTCCTTTCCCTCTTACTTTAATTGTTTTTTGATTTAAGTCCAGGTCTCCGTATTTTAATCCGCACAGTTCGGAAACCCTCAAGGCCGAACCGTACAAAATTTCAAAAATTACCTTTACTAATTCCGAACCTTCTTTAAATTTTCCGGCTTTTTCAAATACCATTAAGATGGATTCCTCAGAGGCAACTTCGGGAAGTTTTCTTTTTGACTTAGGATTCCTTATTAAAAAAGACGGATTAATATTAATATAATTTTGATTAAATGCATATTTAAATATGCCGCGGAGAGC
>JBJKOY010000101.1:0-14189 GCA_046706945.1 Ignavibacteriaceae bacterium | reverse complement strand
AAGAAAAAAGAGAAACATTAGAGCGGTGTGTCCGGAAAAAAACAGGTCTTTCGTCAGCAATTGCCCGGTTCCGAAGAATTGCACGAAAGGATCGTCCAGCCTTATCATCCCTAAAGGCGGATTAAAGGGAACGACATACATTACCGCCATTCTTATCAGGATAACAAGTATATATGTCTGAATAATAAACATTAATCTTGCAGGTTTTTTATAATTCAAATAAAGGGTAAAGAAAACGGAAAAATATATTAAACCGAAGGTCAGCCAGGTTAAATTTACCGGCGCAAACAATCTGAGTACGGGGTCCGGCAGAACAATCCCGTTTCTAGATTCAACGAAATTAAGAAAATGCGCCAGCCCCGATAACGAAGCTATAAACAAAACGGAGGTTGCCATCAGTTCAATCCTTAAGAGCGGTTGACGGAGATATTCTTTCCATGTCATTGCATCGTTGTTTGCTATTTTCGACATAAAGATCAAACGTTTATATTTTCCAAAAAATAAGGAAGCATTTTTTGCCAGGTAAACCAATCATGGTTCATATCGCTCCCCCAAATATCCAGCCAGTGGTTTATTTTTTTGACGTTCAAAATAGCCGATAATTTTTGAGACGCAGCGGAATTTTCGTTCTCCCCCTGTCCGCAGGCGAGAATGATGTTCTTACTATGCATATCTCTCAATATTCTTTCATCCGTAAGGTTGGGCAAAAAATCAACCGGAGAATTAAAATAACAATTATCGTCAAAATAGCCTCCGGTATAAGTCCTTAAATCATAATTACCGCTCATTCCTATTACTCCTTCGAACAAATCCGGACGTCTAAAAAAAGCATTTACCGCCAGATAAGCACCCGTTGATGCACCGCATACAATAATCGGGACATTTCCGCCGCAGTCTTTATTTATAAAAGAGACTACTTCGCTTTCGATGTATTTATTATAACTTTGCTGAAGCAAAGCTGTCTCGGAGGCGGAGACGTTTTTTTTCATCCGGTTCTCTTCTCCGAAACTATTGACCGTATACGCCTTAACAGTTCCGTTATTTATAAAATTACTTATGCAATCTATTATTTGGGAATTCTCATTTCCGGGATATTCCGAATCCGAAGTTAAAAATAAAAGCAAGGCGTAGCCGTAGTATCCGTGGCCGGTTATATTCATGTCTCTGTTAAGGTTGGGGCTAAACCAACAATTTACCGATTTATTCATGGAAGTTCCCTTATAGAGATAGAACAGTAATTACCTAATTATGGCAGAACAGTCAGCCGTCCTCCCTATTTATAAAATTTCGCCTGTGGTTATTAAACAAATCATTAAGCTCCCGAATACAACCGCAATGACGCTTATGAGGACATTATTTATTTTCGCAAAGTTCGGTCAAAACTCCGTTGGTGGATTTAGGGTGCAGAAAAGCTATGCTCAGATTCTCAGCACCTATACGCGGCTTTTTATCTATAAGTTGAATGCCTTTGGCTTCAACTTCGGCAAGCACTTTCTCAAGGCCGGTTACCTTGAAGGCCAGATGATGAATTCCCTCACCTTTTTTTTCAATAAATTTTCCTATCGGGCCGGATGGTTCCGTGGATTCTAAAAGTTCTATCTTTGTTTGTCCTATCATGAAAAAAGCCGTGCGTACTTTTTGATCCTCTACTTCCTCAACGGCATAACATTTCAATCCCAGTACGTCCTCGTAGAATCTTATAGATTCCGCAAGGTTTTTAACGGCTATGCCGATGTGTTCGATCATTGTGACTTGCATTAATGTCCCCGGGAATTGGTTGACGAAATATTGTTAAAAATTAAATAAGTTGAAACCGTACCGCCGCAAATAAAAAATTTAAATTACTATCGTTTCTTTGTATTCGCCGAATATCTTACGCAGGGTATTGCAGATCTCTCCCACGCTGGCATATGCCTTAACCGCATCGATTATATACGGCATCAGGTTACCGCTTCCTCCGGCCGCCGTTTGAAGACTCAAGAGCACCGAGGCAACTTTATCATTATCTCTTTCGCTTTTAACTTTTTGAAGGAATTTAACCTGTTCTTCCTGTACTTTCATATCTATTTTTAGCAGGTCGGGACGGGTATCTTCCTCAATTTTAAATTTATTTACGCCCACGACTATTTTTTCGCCGCTTTCAATTTCCTTCTCGAATCTGTATGCGGCTTCCTGAATTTCTTTCTGAACATAACCTGCTTCTATGGCACCGATCATACCGCCGAGCGAATCTATACGGTCAATATATTTCAGAGCATCTTTTTCAATCTCGTCGGTCATTCTTTCAACGTAAAAGGAACCGGCTATAGGATCTATCGTATTTGTTACGCCGCTTTCGTACGCAATGATCTGCTGAGTTCTCAAAGCAGTAGTTACCGAATTCTCCGTCGGGAGAGCCAGCGCCTCGTCTTTTGAATTGGTGTGCAGGCTTTGCGTGCCTCCCAGTACTGCAGCCAGGGCCTGGATTGTTACCCGGATTATATTATTATCTATCTGCTGTGCGGTGAGAGCGGAACCGGCAGTTTGGGAATGGAATCTGAGCATCATTGATTTCTCTTCCGCGGCGTTAAATCTTTCTTTCATAATTTTCGCCCATAATCTTCTGGCGGCCCTGTATTTTGCGATTTCCTCGAATAAATCGTTGTGAGCGTTAAAAAAGAAAGACAGCCTCCCGGCAAATTCGTCTACGTTAAGTCCGGCTTTAACGGCTTCTTCCACGTATGCAATTCCGTTTGCAAGGGTAAATCCTATTTCCTGAGCGGCAGTAGAACCCGCTTCCCTTATATGATATCCTGAAATAGATATTGTATTCCACTTCGGTACTTCAGCGGAGCAATATTTAAATATGTCCGTTATTAATCTCATCGAAGCTTTCGGCGGATAAATATACGTGCCCCGCGCAATATATTCTTTCAGAATATCGTTCTGTATTGTCCCGCTTATTTTATCTTTTGCAGCGCCTTGTTTTTCCGCTACTGCTATATACATAGCCAGAAGGACGGATGCCGAGGCATTTATCGTCATAGACGTCGATATTTTTTCAAGAGGAATCTGGTTGAATAAAATTTCCATATCCGCAAGGGTATCGATCGCAACTCCTACTTTCCCCACTTCGCCGAACGCAGCGGGATCGTCGCTGTCGTACCCAATTTGGGTGGGAAGATCGAACGCTACCGATAAACCGGAAGTACCGTGAGCCAGCAAATACTTGTACCTTTCGTTTGATTCTTTTGCCGTCCCGAATCCCGCATATTGTCTCATTGTCCATAGTCTTCCCCGGTACATTGTTGACTGTATTCCCCGGGTAAAGGGAAACAAACCGGGGAAGCCGACATTTTCAAGATACTCTCCGCAATAGAAATCTGCGGGCGTATAAAGCGGATCAACAGGGACAAACGATGCGGTGGTAAAATTTTTCCGTTCCTTGCCGGATTTCCGCATAGATTTAAAATAAAAATCATTTTCCCATTTTTTATATGCGCTTTGAACTTTTTTTATTAACTCATCCATGTCAACAGCTTTATAAATTAAATAATATTTTAAATTTAACCATTACATGATTTAGTTGTTCTAAAAGTACTCAATTAACCTGTGTTTTTAAAGTTAGGGAGCGCAGTTAAAAATATTCTCGAAGTTATTGAAAAAGCCGAAGGCCGATTTTACCGGCGTTTCCTTAATTAAATATGAATATCTTCTCGCTTAATGCTAAAATAAAACAAGTGCGGCTTTTCGGTTATTTAAACAGTATATTCCTGAATGGTTTTAATAATATCTGCTTTGGAGAACGGTTTGACTAAAAACTTATCGGCCCCGGTAGAATAAAACTCTTCTATTTTTTCATCCAGATACTCGCTGGAGATGACTATTACGGGCCGTTTGCGAGAATTATAATCTTTAATATCCCTGCATAATCTGCGTGTATCGTTCCAGTTTGCCTGATTTGCATCAATGATAATTATTTCCGGATCCATTTCTTCGATAAGCTTTAGGTTGAATTCCTGCAGATTACAGAACTTCAAATCATATAAATTTTTTACGAATGCATTCAAGAGGGCCGAAGATTCGTTGAGATCATCAATCAATAATACTTTCGGTAGATTTTTATTTACTTCCGCATCCGGTTGTTCTTTTACTTTGTTCCTGTTGGCGGACAAAGGAAGAGTGATCGTAAAAGAAGAACCCACGCCCTTAATGCTGTCCACCAGAAGCGATCCTCCCATTTTTTCAATATACCTTTTCGACAGCGCAAGGCCCAGTCCGTTGCCTTCGTAATTCCTTCCGATCGTTGATTCTTCCTGGCTGAAAGGCATGAAAAGATGATCTAGATAATGAGGGGAAATTCCGACTCCCGAATCCTTTATCCGAATAACCGCAAGGTCTTTATCTTCAAGAACATCTGTTTCAATTTCAACAAAACCGTGGCGTGTGAATTTGATCGCATTGTTCAATACATTGTTAACGGCATTTTCCAGGCTTTGAATATCTACCTCGACCGATATTTTTTGGCTGTTGAATTTAGTTTTTATTTCGATCTTTTTTTCGGCGGCTAACTTACTGTTGATGTCGATGCAGTTTCTGAGTACGCTCATAATGTCCACGATTTCGGTATTCAGCACGAAATTACCCGCTTCGATTTGTGCGAATTCCAGCATTTGGGTTATCGTATTGTACAGCCTTTCGCTTCCGTTATAAAGATTATCTAGATATACTTTGTCTTCCGAGCTTAATTTCTCCTTCATACTTTCTTTTATAATCGAAGCATAACCGAGGACTATATTCAGGGGTGTTCTCAACTCGTGGGACAGGACAGTCAAAAAAGAATCTTTCAATCTTTCGGCTTCTTTATTACCGTCGCGTGCTTTTTTTGCTTCGGCTTCGGCAAGAATAAGCTCCGTTTCGTCCTGGTGCAAAAGGACAACAAATCCTTTTTTTTCAAGAGAAGAATAAAATATTTTGGTTCGAAAAACGGGTACGGTAATCTCTTTGCTTTTAAGCAGCGAATCGGCGTAGTTGTTAATAAATACGGAATTCTTTCTCGTAAAAGTTTTTAATATAATGTTCAATACTCCGTTTTTTTTAAGCTCGGAATCGTTATATATTGTATATTCGTCGAGTTCCGATAAATTATATCCCCAAAGCGATGTAAAGGCATTATTGACAAAAGCAATTTTACCCTCCTCGTTTATTACCTGAAGCGGGAAAGGCAGCTGATCGTACAGCATCCGGAAATAATTTATAAAAGGATCAGTCATTTTTAATAAACCGGTAATGAAAATTGAAGTTTAGCGCCTTTATCTCTTTCCAATATCTTTATGTGTCCGTTGTGCCTGTCTATTATACTTTTACATAAATAAAGCCCGTAGCTGGTTTTCTTTGAAGTAATAATTTCGAAGAAAGGATTTTTTACTTCGGGCGGAAAACCCGGACCGTTATCCGAAACTTCTATAAATACATGGTTATCGTCATAAAAAGACCTTGTAAAAACGGTAGCGTCGTTTCTGGCTTCCACGGCGTTGTTATACAGGTGAACCAGCAAATGTTGTATCTGCTCCGAGTCGTAAGTACAAAACGGTATGTTATTGAATTCGGTTTTAAATATAACATTTTGAAACTTTTTCATGGGTGAAAGATATTTTATCACGGACTGTATTGTTCTGTTCAGATCGCCGCTGTCTTTGTTTAGATTCATTATGGATGTTTCTATCAAGACCTGGGCATATTTTTGAATACTCCTTATGCTGTCGACAGCAACTTTTGATTTCAATTTCAGCCTGTCCAGTAAAACCGAATCCGTCTCGTTCTCCCTGGTTTCAATTTCCTTTTGCGTTTTTTCGATTGTACGCATAAGGCTCTCCGTTTCGAGAAGGGCAAGATGCACAAGTCCCTGAAGGGACTGGCCGATTTCCGCGTCGATGCTTGACTTTAAGGCTTTCCTTTCGGCCTGTATCAGTTGAATATTTGCTTCGTTTAGTGCGTTGTAAGCATTGATTTGCCCGTTATAAAGCTGGGCATTTCTTATGGCCGTAGCGGCCTGCCCGGCAAGGATTTCGTAGGTATCGGTAATTTCTTTAACGTTAATTTTATGCAGGTGCCGGCTATCGACATAAATAACGCCTATTTTTTTATCTTCGGTAATCAGGGGAGAACATAAAATTGTCTGAAGCTCCAGGCTTAAAATACTCTTACTCGGATCGTTATTTGCGTCGCTTTGAGCGCCTTCTATAAATCTTGATTGCCCGGTGGTAAAAACATCATGCACAACGGTCGTGCTTATATGAAACATTTCTTCGTTGAGTTGGTTGTTTTCAGAATCGAGACCGAGTTTATACTCCAGCGATCCCGAAGAATTTCTTAAAACGATGAAACCCCTGTCCGAATTGGTAAGTTCAATTGCTTTTTTTAAAACCAACTCAAGGACATCCTCCAGTATCAGCGTCTTATTTATACTCTTTACAATATCGAGGATTACCTCCAGATTCTTGATCTTTACAGACGATTCATCCGGAGCGGGGATTTTATTTCCGTTCGTTTCCAGGTTTTTCTTGAATTCCGAAAATTTCATTTCGTGAATCTTTATTCGGTTAATAATAAAAATTTTTCGTATTTCAAAAGTAATATAAGATATTGGAAATAAATTAAAAATAAAAAGATTAATCGAATGCTTAATATTGGTAATTTTTCTACAAATTAAGATCTAATTTAATGACCGGAGATTATTTATTTCCGACTCGGCTTTTTCCGACATATGTCTGATATTAATTCTATTATATATTTTTGCAGCATTTCTAAATGATGCCAAAGCTTTATCTGTTTGACCCCACTCTTTATATAAATAACCTAATTCCAATTCGTTTTCAGCAAACATTATTTTATTATTATACTTCAATAATAATTTTTTATTTCCTGTTAATAACTTTTCCGCAAGAGAATAATTCCTTTGTTTTCTCGAAATTATTCCTCTCGTTTTCAATAAGATGATCCTTAAAATTGGATCATTAATCTTATCATATATTTCAGCTGCTTTTCGCCAATAGCCGATAGCTAATTTAATATCTTCCTTAACAATGGATATTTTTGCCTTCTCTTGATATACTCGACCTACATTTAGGTAAAAACCGTGATTTAAAGATATTATTAAACATTTATCAAATTCATTTAATGCTCTATCCAGTTCCCCTAGTTCATAATAATTAGATCCCATATTATATCTTAACATGGCAATATTTAGGATATCATTTAATCTTTCAAGTTTTAACAATGCGCATTGAGAATAATAAAGCGACAATTTATAATCACATTGAATCAAATATATGACCCCGAGATTCATTTCTATTTTCGCTCTTAATAGGGGATCGTCTTTTTCATTTAAAATTGACAAGCATTTTTTATAATTTCTCGCTCCCTGTATTAAATTACTATTTTCTGTATAATTGCATCCTAGAAGATTATAGCAATTAATTAATCCGCTTTTATCGTTTATCTTAACGAATATTTTCAATGCTTGATTGACAAAGCTATTGCTTTTTTTTCTGTAACCCTTCTCGAAATATATTCTTCCTATTAATAATAGAGTATAAGCATTAAGAGATTTATTATGATTATCAAAGATATGAGTTAATTCAAGAAGTAATTTAAGTGAAGCATCGTTGAATCCCGCAATGTTAAATGCTTCCCCTAAATTGGATAGTAGTGTAGATCTCAGAGGTTTTTGTATGCAGTAATTAATAAAATTAATAAGTTTATCTGCGTAAGTTTTCGAATATTTTATCGATTTCGCCCTAGAAATTGTTCTTTTTTTTATGCCTTGATGAACGTTTGTAATTTCTATTTCGGATGGATTGAAAGATTTTTTAAACTTTTTAAAGTCCCCTGGAAGAAGATACTTCTTGGTTATCTCATCTAATATATTTAATTCAGTGTTTTTCAATTTAATTCAATATTCCTTTCTAATTAAAGGAATATTTCCCCCTGGTTTTCAAATTTCTTCAACTTTTAATTTAATTTAAAAATTAACGGGATAAAATGAAATTCTTAAATAAAATTTATTAAATATTTTGACATTAACGGTTCAATTTCTCAATAATTTCAGCGAAACAAACCATTCCCACGATTTTCCGCCTTTATACCATGCTTCTGCAATCCCCGCAGATAACGTTGATTCGAGATTATACCAATGGTGAAACACAATATTAATTTGGGTTCCCAGGTCGTTCCACATTTTGATTTTGCCGCTATTCGATAAAAGAGTCTGAGAATATAACGAGATGTTGAAATTACTTAAGAATTGGTTTCGGATAAATGCGTCCGAAAATCTTACCGGCGGAAATTTGTTTTCGATTAAAATCTTACCGAAATTATCTTCCTGCAAATCGTATATCGGGATTCCCGGGAAGCTGAAAGGTTTCCTGTACTGATCCGGATCCTGATCTTCGAGGTATCTGTTTCCGAAACCTCCCAGGTAAAATTTTGCCTGGACGAGGTTTTTCGTATTTAAAGTATATCCTGCCGACAGTTGAAAATGGAATATATTGTGAGATGTCAGCCATGTAGAGAAATTATCCCACTTGCCGTAAAATTGACCCGCGGCTTCTGTTTTATATTTCACCGAAGTGAACCCTAGGAGCGCCAAATCAAATTCGTTTCCTTCTTCGAAATCAATGCTGCCGATGCTCCGCCGGAGATCCTTTGAATTAAGGGTTGTCTGTACTACCGCAAAATCCGGCTGCGACACTTTTATTATATTATCCGTTAAGAAGTTGATCCCCGAATAATAATCTATTCCCCATTTCTGAATTATTTTTAAAGGATTATCGTAAACCCAGTAATGCGAATACTCGATACCGTACCTGGAACCGGTCATCCCTCTTTTACGTTTGTTGAATAAATCGTAAAAGTCCGAAGGATTATAGTCGTAGTTTAAAGTAAGTTTTCTTCCGTAGACGTATTTCCCTCTGAAATGAAATCTAGGTAAAGTGCTTCCTTTGCCGAAAGGAGAATATCCTAATTCCACGGTAAGGTCGTTTATAAGCAGCGGATCCGAAATCCGCGCATATAATCCCAGTACTTTTTGATCCTGGAAGCCGGTTATTACAGGAATGAGAGTCGTAATTTTTAAATTTGCAAAGCTGTTATAAGTTTTTTCCGAAATTGTATCTTTACTGTTAATATTGACATCGGGTAAATTCCAATTTATGACTTGCGGATTTTTTGCCACTACACGATCGCCGAGATATTTAATGGCAGGCAGGTATTCCGCTTCATTATTAGGAATTATAACGGGTATAAAACCGTTCGACGTGAATTCAAACGCGAAAAGCGAATCTTTATTTAAATATACCGGTTTGAACAATCCGTCGATTACGTTGCTTACAGGCTCTATTTCCGAGTTTGCTGCAGATAAATTTTTCCTGTAGATATTTGAAACCCCGTTTACATAAGCGTCCCAAAACAAAAATTTCCCGTCGCTGCTCCACGACGGAAATTCCGGCGATCCTTTGGTCGCTAATGTAAGGTATTTAAACCCGCCGGCCGCTTTTAAAGTATCGCAGCTAGTCAGGAAAATCAATTGGGATCCGTCGGATCTGCGCAGAACACCCGCGAGGAAATGACCGTCAGGACTAACAGCAAGATCGGAAATATCGTCACCAAAATTAAATCCTACAACGGGTTTCAGGTTTTTGTAGGGATAAGGCGAATATACGATCCCGGTCCTTCCGTCCGTATGAACAACGCCCCACAGATCGTGATTGCCTGAAGATACTGTTAGATCACCGGTCCTGCAATCGGGGAAAAGCAATCTTGTTTCTCCCGTCTTAATATTAAGAATCCTTATATCCCTGAAAAGTTCGTTATTTTTAGTCGTATAAAAAAACAACTTAGTATTTTTATCAAATGCAGTAGACGCAACCCTGAAAAGGCTC
This sequence comes from Ignavibacteriaceae bacterium, assembly GCA_046706945.1. Classification (GTDB taxonomy): domain Bacteria; phylum Bacteroidota; class Ignavibacteria; order Ignavibacteriales; family Ignavibacteriaceae; genus FEN-1297. The sequence continues at coordinate 4,269 of JBJKOY010000101.1, read as the reverse complement.
GGAGTAGGCAGAGTTCCTGCCTTACTAACAATATTATTTTTTAAATTTAGTTTTGTGATAGAAGCCAGGTAATCGGGAGTATCGCAGCCGTATAACATAAAATTATCTGAAGAATCATAGTAGGCTCTAGTAATCCATCCGACGGCTTTTGGGATTAGCCTTTTAACTTCAGTCAGTGTTCCTTTTTTTATCCTTTTAATATTTTCGTTTTGAAATGATATTTCATTTCGAATAAAATCCTTCCATGCCCGGTTCAGACTTATCCCGAATACTCCTTTGAATTTTCCGGAATAATTTTCATAAAATTCATCGGGTTTATTCCTGTACCAATTAATCAGTTTACGCGTACCGTACTTTATAGCCAGGTAAGTACAAAACCTTTCCCCGTATAAATAAAAAATTGTTCCCTGTAAAAAAGAAAGTTCGTTTACTTGAGAATCGATCTCGTTTATGGAAGGGAATTTTTTCCCCTCGTTCACCATAGTCCTGAAATACATTTCGTCAAAATTCCCCAGAACGCGACCGAATCCGCCGTTCTCCCATGTTTCCATGAAGACGGCTATTCCTTCCTGATACCAGGTGGGAGTATATCGGTTGTAATTAGTTAAAAGGCTGTATAAAACAGTTAAGGGCTGCTGCTGTTCCGGTGCTACTTTTGAGAATAATGATCTCGCCAATTTTTCGACATCTGTGGCCTGATCATTAACTATAATATGAACTAGTTCGTGACTTATCAGCCAGCCGATCCTGTTCCTTATCGGTATGTTTCCATAGGCAAGTTCAAGAGGTTCAATTTCCAGCCTGATTAAATTTTCGGGAACGGTTGTAGTGCCTGCGTAACCGTAGTCGCTATAATCGTAAGTATTTAATATAATTTTTTCCGACGGGAAAAAATCGAATATAGAATCTAAATTTCTTAATGATAATCTGGCATTATCTAAGATATCATTAATTAAAAAACATTGATCTTTGAAATTTATAATTATTATATGAGATGACTTTTTTTCAAGGAAATTTGATTGACCATATATATTATAATATGAAAAGTGGAATATAAATGTTATTAAGAAAATAAATCTAAAAATATTCATATTATAATTTTATACAGAAACAAAAAAAAGCCTTCAATAATAATTTATTGAAGGCTTTAATATACAAAAAGAAAAAATTTTAATTAATAACTATTTGCTCAATTGGTAAATCGTACCAAGGTCGCTCAACTGAGAGTTGGATTTGCTCAATTGGTAAATCGTACCAAGGTTGCTCAACTGAGAGTTGGATTTGCTCAATTGGTAAATCGTACCAAGGTCGCTCAATTGTAGGTTATTAAAATAATAATTTGAAGTATTAGTAATTTCACTCTGTAATTGATTAAAATTGAATTCAATATTATTAAGAGTTCGAGTATTACTAATACAAAAATGGGATGCTTTTTCTACTTTATTAGAATATTCAGGTGTGCCGGCAAATCCCGAATAAACAAATAAGCTCAAAAGCATAACTGTTAAAGTAGCTTTAAGCATATTATCCCTCAAGAATTGATGAAAATAGAAACTATATATAGTTTAAGCACTTAATATTGTGCAATCACCGTACCAGTATTATTAATTGTTAAATAAGAAGTTATACAATCTGTGCTCCGAGTCACCGGTAAATATTACCTTTACAACTTATGTAATAATTACCGTTGTGTAAAATTATTTTACACTAAGCTATTTTAATTTTAAAATGTTGGATGGAAAATGTTATAGTTATTTTAGAAGTGTATCTAATTTAGGTCTTGAAATTCCTAAATATGTCGCCGTTTTAGTTTTATTTTTCAGAAGTTTATGATATACTTCTTCAGCATATATTTTATCAAGATCTATTAATTTAGTTCTTGTATGATCAATTTGTAAATAAATAATATTTTGCAAAGCTCTTATTTCATCATCAGAATTGTATGAAAAATTATATTTGTTTTTTATGCTTATAAAATCATTCATTTGCAAAACAGTATTATTTGTTAAAAGAACCGCTCTTTCGACTGCATTTTTTAATTCCCTAACGTTCCCTGGCCAATTGTAATCAATTAAATAATTATTTACTTCATCAGAGATACCAATAATTTCTTTATTAAATTGATTTGAAAATTCCTTAATAAAGTATTCGGTTAACCTAATTATGTCACCAGCTCTTTCTCGCAATGGGGGCAATTTAAAAGTAACTACATTTAATCTATGATATAAATCCTCTCTGAATAAATTATTTTCTACCATGTCTTCCAGATTCATGTTAGTAGTAGCAATTATTCTAGCATTTACAGGAGTATCTAAAGTGCCTCCGAGATGTCTAATAACTTTTTTTTCAATTACTCTTAACAATTTACGTTGCACATTAATTGAAAGGTCACCAATTTCATCCAGAAATACTGTACCATTCTCAGCAAGTTCAATGAGGCCTTGTTTAGTATTTTGTGCATTTGTAAATGCTCCTTCATCATACCCGAATAATTCAGACTCAAGTAAATTATCAGGTAGTGAAGAACATACAATTTCTACAAAAGGACCTGATGAGTTTTTACCGTAATCATGGATCATTCTAGCAAGAAGACCTTTTCCAGTTCCTGTTTCTCCTCTGATTAAAATATTAGATGATGAATTTTCTGCTATCCTTTGTGACAATGTAATTATTCTTTTTATTGCTTCTGATTCGCCAATAATAGGATTTTTATTATTTTCGTCAAATATTTTTCGTGAAATATTTTCAAAAACCTGATTTGATTCTTTTTGCAAAATTTTCTGAATATAGGATATGTAAGAGTATATTTCCTGAGGAAGTACAAATATTTTTCCCAAATCTAATTTTGATAAGGTACTGACTAAAATTGCATTATTTTCACAAACTATAAAAATTAGATTATTATTAATTCTATCTTTTACTGCATTAACTTTACTAATATATTTTGAATTAATATCTTTTATATTAAAAATAAGTATATCTTCTTCCTCAAATATAAAATTCTTTGCTCTAATTACTTTTGGATTAAAGCCTTTAGATTTTAATAAACTAATACCGACTTCTATTTGTTTTATATCCGGTATATCAGAAAAAATTCTAAGTGAATTAATTTTCATTAAAATGATTTTATTTTTGTTAATTTATTTATTGCAGCTTTTATATCTGCTTTATTTAAATATTTATTTTTTAATTCATTATCTATAATATTTTCTGCTAAATAATTAATAATCATTAATGCATTATTTGCAAAATTATAAGATTTTGACTGCTGCCCGCGTAATGAATAAAACTCTGCTAATTTATAAAATACTTTCCAAGTTAGCTCCGATATGTGTAAATTTTCAATAATATCTTTTACATTTTCAAAATAATAAATCGGTAATTGGTTATCATCAAAGTGGAATTTATTTTCAACAAGAAGTCCCAAGGAATAAATTCTTTCTGCATTAATATATGGATCTTTTTTACAAATATTAAGAAGATCTTCATCTGATAACAAATCATAGACTAATTTATTGTTGTTTTGGACCAAGAAATATTGTGCGCATTGGAGGATTAAAAATGAAAACTCATTTCGATAGCCCTTTTCTAGAAATTTTTTTGCAATATCGAGAATATCATTTTTTTTAAATTCTATTTGATCAGATATTGCCTGAAGTAATTTTAGATATTTAAGAAAATGCAAATTATTATTTTTAAATAATTCATTTGAACTGATCTTATATGTAATTATCTCAATTTGATCTTTTAATCCAGATTTATTATTAATTATGTAAAATAATTTACCTAATAAAAAAATAATTTTTAAATAATCTTCTATATTACCTTTTCCCATAAATATTTTAAGTGAGTTTGCTAATGAATCTAATGATTTTTGATAATCACAAATCATTAGATATGATTCCCCTAAATTTCCGAGAGTAATCGCCAACCATTTTTTATTACCAAGTGTTATGGCAATAGATTCTGATCGATAATACATTTGGATAGCTGTATCATAATCAAAACTATTAAAATAAGAAGCACCCAAATTTCCAAGAACCTTTTCTTCTAATTCAATATTTCCTATATATTTGTTTATTTCTAAAGATTTTGACCAATATTCCCTTGATATTGTTGAGTTTTCCAAAATATCATATATAGCTCCAATATTCAATTTCATTTGAGCGGAATTAAATTTCTGATTTGATTCTGCAAATAAATTGTCGGCTTTTTCAAATAATTTTAATGCATATTCAAAATTATTTTGGTCTTGGAAATAATTTAATC
>JBJKOY010000100.1:0-15169 GCA_046706945.1 Ignavibacteriaceae bacterium | reverse complement strand
TGGTTACATGTACCGATTCTCTGACTGGAATTCAAACAGCTCCATTGTTTAATTTATAAATTTTTAATTGCCCGCGAAATTCTTATCTTCATTTTTTATTAAATTGCGTAAGAGTTAAGAACATATTTTCGGAACTGAAAAAAGAAGCGATGAGAATTTCGGAAAACAAGATAGAAGAGATCAGGAGCGCCGCTAATATTGTTGACGTAATTATGGAACGCGTTCAGCTGAGAAAGCGCGGGAAAAACTACATCGGCTTATGTCCCTTTCACAACGAGAAAACCCCTTCCTTTACCGTAAGCGAAGACAAGCAGATATTCCATTGTTTCGGCTGCCATGCCGGGGGAAACGTCTTTAAGTTCATTATGGACTACGAAAAAATATCTTTCGTCGAGGCGGTGCAGGAGATGGCCGGAAGGCTTGGCATCCCGCTGGAAACGGAAGAAACCGATCTGCCCGAAAAGCAGACGGAACAGGAAACCTTATACGATATTAATACCGAAACCGCACGTTATTTCCTGAACAACCTTTTGAACCATCCCGGCGGAGAAACTGCCAGGCAGTACTTTCAGAAAAGGAACATTAAGCCGCAGACGATCAGGGCATTCGGGTTAGGCTACGCGCTGCAGGGCTGGGAAAATTTCATCGCCTTCCTCCAGGAGAAGAAGATCAACCTGGAAAAAGCGTTAACGCTGGGATTGATCGGACAAAACAAAGACGGCCGTCTTTACGATAAATTTTCCGGAAGGATCATCTTCCCGATATTCTCGCCGAACGGGAGAGTGGTTGCATTCGCGGGAAGAATAATCGAAAAGAAAGAGAACGCGGCAAAATATCTTAATTCGCCGGAGTCCTCGATTTACGTCAAAGGCCGGATCTTATACGGTCTTTCTCACGCGAAGGACGAAATACGAAAGCTGGATAAAGCAATACTGGTGGAAGGGTATATGGACTTAATCTCCCTTTACCAGAGCGGCATTAAAAACGTTGTCGCGGTATCCGGCACTGCGCTCACCGAGGAGCAGGTCCAGCTTTTATCAAGGTACACAAAGAACGTAGTGCTGCTTTTCGACGCGGATACCGCGGGGATAAAGGCATCTATGCGCAGCATTGAACTGCTGCTGAAGCGGGATATGGAAATCAAGATTGTATCTTTACCGGCAGGAGAGGATCCGGATTCCTACGTCAACAATTACGGCCGGGAGAGCTTTGAAGAGGCCGTTAAAAAAGCTCAGAACTTCCTCGAATATCAAACGGAATACTACGACCGTCTCGGCATGTTCGAAGATGCCGCGAAAACTGCGGAAGCGATAAGGGATCTTGTCAGACCGGCTGCATTAATAAGCGACGAACTGAAACGCACTCTTCTGATAAAGAGCATTGCTAAAAAATTCAACCTAAGGGAAAACCTCCTGGAAAACGAGCTGGGTAAAGCGATCGAACTTGCGGGGAAACAGATAACGGCAGAAGAAAGAGCCCGCGACAGGGAGATTTCGAACCAACAAATTCCCGTTAGAAGAGCCGGCTCAGGAACAACGTCGCCGGTAGTTTATAATCTTGAAAAGGAGATAATCAGGCTGCTTTTCGAAAGCAACGCAGAAGTAATCGGGCTTATAGTCAATCAAGTTGCCGCAGGTGAATTTAACCTGGAAGCGCACAGGAAGCTCTACGAACTGGTGTCGGACTCTTACCGCGAAGGAAGGGAATTAATCGAAGGCTCGCTCCTTGATAAAATAGAAGATACCGGCCTTCAGGAATACATAAGGGAAATAACGATAGAAAAATATTCGATCGGGAAAAAGTGGGAAGAAATTTATCCGGGCAGCCCCGAAGACCAAATACTTATAAAATACGCAAAGGACACTGTCCGGAAATTCAAGATAGCTCAAATCGATTTTTTAATCTCTCAAAATACAAAACTGATTGAGAGCGTCCCGAAAGAAGAAGACCGCGTCCGGATTATGAAACAAAACCTTGAACTTGAAAAAGAAAAATCTGCGATATCCCGGGAGCCCGACGGTCCGATTCAATAATTCATTTGATTCACACGTTAAATAAAAAATGCATTACGTCTCCGTCGTTTACGGTGTAGTCCTTGCCTTCAATTCGGATAACACCGGCGGCCCTGCATGCCGTCTCGGTTTTGTATTTAATATAATCTTCGTATGCTATTACTTCCGCCCTAATAAATCCTTTTTCGAAATCGGTATGGATCACTCCGGCGGCCTGCGGCGCTTTCCAGCCTTTCCTGATTGTCCATGCTTTTACTTCTTTGGGACCGGCGGTAAAATAACTGATCAGACCCAGGGTATGAAATCCGGTCCGGATTATTTTTTCGAGTCCGCTTTCTTTCACGCCGTATGAATCAAGAAATTCCTTTCTCTCCTTTTCGTCAAGCCCAACCAGTTCCTCTTCCACCTTGGCGGAGATTTTTACCGCATCCGCACCTTTTGTAAGGGCGTAGGACTTGACTGTCTCAACGTACCCGTTGTCCCCCGAAAGCCCGTCCTCGTCCACGTTGGCGCAGTAAATAATTTTTTTAGAGGTCATAAGTCTCATCTCTCCGAAAAGATCCTTCACGGTTTCCTTATCCCTGCCCGGATACAAAAGTGCCGGGTTTCCTTCGTTCATAAATTTCAGAAGATATTCCGCGTCTTCCAGAACGGCTTTTAGGTTCTTGTCGCCCTTGAAAGCTTTTTGCAGCCTGTCGATCTTTTTTTCGACAGTCTGAACGTCGGCCAGAATTAATTCAGTTTCTATAACTTCAATATCCCTTAGGGGGTTTATGCTTCCGTCGACATGAACTACGTCGCCGTTATCGAAACATCTCACCACTTCGAGCACGGCGTCGGTTTCCCTTATGTTGGCCAAGAATTGATTGCCGAGCCCCTCGCCTTTGCTTGCCCCTTTGACCAGGCCGGCGATGTCTACAAAATCCACCGTTGAATATACTATCCTTGCCGGATTTACCAGGGCGGCAAGTTCTTCCAGCCTGTCGTCAGGAACCGGGACTACGGCTTTATTCGGTTCAATGGTGCAAAACGGATAGTTAGCCGCTTCGGCGATTTGAGCTTTGGTTAGAGCGTTAAATAAAGTAGATTTGCCAACATTCGGCAATCCGACGATTCCTATACTTAAACCCATCTGATTTATTCCATTCCGGGGAAAAATTTTAAAAAAATCGCGGATAAATATAACAATTGCTTTTTAAAAATTAATTTTTAATTTTAAAACATATCACAAATCTATGTGCGTAACATCTCTCCGTTGCGGTTATAGAATGGGGAAATTTGCTGAAATTATTTTCAATAATTTTATTTATTCAGCGATAATATACAATCTTCACGCTTTTCGTTCTTCAAATACGATTTTTCAAAATGAACTTAAAATAATTTAAGGTGAAAAATTTTGCAGCCGATAAAATTTTTGGTTATAAGAATTTTTGCCGTGATATATACGATAATAATATTACCGGTTTTATTATTAATCGGTATTCTGGTTTTCATTTCCACCAAATGTTTTCCGCTTTTTACGCAAAAAAGGGCATTGACTTTAGAAGGGCCTGTATTTATTATTTATAAATTTCGTACGATGAGGAAGCATGCAAATCAGAACCCTTCCGGTTCCATATTTTATAAACCGGAATTAGAAAGAGAAGTTACCCGGTTCGGGCTGTATTTAAGAAAAACAGGGCTCGATGAAATTCCGCAATTAATTAATATTATAAAAGGAGACATGTCCTTCATCGGACCCAGACCTTTATCCCTTGAAGACCTTGAAATTATGAAAAAAAATTCCCCCGAGACATATTTCTCACGTGCAAAGATAAATCTTAAACCCGGCATAACCGGCTACTGGCAGATTCTGGGGGACAGAAAATCGGGAGCGGAAGACCTGCTGTCGAGCGATTTGTATTATTTTAAAAACCGCTCTCTAAAACTGAATATTAAAATCCTCGCGCTGACAATAAAGACGATCGTCACGCTCACTCACTCTGATTCCATAATCAGCACGCAGGATAAAATACCCGTAAATAAATCGGTACCCGCGGGATAACGCCGGTTCATATTCAAAGATCAGTATATCGGCGGGACAGAAAATTTGGGTATTGTCCTTATTAGTTTAAATCCTACAAATAAATTATGACGCTACGGTAACTTTTAACCGATGAGGTCCAGGATTTTTTCTTCCAATTTTCCCAATTCCGCATCGAACCGCTCGCCGGTCTTCCTGATTTTTATCTCAACCAGTCCTTCCTTTAATTTCCGCTCGCCGACGATTACCTGAAGGGGCATTCCCAATAGATCGGCATCGTTAAATTTAAAACCCGCCTGCGATTCCCTGTCGTCGTAAAGTACTTCGTATCCCATTGCTTTCAGACGGTTGTAAATATTTTCACATGTCTCCGGAATTTCAGGTTTTTTAACGTTTAGGGCAATCAGCTGAATTTGAAATGGTGCGAGCGTCTTATCCCAGATTATTCCCTTTTCATCGTGATGCTGCTCTATATAACATGCCATAACGCGCTCCACGCCGATTCCGTAGCTCCCCATGATCAGGGGATTTTCCTCGCCGTTTTCGTCCAGGAACATCGCTTTCATGGCGGAGGAATATTTTGTGCCTAATTTAAATATATGTCCCAGTTCAATTGCTGTAAAAACCTCAAGGCTGTTTTTGCATCTCGGACAGCTTTCGCCCGACTGAACTATGCGGAGGTCGTTATATTCTATATTAACTACATCTCTCTTTAAATCAATCCCGCTTAGGTGATAATCGTTTTTATTGGCTCCGCTGTACAGATTATTGCTATCTTTCAGCAGTTCGTCGGCTATAATCCTGCCTTTAAACCCGACCGGGCCTATAGAACCCGCGTCCGCGCCGGTGATATTTTTCAGCTCTTCGGTGTGAGCCGGCCTAATCGGTCCTCCCAGCACTTTTTCAAGCTTCGACTCATTTACCTCGTCGTTGCCCAGCATTAATATCAGAACCGGTTCTCCTTTGTAGATATAAACCCTGGACTTCGCGCATTGGGTTTCTCTGATATTTAAGAACCCGCAAAGTTCGTCGATCGATTTTACATCCGGGGTGGATATTTCCTTTATTTCCTCGGATATATCGTCTCGCTTCTTCTTTGCTTTAGCCGAGGCCGCCACTTCAACATTCGCGGCGTAACCGCACTTCGAGCAATGGGCAACCGTATCTTCCCCGGCGTCGGATTTCACCATAAATTCTTCCGAACCCGAACCTCCCATAGCACCGCTGGAAGCTCCAACGACAAAATATTTTATATCGCACCTGTCGAAGATATTCCTGTAAGCTTTGTCGTGAAGCAAATACGATTTGTCAAGGTTCTCCGGTTTCGAATCGAAAGAGTAGGAATCTTTCATCAGGAACTGACGCCCGCGGATAACGCCGCTTCTGGGCCTAGCTTCGTTCCTGAACTTGGTTTGTACCTGATACCAGATCTGCGGCAAATCCTTATACGATTTAAGAACGTTCCTGGCATGGTACGTCATAATTTCCTCGTGCGTAGGCGCCAGTACGTACTCCCGGTTTTTAATATGAAACAGCGTATCTCCGAAAGCTTCTACCCGGTTAGTTTCCTGCCAGATCTCCGTCGGGTTCAAAGCCGGTAAATGGAACTCCTGTCCGCCTATATTATCCATTTCCTCCCTGATTATCTCCGTAATCTTTTTGATAACCCTGTATCCCAGCGGTAGAAAAGAATAAATGCCCGCGGAAACCATCCTGATCATTCCCGATCTCAGCATCAAAACATGGCTCTCAACGACCGCATCGTTAGGTACTTCTTTTAAGGTCGGCACAAAATATTTGCTTAGTTTCATATTTTTACTTTTTATTTAATCCGTTACCAATTTACTTCGAACGCCCGTGAATTAACAGGCAATCCCGGAATCAATTTTCAAAAATAAGTAAATAGAAAAGTTTATCAAAATTCGCTCAAATTGTTTGTGGTTTGTTGAGCCTTGGGGGTTGGAGGTAGGTGGTGGGTTGTGGGTGGTAGGTTGTTGGTGGTAGGTGGTGGGTTGTTGGTGGTAGGTTGTTGGTGGTAGGTGGTAGGTTGTTGGTGGTAGGTGGTGGGTTGTGGGTGGTAGGGTGAAGTAAAAAATAATTTTGAAATATCTTTTTTGTATTTTATTTTAAAATTAAATAAACTCTGAACAGGGGAACGGGCATAGAACAAAATGTCGTTGAAAAACACTTATATAAAAATCTCATACAAAACCGCCCAAATGTTTGAACGAGCAAAGAAGACCCAACATACGTTTATGATCATCGTTGCGATTATCATCGGCGTGCTGGCAGGTTTCGGAGCCATAGGCATTAGACTGCTTATTAAAGAAATTTCCCTCCTATCCTTTCCGGGAGGCGAAAATGTTCTTCTGAATATTATGCATTCAACCTGGCTGAAGATACTGCTTATACCCGTTATTGGGGGTTTAATCGTCGGGCCGATAATTTATTTCCTGGCCCCGGAAGCCAAAGGCCACGGGGTTCCGGAAGTAATGCAGGCGATACTGTTAAAAGGAGGGATGATCCGGGCCAGGGTTGCTTTAGTGAAAGCCGTCGCTTCAGCAATATCCATCGGCACGGGAGGCTCGGTGGGAAGAGAGGGTCCTATAGTGCAGATCGGCTCGAGCCTAGGTTCGACGGTAGGCCAGTTTTTCAGGATACCGAGCAAGAAACTGAAAACGCTGGTAGGCTGCGGCGCCGCGGCGGGAATAGCAGCCGCGTTTAACGCCCCGATTGCGGGCGCATTAGTTGCGGTCGAAATTATTTTAATGGATTTTGCCGTTGCGCAGTTTTCGCCTATCGTAATTTCGTCGGTAATGGCTACAGTTATTTCGCACAGTTTCCAGGGCGATTTTGCCGCCTTTCTTGTCCCCAAGTACCACCTTGCGTCTCCGTACGAAATAATTTTTTATTTTTTCCTCGGCGCAGTCAGCGGATTTGTTTCCTTTCTTTTCATAAAAATGCTGTATTTCCTTGAAGATTTCTTCGACAACAAATTTAAAATCCGGGAATATTTAAAACCTGCCGTCGGCGGAATAGGCATTGGAATCATCGCCCTCCTGTTTCCGCAGATAATGGGAGTCGGATACGATTCCATAAACAATGCCCTGCACGAGAATATAATCTGGTACGTGGCGCTGCTCTTGGTTTTCGTAAAACTAATTGCAACATCCTTAACTCTCGGTTCCGGCGGATCGGGCGGAATTTTTGCGCCGTCGCTATTCATAGGGGCAATGCTCGGATACTCCTTCGGATCGGTAGCGCATAATATATTTCCCGCGGTTACCGCCACTCCAGGCGCATACGCGCTGGTGGCGATGGGAGGACTTGTTGCCGGCACAACCAGGGCTCCTATTACGGCAATTATAATAGTCTTCGAGCTTACCAACGATTACCGTATAATCCTGCCCCTGATGATAACCTGTATCATCAGCACGATCCTTTCTTCCAAACTCAGCAGGGAATCAATTTATACTTTGAAGCTCCTGCTGAGAAATATCAGCATTAAAGAAGGCACCGAATTAAATATAATGGAGTCAATATTCGTTAAAGAAGTATATAACTCAAACTTCGATACCTTAAACGTAACGGATAATTTCAGTCAGGTTGTAAACAAGGTCATAAGGGGCAAGAACCCGGAGTTCCCGGTGATCGACCCGGGAGGAAACATAAAAGGCATAATATCCATTTACGATATAAAAGATTCGCTGTACGAGAGGGATTCGCTTCAGAACCTGCTTATAGCGGGAGATATCGCAAACAACAATTTCGAACCGGTAACTCCGGACGATAATTGTCAGGCCGCCATAGACAAAATGAGAAAATACGATTTGGAAGGACTTCCCGTAATAGAACATCACGACTCGAGCCGTATAAGCGGGATGATCTGGATGAAGGATATTCAATACGCGTATCAAAAAGAAATAGAAGCACGCGACATAACGTCGAACCTTGCCAGCCGCATAATGATGAAGGATGAAGCTCCCCAGGTAAGGTTTATGGAGGGCTATTCGATTTCGGAGATAGCTCCGCCGAAATCTTTCGTGGGTAAATCGATAAGAGAACTGGATATAAGGGTTAAATACGGCGTGGACGTGCTGTCGATAAAAACCAAAAAAGGCAAAGAAGAAAAAATAAAGGCCATACCCAACCCGGAATACGTAATAACCGATTACGATACTTTGATTATCGCGGGAGAAATAAAAAATATTAATTATATTTCCAACCTAAATTAGAAAAAGGAATATGGATAAAATTATTTTAACCTTTGAAGAGACAAGAATAATCGGCTCGCTGATCGAAAAAGAGTTGACGACCCCGGAATATTATCCTCTTACTATAAATTCGTTAAAAAACGCCTGCAACCAGAAATCCAACCGAAACCCTGTTGTCGCTTTCGACGAGGATTTATTGGAAAAGACGGTCGAAGGCCTAAGGAGCAAGTCGCTGATAAGCAGGGTAACGGGAGGAGAAATAAGGGTTCCGAAATACAGACAGGTCTTTACTGAAGCTTTAAATTTATCGGCGGAAGAGACTGCGGCTATCTGCGTTTTAATGCTTAGGGGACCCCAGACGCCGGGCGAAATAAAAGGAAGAACGGGCAGGATGTTTACGTTTGAGAACCTGGTGCAGGTGGACGAGGTACTTCAGAACCTGATGAATAGAGAAACGCCCCTTGCGGTAAAATTACCCCGTCAAACCGGGATGAAGGAAGCAAGATACGCTCATCTTCTTTCCGGACAACCCGACGAGGAAATTCCGCAGCCGGTAAATGAAGAAGAAAGTTCTTTAAGTGAAGAAAGAATGGAAAAGATTGAAAGTTTGATAGAAGGACTGAGAGAAGAACTGAACGGATTAAAAAAAGAATTCGAAGAGTTTAAAAACCAGTTCAAATAATTTGTTACTGCTTACCATCTTGCCAAATGTTTATACGCTTGGATAGATTAGTTTTTTCTCTAAGAAATTAATGCATTCATTCCGCGGGGGCAGTCTAAAAAATTCTTAGCGGGACTGATCGTTTTATGCCCTTGGCATCGCTCTGCGAGCGGGTAAGACTGAAATTCTTAAACACTAAAGCACTAAGGACCACTAATTATTTTACTTATTAGACGGCCCCTAATAAAATTTTTTGTAATTTATTATTAACAAAAATTCTCAGTTCCGCTTTAATTTTTTGCCGACGCCACGAGATTATAAACTTTGTCGTTTGGTCTTACGGTATCTCCGCACGGCATCGTAATTCTTTCGCCTTTCCCTGCGGTATCGCTCTCGTTTTCGTGTACTTTTATTCCGGATACCGAAAGATTGACAACGCCTGTAGTAGGACCTATAATTAAAATTTTATCTTCTTTTTTTATGCTCCCGGTTTCTATCAGTATATCGGCAATTTTAGATTTTTTATAATAATTAACTACTTTGCCCAGGTATTCTTTCCTTGAAGTTGCTTTGCTGCCGTAAATATCCGCATAGTCGCCGGAACTCGGCTTGCCGAAGTAAAATCCGGATGAAAATCCCCTGTTGTATACGGCAGTTAATTCTTCAAGCAGCTTCTTCTTTATTTCGCCTGTTAATTTATTTTGAAAATAAAGATCAACGGCTTTTCTGTATGCCGAAACCGTTGCCGCAACGTACTCGGGGCTTCTTTTCCTGCCTTCTATTTTGAATGAATCGATTCCCGCTTCTATCAGTTTATCGATGAACTCTATAGTGCAGAGATCGTTCGGTGATAAAACGTAATCTTCGCCGATAATAAGCGACTTGTTTATGCTTTTGTCGGTTACTTCGTATTCCCTCCTGCAGGGCTGGATGCATTCGCCCCTGTTGGCGCTTTTACCGAAGAGATGGTGGCTCATAAAACACCTCCCGCTTACCGCGATGCACATTGCGCCGTGCACGAAAGCTTCGATTTCGAGGTCCGTGCCTGCCCGTATTTTTTTGATCTCTTCAAGCGAACATTCGCGCGCAAGCACAACCCGGACGGCGCCGAGGCTCTTGTAAATATCTGCGCTCATTGAATTAGATACCGATCCTTGCGTGGAAATGCAGAAAGGCATTTCGTATTTTCTGCAAATCCCGGCAACCGCGAGATCCCAGCAAATTATCCTGTCGATACCCGCTTTCTTAGCCTCAGAAACGATTATGTCGGCTTCCGGGATTTCTTCTTCAAAGACGATAGTATTTAAGGTTAAATATGTCCTTACATTTTTCCCCTTACAAAAAGCCGCAACCTTGCCCAGTTCTTCAATCCGGAAATTGGCTGCTTTTGCACGCATATTCAATTTATCGACCCCGAAGTACACCGCATCCGCCCCGTATTTTACCGCCGTTCTAAGCATAGTCCAGTCGCCGGCGGGGGCCATTAATTCAGGGAGGTTGGGGGTTGGGGGTTGGGGGTTGGAGGTTGGTTGTTGGAGGTTGGGGGTAGACTTTTGTTTTGGTGATTTCATTTTTTCTTTTTTATTCTTGTCTCAAGGTAATTAATATATGCGCTCAGTTTCGGTAAAAGTACTTTTAAAATATTTTCAATCTCTTGAATTTGATTTTCATTCATTAGTTCTCGCTTCTTCGATCTTCGTATCCAGTGTTTAGTCTCAAATAAAGAACCGCGCGCGATCTTACAGTATCTCTTAAATTCTAATTCACTTCCTTTGCCCGATCCTTCGGCAATATTTGATCCGATACTGTCGGAAGAATTTATTATTTGAATTCCTACGGTCTCCTTAGCCAGGTGATTCCAATTTAAGACTATATCCCAAATAAAATCCGCCAGCTTTTCAGCTAATTTATAAATCTCGAGGTTTTCAAACCTTGAGTTTTCCATCTTCATCCCCTTTTATTTTCAATTACGCCGGAAAAATTAATTGTCCATAAAGTTTTTAGTCTTCACGCAGAATTAAACACTTTACCCCCTACTACCAACATCCGACAACCAACCTCCAACATCTCGGATGTTAGTTCATGCCTTCTCTTCCCAGATCTTTGCTATTTCCACTATTATCTTGACGACCATTTCCATATCCTGGACCGCGACCCATTCAAGCTTCGAGTGGAAACTGTGTTCGCCGGCAAAAATGTTGGGCGTTGGCAAACCCATAAACGAAAGCCTGGAACCGTCGGTGCCGCCCCTGATGGGACTTAATATAGGTTTAATGCCGTACCTCTTCATAGCTTCGATCGCGTTTTCCGCAACCTGAGGATGCTTATCCAGTACTTCTTTCATGTTCCTGTACTGCTCAAGCACTTCGAATTCCAAACCGGATCCCGGGAACTTTGCGACAGCCTTATCCGCCAATTCCTTCAGTATCTCTTCAAATACCTTAAGCTTGGAAGTGACGAAATCCCTTATAATAAATTTAACCAGGGTCATTTCTTCGTTCCCGTTAAAGCTGGTGCAGTGAACGTATCCTTCCCTTCCTTCGGTAGTTTCGGGGGATAAAGAATCTTTGGGAAGGCTTTCTATAAAAGCGGAGGCTACCTTAACGGAATTAATTAATTTCCCTTTCCCGTAGCCGGGATGAATATTCTTGCCGTGGAACTTTATGTTAACCGCATCCGCGCTGAAAGTTTCGGTTTCCACCTCCCCGCGGCTCTGCCCGTCAACGGTATATGCAGCGTAAGCGCCGAATTTTTTTACGTCGAATTTTTCGGTCCCTCTTCCTACTTCCTCATCCGGCGTAAAGCAAATCTTTACCGGGCCGTGTTTAACTTCCGGGTGCGTAAGGAAATAATTAACGGCATCCATTATTTCCGCAACTCCGCACTTGTTGTCGGCTCCCAAAAGAGTTGTGCCGTCGGTAGTAATGATATCGTACCCGATCATGCCGGCCAGGTCCGGATTTTCGTTTTCTTTGATTACCTGATTGCCGTTGGGCAGAACAATGTTGCCGCCCTTGTAATTTTTATGAATAATAGGATTAACGTTGGCCCCGGTTACCGCAGGCGAAGTATCCACGTGCGCTATAAATCCCACTGCCGGTACGCTCTTTTTGCTGTTGGAAGGAAGAGTAGCCATTACGTAACCCCACTCATCAATATGGGCGTCTGCCAATCCCATTTGCTTTAGTTCTCCGGCTAGATCTTTTGACAGAATTTTTTGTTTTTCGGTGCTCGGGAAAGAAGAGGAATCTTCATCCGATTGAGTGTCGTATTTAACGTACTTTAAAAATCTTTCTACGCCCGTAAATTTATAATTTTCATCGAACATAATTACCTCACTTTTGATGGGTTTATTGAAAAAAAATTTTATTGAATTCTTTTGATCTCGACTCTTCTATTTAACGCCCTGCCGGCGGCCGTGTCGTTGTTTGCAACGGGATGCGCTGCACCGTTTCCCACTACTTTAAATCTTTCCTTTTTAAGGCCGTTGGCCAGAAAATATTGCAGTACCGATTCCGCTCTTTTCAGGGAAAGCTTTTCGTTTATTTGTGCGGAACCTACGTTATCCGTATAGCCCGCTATCAGCCACCTGCTGTCCGGATTTCCTTTCATAAATTTAATCAATCCTTCCAAACCTGCATATGCGGCAGGAAGCAATTCCGATTTCCCGGAAGCAAAGCCCGCATTTGCGCTTAAAGTATAATCTTTTATCTCGTTTTTTTCAACTTTCTCAGAACGAATCTCTTCGGGGCATCCGGCTGAATCGACTTTCGTACCGGGAGCAGTGTCCGGGCATTTGTCCAGGTAATCGGGTACGCCGTCATGATCCGAGTCAAGGGGACAGCCGTTCGTATCTACCTGAACATTGGCAGGGGTATGCGGGCATCTGTCCTTGTAATCCGGAACGCCGTCGCCGTCGGAGTCAAGCGGGCATCCCAAATCGTCGACTTTTACTCCGTGCGGGGTACCGGGGCAAATGTCCTTATAATCCGGAATACCGTCGCCGTCAGAATCCAGAGGGCATCCTTCGCTGTCGACCTGAACGCCTTTAGGAGTGTTGGGGCATTTGTCCTTATAGTCTGGTACCCCGTCGTTATCCGAATCCAGCGGGCACCCGTTAGCATCGACCTTCACACCGGAAGGAGTACCGGGGCATTCGTCCCTTGAATCCGGAACGCCGTCATTATCTTTATCGCGGTCCCCGAAGAATGAAAACGAGAACCCCAAGTTGGTATAATAGAAAAAATCGTTGCCGGTACCGATTGCCTTGTCGTCCAGGTAATCCGAAGGCCCCAGCTGAATTCCCCCGGAAAGGTTGAAACTCAGGTTGCCTGTAATCATTACCCGCAGTCCCAGTTCGCCGGAATAATTTATTTCAGACTTCTTATAAACCCCTTTAAGGTTATTCTCAAGTTTTTTTCCGCTTTCGCCGTAAGGATCGAACCACAGGTACGAAGCGCCGGCAAAGAGGTAAGGGAAAAATTCGTCGTTAAAAGAGAGACAGTAAACGAATCCGCCGCCGGCCAGCGATAATTTTGTTCTGAATGTACTCGGGTCCATGTGTTGCGACCTGCCGGTAATGTACCCCTGGGACGCAAATCCTCTTAACCCGAAAGAACTGCGTGTAGTAGCCGGGATGAAATATTCAAGCGAAGCCCCGGCAAGATAATCCGGTTTTACTATCGAATAGTCGGTGTGTCCCAGCGTCATCCCTCCGTTTACGGTAAGGACCATGGTTCCGGAGTACGCGTTGTACACTCTGGTGCGGTCGTATTGCGAAAATGCGGTTGTTGAAATTAAAAAGAACAGAAGAAGTATTCCCGCAACGAATTTCATTTCCTCTCCTGTTATTTATTGAAAAGATTAAAATAAATTTAAATTTATTTTATTCCATTCCAAAGAAATTTTGGACAGCTCCCCTTAAACTTAAATCCGCAAATCAGGCCGCAATCAAATTTTCCTTTCCGTGCAAAGTAGGCTTTCAATATCCCCTTCTCAATACCTTTTCCGTATCGGACTTTATCATAGTTCTTACAAGTTCCCGGAATCTGGTCTTTGCCTCCCATCCTAAAATTTCTTTTGCTTTCTTCGGGTTCCCGATCAGCATATCGACCTCCGTCGGGCGGTAATAATTCGGATCGACCCCGACAATTACGTCACCGGGTTTTAACAGACCCGACAAGGAAAATTTATATCCGCTTTTGTTCTTCTCAAATTCGATTAATTGCTTTGTAACATCAGGATCAATAGATTTTATAATGCCCGTTTCTTCCGACCCGGTTCCGCTCCATTCCAATTCGATCCCCAATTCTTTAAAAGTCAGCTCAGTGAACTCTCTTACGGTATGCGTTTCCCCGGTTGCCAGCACAAAGTCGTCGGGCTTGTCGTGATTCAATATTCTCCACATGCCCTCGCAGTACTCGGGAGCGAAGCCCCAGTCTCTTTTTGCATCCAGATTGCCGAGAAGTACTTTAGACTGCATGCCGGCAACCATCCTTGCGGCCGCTCTCGTTATTTTCCGAGTAAC
Source organism: Ignavibacteriaceae bacterium (assembly GCA_046706945.1). Classification (GTDB taxonomy): domain Bacteria; phylum Bacteroidota; class Ignavibacteria; order Ignavibacteriales; family Ignavibacteriaceae; genus FEN-1297. The sequence continues at coordinate 732 of JBJKOY010000100.1, read as the reverse complement.
GAACGTTTCGCCTCTCCGCGGCGATTCGTGATTGAACAGGATCCCGTTCGAAGCAAATATATCGTAAGCCTCCCTGTAATTCACAATTATCCAGTACCCGTACAGCTTGGCCACGCCGTAGGGCGAGCGCGGATAGAAAGGCGTCTTTTCAGACTGCGGTACTTCCTGAACCTTACCGAACAGCTCGCTTGTTGAAGCCTGGTAGAATTTAACCTTCCTCAGCCCGACTTCGCGTATGGCATCCAGAAATCGCAAGGTCCCCAGCCCGTCTACCTGAGCGGTATAATCCGGTACTTCGAAAGATACCTTAACGTGACTTTGCGCGGCGAGGTTGTAAATTTCATCGGGCGCTATTTTTTCCAGAAGTCGGTTCATATTGCTTGTATCCACAAGGTCCCCGTAATGAAGGAACATTTTTTTATTCAATATTTCCTTGTTCGCATAAAGGTGGTCTATGCGCGCGGTATTAAACGAACTGCTTCTTCTGATTATGCCGTGAACCTCGTAGCCTTTTTCCAGCAATATTTCGGTAAGATAACTGCCGTCCTGTCCGGTAATGCCGGTTATAAGTGCTTTTTTCATTAGAAAGTCCTTTTATAATGAACATATTTATCTTTCAATCTCATAAAACCCCGCCCTTACACCCTCCCCTTGCCAAGGGGAGGGAAACAGGGAGAGGTTATTCAAGTCCCGAATTCATACGATAAAAATTAGTAGTTCCTATATTAAAAT
>JBJKOY010000099.1:0-9861 GCA_046706945.1 Ignavibacteriaceae bacterium | reverse complement strand
TGTGCAGTATCCCGATGCCGGAAATTACTTCAACAAAGCTGTCTATTCCGAATCCCAGCAAGGCCAGGGTTTTATCTCCTGCTCCGAATATGACGGATACGATACCCTCGGCAAGGTTATAAAAAACGGTTATCAGACTTAATATCAGGGCCAAGCGTAAAGAGCCGGAGGTCGAGGTCGAGTTCAAGTTCGAGTTCGTGTTCAAGTTCTTGTTTAATTTAGTTCTCAAGTTTGGGCTTACGGCTTAATGATGCATTAACAATTCTCATATTTAGGTGGGAATAAATTTATATGACAGTTTTAACTAAAACTTTTCCCCGTAACGAAAGAATAATGTTCTACTTTCAAGTCATCGGATGTTTTCACTTTTGCCTTATAATCGTCTTCAAGAGTCATTTTCCAGAGATAGAACTGGGAAAAAGTGTGTCTTACTTTTTTAACCAGCTCGTCGAACTTCCCTCCGGTTTCATATTCCCGGGCGTTTTGTTTATTGTCCCATAAAGTTACGGAAACAAATTCGTTCGGACTGTTCAGATTTTCGCTAAGGAAAATATTTATGCATCCTTTGGTAGATTTTATTTCGGGCACGATCGTGTCGTAATATATTTTTTTAAATTCTTCCGCCTTATTTTCTCTTATTTTCAGGTAAAGGATTCTGACAAACATCTGTGAAGTCAAGAAATTCAGGTTTTCGCTGTTCTCATTCTCCTCAGCCGGTGAATATTTTTTTACAACGGGTTCCTCCTTTGAAGGAGTATACTCCAGTTCCATATTGTCGGAGAGTTGTATCTTCCATTCGGAAGAAAAGGGAAGGAACTCTTTTGTACGGTTCAACAACCCGGAAAATATCCTGCTGTTTTCATATTCCTCGGCTTTCTTCAAAGTAGACCAGAAAGTTACGGAAACAAATTCGTTTTCCGCCGGGTTGGATTTTATCAAACCGGCAAATAAACATCCGTCGGTTTTTTGCAGTTCTTTCAATACGTCGGTTTGATAGAAATCCAGGAATTTTTCAATAAACTCGGGGTTTAATTTGAGGTTAAGAAAACGCATAAACATAATATCTAAACCTTTCCGTTTGCCGGGCAAAAGTGTGGTCTATTAAGACTTATCCGCTTAATCTCAGAAGGATAAATAGCTGCATATTTCGGGTTGACCAAAAAGAACTTTTCCGGGGATTCCCAGTTGATTTCAGGCTTCACGCATGATGAGACCGTTTATTTTGAATAAAAGGCGTCGGCTGCAAAGACAACTAGGGGCTAATTTATAAAATTACTTTTCAGCAAGCCCTATGTACTAAATTCTTTTAATTACTACTACTGTCATATCGTCCATTTGAGGCGAATATTCGGTAAATTCGTTTACGGTAGACAATATAATACTTATCAAATCGCCGGAAGAGGCACCTTTATTTTGCTTTACTATGTTCCGCAGCCTTTCCTCGCCGAATTCTTCTTCGTTTTTATTCATGGCCTCGGTAATCCCGTCGGAATATAATACTAGTAAATTTCCTATTTCAAATTTTAAATCGGCTTCTTTATAATCGTATTCGGGCAACGCGCCTACGACTATACCGCCCATGTCGAGGTTAATTAAGTTTGAGTTGTTGTCCAGCATTACCGGAACGTTATGGCCGGCATTGCAATAAATAATTTCGTTTTCTTTTTTATTTAAAATCCCGTAAAAGAGAGTAGCGTAACGGTTGAAGTCGGTACTGTTATGAAGCAGTTTATTTGAAAAGTCGATTGTCTGCTTGCATGAAATATTCATCAAAGCCTGTCCTCTTAAAGTTGCCTGAAGGTTAGCCATCAAAAGGGCGGCAGGAATACCCTTTCCCGAGATATCGCCCAGGCAGAAGGCGACTCGGTTTTCGTCTATCTCTATAAAATCAAAATAATCCCCTCCTACGTCTTTTGCCGGGATGCTTTTTCCCGCAATATCATATCCGTCGATTTTCGGGAATGTCGAAGGTAATAATTTCATTTGAATATCGTAGGCAACTCTCATTTCTTCTCTTAGCCTGTTTAACGCCTGCTCTTCTTCGTATAATCTTGTGTTTTCTATTATATGCGCGGATTGAGCCGCAAGTATCGACAATAATCTTTGGTCTTCGTTTGTAAAACCGGATTCCGAATGTTTGTTGAATACCGTAAGAAGCCCGATCAGCTTGCCCTTTAACAGCATCGGAACGCTCAGCAGGGAATTTATGCCTACGTCGCTTTTGATGAAGAATTTAAACCTGACGTCGTTAAGCAGGTCGTTAACGAGAAGTGGGCTTTTATTTTTCAGCATCCATCCGGTCAACTGCGCGTCGAGCCTGTACGGAAGCAGCTGGGAAACCGAGTCCTGCTTTCTTATCATCGTATGGAAAGGATTAACCTCGTCTTTTTCATTCAACAGCATAACAACCGCCTGCTGTACTTTCAAATGCTTTATACATTTATTTACGATCAAATCTATAACGTTTTCCAAAGACTGGGTTGATGTAATTGCGGTGGCAATATCATTCAGCGCAGACAGTTCTTCAATGGCAATTCTTAGCCTGCGGTTTTCGTTTTCGAGAATTTTGACCCGGGAACTGTCTACGGTTTCCATTTTACAAACAGAAATTTAATGGGATAAAAATTTGAATTAATTAAGACATTGGAACTTGTATCGTAAGATTTACCGCTACATTAATCAATATTCTTCTTTATTGCAAATAAATTTATGAAATATTCCCCTTCCCGTTTATTCTAAAGCACAAATCGCATGATAAATTTAATCCTACTATTTAAAAACAATTCAATAAAAAATAATATCCGTTGTAACCGTCATTTTTCTTCCTAGATTGTCGAGGCAGGTTATTTTTAACGTGCCGCCTGAGGGAGTAAAAAAAAGTTTTTTACCCGGACTGGTTTTACCGAAATATTTGTCGTCAATATACCAGTACTGCACGGCAACCGAAGGATCGGAAGCGGCGGAAAGCATTATCTGCTCCTTACTTCCCTTCTGGACGTAATAATCGTAGCCGGCTGCGGGAGACAGAATTTTCGGACCGTCCCCCGAAAAGGTTGCGGTACAATAAGGATTATGCGGCGGAGGCCTTTTAAAGGGGATCTTGTTCTTTAAAAACCATAAGGTTAACTCGGGATCATAATCCGGGTAAGCAGCAATTTTATATCCGGAGTCGGGAAGACATTCGGTGCAGTAGCTTATCTTCCCGTCGCCGCTTACGTAAATCGGTTTGTAGAGGTTGCATTTTCTGTTTGGCGATACTTTATCTATATAATAATCGTTAATAAGGGAAGAACAATATTTTGACGGCAGCAATCCGGTTTCGCCGCATACTTCCCTTTCGAGTACTTCCTTAGGTTTTTCGAACCATATTTTCCGCTCTCCCCCGGTCCGGAATCCGGGAGCATAATCTATCGAATTAAATAATTCAAACAGCAGGGGTACTGCGGTTTCCGCCCCTGAGATATCCGGGGAGCCTTTTCCGTCGAAGTTCCCCATCCAGACTCCGATCGTATAATCCGGATTGAAGCCGATTGCCCATGCGTCCCTTTTGCCGTAAGACGTGCCGGTTTTCCAGGCTATCTTGGGCAGGTTTGTATTGGAAAGAAATTCGGAAGGGCAATCAGGTCTTTCATTTGAAGTGAGGATCTCCCCTGTTAAATAAACAGCGGCCGGCGAAAACAGCCGCAGCGATACCCTTTCGTCCTTTTTTCCGGAGGCCAGGTAATTCAGCGGGTACAGAACGCCCTTTTCGGCAAATACGGTATAAAACCCGGCGAGCTGTTCCAGCCTTACGCCGCAGCCTCCCAGTATAACCGAAAGACCCATAGATTTTTTGTTTTCCGCTATATCGCTGAACCCTCCTTTTTCAAGTACGGAAAGAAATTTATCGAGTCCCGTATGCTGCAGCAGCCTCACGGCGGGAACGTTAAGTGAATTGTCCAGCGCAAACTCAGCCGTTACTTCGCCGTGAAATTTCAAATCGTAATTTTCAGGTTCGTAGCCGTTTACATCCGTAGGCAGGTCAAGAAGCTTCATCTTCGGAGTCAGCAGCCCGCCGTCGAACGCCATGGTATACAGGATGGGTTTTAACGCGGAACCGGGAGATCTTACCGCAGTAACGCCGTTTACCTGACCGGACGAAATAAAATCGGAAAAGTCAGACGAACCGCAATAACCGGCAACCGAATTATTTTTATTGTCTATTATTATCACCGCCCCGTTTGAAATCTGTTTGGATCGTACCCGTCTTACGTAGCTGCTTAAAAGCTTACCGGCTGTTTTTTGAACCGCCGGGACAAGAGAAGTTTTTATTTCATTGCCTTCGAAGTGCCGGGAGACGTAAAGACAGAATTGGGGCGCGATATTTTCAACCGCATGTCTGCCCGCAGTTACCGGTTCGTTCAAAGCGTCCGTTAGATCTCGATTGTCGAACACACCCTCCGACATAAATTTTTTTATCCATTTATTCCTCTTGATCCTTGCGTCGGAATCGTTTCGGTCAAGCCTGAGCCCGTTCGGATCGTTGGGGATTACGGCCATCAATATAGCTTGGGACAGACTTAGTTTATCCGGGGGCCTGTTAAAATAGATATAAGATGCGGCTTTGACCCCCTCGACATTGCCTCCGTATGGAAGCATTGAAAGATACATTTCAAGTATCTGCCTTTTACTGTAATGAAGCTCGAGCTGAAACGCCCGGAACATTTCCGCGGTTTTTTTGATGTAGGTTCTTTTCCCCGGTTCAAGCATGCGCGCTACCTGCATGGTAATTGTGGAAGCGCCGGAAACTCTTCTGCCCGTAATTAAATTCTGCAGGAGCGCTCTTGCTACGGATACCGGGTTAATGCCCGGATGCAGGAAAAACAATTTGTCCTCTTTTGCTATAACGGCTTTAATAAGGTACGGCGATATTTGGTTTAAATGCGCCTGCATTCTCCATTTATCGTCGGGGGAAAGGTACGCCGTCAGCATTGTCCCGTCTTTCGCGTATATTATTTGCGAAAACGGCTTCTGCCCCGGCAGGGGGAAAAGCGCATCCAGGGAATATACAATAGTCAAACAGGATACCAAAAAATATACGGCTCCCGATCTGAAAGGACGAAGAACCCTGATTAAAACTTGTCCGTTTAGTCTAATCATACGAAACATTTTACTTTAAGTATTGACTTATTTTCATTTAAAGTTCTATTGTTCTTTTATAGTTATAACTCCTCCGCCGTTTACCGAGCTGATTTCGCCGTCGTACATTGCCTCGGCGCTTATTACGGGTAAAACAAATTTTCCTTTATTCACGGCCCTGATCAGGTAATAAAAAGTTTCCGTGGTATTTCTTTTAGCGCCGGTAAACAGCAGCAGTCTGTCGTCCCTGATATCCATATACTGCACGTTCATCGAGCCTGCGTATTTCTTGGAAAGCTGCGGTACGTCCGATAATCTGGGGTTATCAATCTCAAAGCCTGAAGGCAGCAGATCCGTGATCACTACATTATCCGCGGATACTTCACCTCCGGTAAGATCGCTTCTGCATACGATTAGCTCGCCCTGGGAAAACCGGTCGTCTACAATTTGACCTCCGGTTCTATAATCGAAGTAACTTCTTCTTACCTTCAGGTGCGAATCGAACCGCTTGATTTTCCCCTTCTTCACTCCCTGCACATTATAAAAATAATATACCGTGCCTTGTCTGCTCCCCCGGAGAAGAATCGATCTTGCCTGCGGATCGACCGCCATCGTTAAGTCTTTGCCCCCGTAAGCGCCGGCTTTTTTGCCGTCGACGTACACATCGACGTTAACGTCATAAAAGGCTCCCAGTTTTGCCGCTTTGCCGAGAGCGAGGAACGCAAACGATCTGTCCTGCGTGGAATATATCGCGCCCATCATTCCGGTAAGATGTTTTATGATAAAGGGGATCTGCTTGTTCGACGGGTCCACTTCAAGCAGAACGTTCAGCATTATTGCGTTTGCGCGCGCTTCCGAATCGAACGAATCCCCGGTTAATCTTTGGTTTATTTCCGGGACGTACTTACCCGGTATTACTTCGTAATAGGCCGGCCAGTTGTCAGTTAAAGCATACGCGCCTGCCAGCAGATATTTGCAGTCGTTGGATACCAATGCCGGTTTGGATTTATAATAATTCATTGTAGAAATATCGCCTCTTCCCGCATCCGCAAGCACGTATAGAGAATAAAGAATTTCTTTTCGGGCTATTTTTGTTATCGTTCTTGTATTATTATCGTAGATAACGTAATCGTATGTATTTCTGTCCCTGGCCCTGTTGGCGATATAATCGAGGAGTCTAGAAAGAATATTGTCCGATACGTTGAAACCGGCTTTCTTTGCTTCGACAAGGAAATGCGCAGCATAGACGCTTCCCCACCAGTTTGTGTATGTTCCGCCCGGCCAGTAGCTTAAGGATCCGTCGGGAAGCTGCATGGATTCGAGTTTCTTTATTCCTTCCTGGACGAAATAAACCGGCGTGGTTGTGCGGTAATATTGCGGGGCAACCAGCTTGGCAAGATCTTCGAAATACAACTGAGGAAAAAGTTTCGACGTTGTCTGTTCAACGCATCCGTAAGGATAGCCGACAAGATATTTAAGGAATTTTGCAAATTTAAGAGCCGGAAATTTTGAGATCGTAAGCTCGGAGTTTACTGTACCCTTCAGGTAATCTGACGCCGGCGGAAGGTTCACCTTTTCGTCATTCTTTATCTGACCGGAAAAACTTTCAGTATAAAAAGGCGAAACGGGACGGATGCCTATATCGGTAACGCTTTTAACGTTCGCAAAACCGGAAGTCGAAATATTAATTTTAGCATCGCCGATCGTATTCCCGGCGGCTATCACAAACTGTACGGTACCGGCGGAGTTTGCCTCAATCCGCATATTGCGTACGGCCGGAGATAATATCCTCAAGGGACCTTCCTCGTTCAGCCTAATCGAAGTACCGGCAGGCGAATTTGTTGTGTTGATTACCGAAACCGGCATGACAAGAGAATCGCCCGGTGCAAGAAACCTCGGGATCTGCGGTTCGATGATAAGATCATACGATACTTTAATTCTTTTATCGGATGCACCGAAGCGGTTTCCCGAATAAGCGGCGGCCATTAATCTTACCTCGCCGTTAAAGCCTTCCGGAATCTTCAGCGGAACTTTTACTTCGCCGCTTCCGTTGGTCTTTAAGATACCGCTCCAGACCGCGAGCAGATTAAATCTCCTGACCGTAACGGGATTAGTCCTTTTTTGAAGCTGCTTTGAAAGCTGGTCCCCGCCGGGAGATTTCAAATTAAGTATCTCGGGCAGCAGCAGCTTGTACAGGTCGTAGCTGGCAACATCCAACGCTCTTTTTGCGTACATAAATTTATACGGGTCCGGCGTCGCGTAATTTTTTATCTGCAGTATCCCCTCGTCAACGGCGGCCAAAGTTACGTATATATTTTTTTGTGCTGCGGTTTTCACCGTAACTTCGGTATTAATTCCGGATTTGATTTTCTCCGGGGCTATGATCGTTACCGGAAGACGTCTTGATTTCCTTTCTACTTTCATCGAAGCAAATCCGTGAGCTACAAGGAACGGAACCGATTGATCCGCGGTATGCATTCTGAACAAAGTCGCGGTAACGTAAACGTTCGGTATATATTTATCTTCTAAATTCAATTCTATCTGGGTCGACCTGTTTTTAACTTCAACATATCTATAATCGTACACGCCGTTCCTTTCGACGGTGACGAGCATTTTCCCCGCGAACGGAGTGGTGAAAAGGACCTTTGCTTTTTCCCCGGGTTCGTATATGTTTTTGTCGAAGACGATATCTACCCGCCCCTCTTTATCCACTTCGAATGAAGTAGCGGTACCAGATGCCCATCCGTAAGCGTAAAAGCTTACCGACTGGTAATATTCGCTCTGTTTGCGGGATACCCTGAGTTCGTACTCGCCGTTCCTCGACACCGTGACCGGAATGTCTTTCTCTCCTCCCGAAAGATCCAATTCCCTGTCCCACATAACTACTTCTTTTTTCTCGGACGCATAAGCATACTTTCCGGCGCTGTTTTTCTTTAAAACCGTCTGCCATTCAAGTTTAACGAGTTTGAGGTCCGCTTTAAAATCTTTGAGCGGCTCATCGTTTTTATCCACCGCAACGGCTTTAATGTTTATAAGTTCGTTGGTGCCGAAATAATAGCCCGGAGCTTTAATTCCTATAAAATTTTTCTCCGGATAAATATCGCAGCTTGCCATTCTGTTGACGGTTCTTCCCGAAAGGCCGAACACACTTATAAAAGCGTAACACGTAACTACGCCCGAAGATTTCAAACCCGGAGGAGCCGAATATTTGATCGTGGCATCGCCCTGATCGTTTAAATAACCGTTGACGAAGGAGGCCGGGATATCGGGATTTTTAAAAGACGAATTGCCGAAATCGTAAGAAGGATACCGCTTGCTAACGAAAGTTCTGTGCCTTAATTCGAAATCCGATTCGTATTTAAGTCCGGAAGCTTTAGCACCGAATAAATATTCCGCATTTACGGATATATTAACCGATTCGCCCGGAGCCATATCCTTCCTATCCGTCTTAAGGAGAACCCTAATCTTATCCGGTACAAAATCCTCAACGTTGAATGAATAAGTCCCGATAAGGTTTCCGGAGCCTGTATAAACCTCGGACCTGTACTGCCCGGTCTGCGCGTAAGTCTCTGTCTTGAAAGAAAGATCGAAAGATCCTTCGCCGTTCAGATTTATTTTAAAATCATCGTATACTTTTCCAGTGGGCGATATTATTTTTACAAGGACAGGGATATCTTTTATGGTATTCGAAAAATCGTCCCGGACGATTCCCGAAAGGTGGACTTCTTCTCCAGGCCTGTAAAGATTGCGGTCGCCGTAGAGAAATGTCTTGAACCCGGGAGTATATTCGGTTTGTCCGCCCACATCGAACCTGGACGTTTCAACGGCAGTTTCCTTGAGATCGATAAAATTGAAGTCGTCTTCTTTCTCAACGGTTATCACCCTGGGCGTAAAATTCTTCATGCTTTCTTTAAGATTGTCAAAAGAAGCTACTCCCTCAGAATTCGTCTTCCCGGTTAATATCGTCTGGTTATTAGAAGAAATAAGCGTAACGGCGGCATTTCCCACCGGCCCGGTGGTTGCAATAGAATTAACGAACACAAGCAGCTGACCGGGCGATTGTTTGGCGATTATTCCAAGATCGGACAGGGCAAGCATCTTAGAAGCTCTTCTCCAGCGGTCCTCGGTTGAGGTTACGTTGACGATAAAAATTCCTTTTAACTTTTTGTCCCGCACAGCATCAAGGTTTATATTGAATTTTTCGAGTGCATTCGGATCGTCTTTAAGTTTCTTCTTCTCTTTGTATAAAAGATGCCCGTAAGCATCTACATCATAATACGGCGAGTAATCGTAATAATAGTCGTAATAGTCGTTGTACTGCCGGAGGAAATACAGAATATTGTTTTTATAAATCTGCGATACCTCTATATCCACACCGGGTGTATTGACCGCACTGACTTCGAGGTTCTTCTGACCTTTGAGCATAAGGTATTTCCCCTGCGAATCTGTAAACCTCACGGAAGGATCGAGATTAACAAAAGTGACCTGCTGCTCGAAATCGAATGCAAGTTCGCCGCCGTAAAGCCCGGGCAGACCTTTTTTTATTTTTACGTCCACGTTTTGAAGTTTATCGAAGTCTCCCTCTATCCGGAAAGAATTTTCATTCACGTAATAATTCACATTCGCCTGGGGACTTAATACCACGAAATCTTTAAGCTTGTTATCGTCCACTCTCTGGGTAGTGGTAAATTCTATCCATTTTTTGTTGTCGCTCAGACCGCTTGATACCCCGGTAATTGCCAG
>JBJKOY010000098.1:0-1820 GCA_046706945.1 Ignavibacteriaceae bacterium | reverse complement strand
TTAAAGACTCCGGAGGAGGATTGTTCGATATTTCGGGCGGCGTCTTTGCCGGGGGTATGGGGATAATGCCTGGTATCTGCTGTGTTGGCTATTGCGGATAATGGATCTTAGTAATTCAGAGAAGAGTATTTGACGCTAATCAGCAGGTCTCCCGCCGGAAGACCGGATATTTTTCTTTCAGTGATTTCTCTTATAAAATCCCCGTTTACCTGGCTGACCACCATAGCATTAAATGATTTTTCATTCATAAGGAATTAACCTCGAGTCTTTCAAAAAAGGGATAAATCTTATGCAACATTTCCCGAGCAAAGCAACAGGGATTACTTGTCTGCAGTAACCGATCAAAAATAACAAAAATGCATATAATTTTTGGGGTAAAATTAAACAGTATTTCCGAAAATACCATAATATGTTACATATGTCCCTTTCTTTGTTACAAGGGCGGTAGGGAAAGCTCATTCGTTTTGCGAACTTTGCATCAACAACAAAACGAAAGGAGACATAAAATGAAAAGGACATTAGTAATACCGGCGGTCTTAATTCTTGCCGTATTCTTTACGGCGTCATCTTTTGCTCAGAGAAAAAGCGTTAAGGCAAACAACCCTAAATTTAAGACAATAGAAGCAAATTACCTGGAAGGACTGAATTCAAACAATCTCGGATTAAAGATAAGCAGCGCATATTTTTTGGGAGACATGAAATCCGAAAAAGCGGTTATACCTTTGATGAGGATGTTCGATAACGCAAAAACGGACGGAGAGAAACTTGTGGCGGCATGGGCGCTTCTGAAAATAGGAGACGCCAGGGGTACTTTCCTGGTTAAGAGAGAGTGCGAAGTCGGAAATTGCGACCAAATCAGAAGCATACTTTACCAGATGTACACCGAATACAATAACGGAACACAGGACAATACCGGATACGAAACAGTTACTGCGAAATAATTTTAGAGAACGGCTTTTTAATAATCAATCATCATTTTGCCCCCGGTTTAGGGGGCTTTTTATTTTAAATCCGGAATCGATAGAATTTAAAAGCCCTTTCTATATATAGAAATTCTTTTATATATTTAAGTTTCTAAATTTAAATCTTGATCATGAACGAAAAATACGAAGCCGTTATCGGACTTGAAGTACATGCACAGTTACTTACGGATTCCAAAGCTTTCTGCGGCTGTTCTACAAAATTCGGCAACTCTCCAAACACTAACGTATGTCCCGTATGTCTCGGTCATCCCGGAGTTCTTCCCGTAATAAATAAAAAGATGGTTGAGTTCACGGTTTTAATGGGCATGGCAACAAATTGCAGGATAAACCAGCGTTCCGTATTTGCGAGGAAAAATTACTTTTATCCGGATTTGCCCAAAGGATTTCAAACATCGCAATACGAAGAACCGATCTGCGAACACGGGTACGTCAATATTATTTTTCCCGACGATTCATACAAGAGAATAGGTTTAACCAGGATACATATGGAAGAAGACGCAGGCAAATCGATACACGATCAATCTTACTGTACCTTGGTTGATGTAAACCGCTGCGGCGTTCCGCTGATGGAAATAGTAAGCGAACCGGATATCGGCACACCGGCCGAGGCGGCAATGTACTTGATGAAGATTAGGCAGATTGTTCAATATTTGGGTATTTGCGACGGCAATATGGAAGAAGGCTCGCTTAGATGCGACGCGAATGTTTCGATCAGGCTTAAAGGAGATTTAAAGCTGGGAACCAAAACCGAAATAAAAAATATGAATTCTTTTAAGAACGTGGAAAAGGCTATTGCATATGAAATTGAACGCCAGACCGATATTTTGGAAGAGGGCG
>JBJKOY010000097.1:0-11330 GCA_046706945.1 Ignavibacteriaceae bacterium | reverse complement strand
ATCCGATTGAGTGGACAAGGTTCGGCAAGTTCTGGCCAAGCGTAGGAAGAATTGACAACGCATACGGTGACAGAAATTTGGTCTGCAGCTGCAACCCTGTCGGCGATTATTTGGAAGAACCCGTAGTATAAATTATTTAGCGGCGGATAAGTAAAATCCGCCGCGGATCTTTAATGTCAGGAGCGGCTTAATCTATCAACCAGGTTTTTAAATACTCGCTTTTCTTTTTTATCCTTTTGCTATTACAGAATCCGGTTAATGCCCAGGCTAACGACACGCTGTTTTACTCCGGCAAATTTTCAGTAAAAGTGGATTCAATAATCGTTCTAGGCAACAGGAAGACCGATACCAAGGTAATAAAAAGAGAACTTACTTTCGGAATTAACGATAAGGTTGATCCGGAAATATTAAGTTACAACAGGGAGCGAATATACAGCCTCGGGATTTTTACCAGGGTTACCGTTCTTGCGGAAAAGATAAATACTGAAAACTGCGTGGTTATCGAAGTTGAAGAAAGCTGGTATATTTACCCCATTCCATTCGTTGAACTGCGCGATCAGGACTGGGAAAAAATATCTTACGGAATGGATCTGGGTTTAAGAAACCTCGGCGGCGAGAACGAAACCATGCAGGTTCGAATGGGCCTGGGATATGACCCTGTCATACTGTTTCATTACAATTACCCGTATTTATTTGAAAAAGCAGCTACCGACCTCACATTCGACATAGCATATCAAAAAGTCAAAAACAAAAGCGTAATTGCCGAATACCTATACCGCGGTGACTTCAATCAAAAAGACTACAGCGCTTCGATAGATTTGGGTAAAAGGTTCGGTTTATTTAATAGGATGGATTTTTTACTCGGATATACATATGTCGAAACTCCGTTTTATATAACGGGAATTAATGCTTCAAGAGGACGTATAGACAGAACTTTATCTTTCGGTATTTCATATACGCACGATACAAGGGACCTGGCCCAATTCCCCAGCAAAGGGCTTTATACAAAAGCGGACCTTATGCTTATGGGTTTCGGAATCGACGGGACCAATTACAGAATTGCGGACATAGACTTCAGAGAATACCGTATATTATTTTCGGATTTAAGAGCCAAATGGAGGTTCGCCGGCAGGTTTACTTTCGGGGGCCTAGTCCCTTATTATAATTATTCCTATCTCGGCTACAACGAAAGAATAAGGGGTTATTTTAATACCGAAATGGAAGGGAACGATTCGTACCTCGGATCCCTGGAATTTAATTATCCGCTTTTGAAAGACATGAATATCGATCTGGGATTTGTGCCCGTCGTTCCCAAGGAGCTGCTTTCCTATAGGATAGCCCTTTATCTGGAATTGTTCTGCGATACCGGAACTACTTTAATGCGGGGGCAGAGTTTCAGTACGAAATATTTATACACCGGCTACGGAACGGGGCTTACTTTTCTTATTTTACCGTATAATATTTTAAGAATTGAGTACGCTTTAAACGATATCGGGAAATCCGAATGGATATTTGGACTTGGAATATCTTTCTAACATAGAACTATATTTTACTGTTCCGGACAATATTTCCGGTACTTCTGTTGTTTTAACCGGAGAAGATTTCCGGCATGCAGTTAAAGTAATGAGGCATAGAACCGGGGAAATAATTTACGTTACAAACGGGCTGGGCCGGATATTTGAATGTGAAATATCGAAGACCGAAAAAGACAATATTAAATTAATAAGTAAAAATGAATTCGTTTACGTAAACCGGCTTCGGAACATATATTTTTGCCTTCCCAAATTAAAAAGCGGGGAAAGGTTCGAATTTGCCCTGGAAAAATCTGTAGAGCTGGGCATAACCAACTTTATTGTTTTTGATGCGGAAAGGTCCCAGGTAAAGGGGAACAGAACTGAAAGATGGCAAAAAATTGCCCTGGCGGCAATGAAGCAATCGTTGAGGAGTTTTTTACCTCAAATTATTTCCGTAGGGTCCATTAAAGATATTGCGGAACTAAAGGGAAATAAATACGTTTTCGAGCAGAAGGCGACTAATATTTTTAATATTAATAATAAAGGATACTCTAATAATTCTTATTTTATCTTCGGACCCGAAGGAGGATTAAGCGAAAGCGAGTTAAAATATTTTGAAGATAACGAAATATACAGTCTTCACGAAAACAGATTGAGAAGTGAAACTGCCGTCGTCTTGTGCGCTTCAATGTTGTAATTGAAATTAATTTTACGGTAGAAATCTTGTCAAGTCTTAGCCGTTTTAATAAGGTTTATTACAAGCAAAATGACCGCAATTATTAAAACAATGTGCAACGCCCAGCCCGCGGAAATCTTAAAGATAACTCCGAACAACCAAAGCAGAAACATCAAAAATATAACGGTCCAAAGCATCTTAATCTTCAATTATTGCCTAAAAAATTAACACAAAAATAACATATTTATAATGTTGAATAGTGCAACGTATCACAAGAATTAAGAATGAATAACCATTGTTCGGGCAAAACAAAATTAAAAAGCCTTTAGAAAAATCTAAAGGCTTTTATAAAGGCGGGTGCAATGAGGATTAGAAAGTGTATCTCAGTCCGAGCTGCATTGTCCATCTTGAAGTCAGTTCGTCATAGTTCCAAACTTTGTAGTTAGGGTTAAAACCGAATACGGGGTTACCCGTAGCTTTATCGATCCCTTGATAAGAAACTATGGTATTGTTGTTATAACCGCCGCTCACGTCCCATCCCCATTTTTTGTTGATCAGATTTAGAACATTCAATATATCGAGCGCAATTTGAAAATGGTGTGAAGGATCGAAAGACGGCAAATCCTGTGTAATTCTTAGATCAAGTTCGTTCCTCCATGGATAGTTCGCACCGTTCCTTTGCGCAATTTGTCCCCTATGGGAGGACAAGTACGAGTTGTTGTTTATAACGTTTTCCAAAGCGTTGTACGTGCTTTGAGGAGCTCTTGTGTAGATCCCGGATTTATCTACGGTTCCGAGTTCAATATCCGCATCATTCTTCGGAATATAGAAAAGATCGTTCTGATCAAAGCCGTCGTGGTTTAAATCCCCGTATACGCAGAATCCGAAAGGCGTACCGCTTTGGCCGTTATAGAAAAGAGAAAAACTTGTAGGCGCGTTTTCAAAGAATTCCCGCGTATAAGTAAGCGAAGCGAAAATTCTGTTCCGGATTTCATAATCGGAAGTTGTCAATGCAGGATCGTTCGGATTGCCGGAGATAGGATTATATCTCATCTGCGATTGAGCCTGAGAAGAAAGCACACCGTTTTGGTCCAGAGCTCTCTGGAAATTATAACCGACATTTCCGGCACGTCCACGAGCAAGATTTCTCTGTAATTGAATGCTTAAATTGTACTGATATCCCTCGGTAGTGTTGGTTAAATAATAAATCCCGTAAAAATTAGAGTTCCCGCTATTGGTGTAACCGAACACGGGTCTTCCGTCAGGCAGAGTGCCTACCTGCGGGTTTAAATTAATTTCTTTGTAAAGCATGTCGTATATGGTTTTTGAATACTGAGCCTCTACCGTACCTACTATATTAAACGGCAATTGATGATCGACCGCTGCATCTACCCTTAGAACCTGGGGCATTCTTAAATTAGGATCAACCAGATCAATTTCAGACTGAGTTTTAGGCGCGCCCGTTCCCGGGGCTCCAACACCAGGCTGATTGTACGGATTCGCGGAGAATGGGGTTCCGGGACCTCCGTCCACTTCCGCAATCATCTTTCCGGTATTACCGTAATTGTTCGACATCCATACGTACGGTACGCGGCCTGCAAATAAGCCTATCCCGCCTCTTACCTGAGTCATATGATCTCCGTTAACATCCCAATTTATACCCAGACGCGGAGACCATTGTAAATTTCCGTTCGGTACATTCGTAGTGCTGTATCCCGGGAAATAATGGGACACCGAATCGTTCTGGGCCGGTTTTGTCGGGAAATAAGGAACATCAACCCTTAAACCGTATGTTAATTTTACGTTGGGTAAAACAGACCATTCGTCCTCTGCGTAGAAACCGATTTGGTTTACGTTAAACTGTGCGGCAGGCTGGTTGTCTCCGGTTACCGAATAAACTCTTTGGAAGTAACTGGGTTATTGAAATTGATCTGTGAAATATAGTTTACTTTATACTGGTAATATCCCCAGAATGACCTGATGAATAAATTTTTGAAATTAAAGAATTCATTATGGGTCCCAACGGTAATAACATGATCTCCGGTTATATAAGTAAAGTTATCTGTGAATTCAAAAATATTCTGATCCAGAGCATTAGCGGAAGAATACCTGTCCGTGCCTGCATAATAGGTAAAACCTCCCGGAAGAACCACGTCAACTTCAGGCAAAGCCTGTCCCGTCGGTCCTCTTTTGTCTCTAATCATTGTATAACCCAATATCAGTTCGTTTGACATTGTATTACCCAATGTAGAATTTAAATCGAGAACCGTGGAGTTTGTATTATTGGTTATTCTGTAATTATACGAATCATAACTTAAGGAATTTGTACTTGATCTTGCATTCAGGTTGTCTTCATAAGAATGTACGAAGTTATTCCTTAAAGTAAGTTTGTTGTTTTCCGAGATATTGTAGTCAAACCTCAGGAAAAATTTTGTGGAAGGCTGATTTACGTCGAAACCGCCGAAGCTACCGGGATTAAAACCTTTGGATGCAAGGATTGAACGAAGTGTGTCGGCGTTTGCGGCGGCTTCGCCGGTGCCTTGCGTAATGGATGCGTTGGACAAAGGAACGGTATGCTGAGTAAGTTCAACGTTGGTAAAGAAAAATAGTTTATCGGGCAGAATCGGGCCTCCGAGACGGGCACCGTACTGGTAGTCCGAAAAGTTGGCGTACTTAGTCTGGTTGTCTCCCGGACTTAATCCTATCAGATCCTGGTTTCTGCCGTAGCCGTAGATTGAACCTTTAAACAGGTTGGTGCCGCTGCGGGTAATAGCATTTATACCTCCGCCGGTAAAACCGCCGTATCTTACGTCAAACGGAGCAATTACCACTTGAAACTCGTCTATTGCGTCCATACTGATAGGATTCGCTCCGGTCTGTCCCCCGGGCGTTCCGGTAGAGCCTAAACCGAACAGATCGTTGTATTGGGTACCGTCGATTTGAATATTATTATAACGGTTATTGCGGCCGGCAGCCTGCATACTTGTCCCGCTGAACATCGGAGACAATTTCGCGAAATTCTGGAATGTACGGCTTATCGTCGGTACTTCTTCCATTTGCCTGGCAGAAACGTTTTGAAATGCTCCGGTCCTGCTGCTGCTAATAATTGAACTTCTTGAACCTACAACCGTAACTTCGGAAAGCTTGACGGCTGCCGAAGACATTTTAAAGTCCACCGTCATATTCTGACCGAGATTAAGGAAAATATTTTCCTTTTTCTGAGTCTCGTAACCTACGTAAGAAACCGTAATGGTATAAGGTCCGCCGACTCTCAGGCCCAGCATATTGTACTTGCCGTTTGTTCTTGTTGTCGTTCCGTATTGTGTCCCCGACGGTTCGTGAACAGCAATAACGGTAGCCGAGGGCAGAGTCTCACCGTTCTGATCAGTTACCGTACCGCTAATGGAAGCAGTAGTTACCCCTTGTCCGAATATCTCCGGTCCGGATATGAGAACCGTTGCGATAAATAAAATTAGAAAAGAAAGAGTAAAATTTAACTTCATAAATTCTCCTTAAATGAGTTAATTTAATCGATTGGTTATAAAATAAATTGAGTCGAGTAATGCAAAGATTTTTAAAATTATATGAATTAAATATCTTACCTAAAATCGGGACTTTCAATAAAAGGAAAATTCTTAATAAATTAATAACAATTTCGGTAAAATAATTCTGTAGTTTTTTAAAATAAGAACTGAAGGGTTCCGGATGAGATTTAAGAAAGAAATAATAACTTTTCACTTATAAGAGTTATGGAGTTACTAAATATTAAGAAAATTTCGCTTTTGTTTTCTAAGTCTTTATCAAAAGATAAGTACTAAACTGGGATTAAATTTAATATTCGTATGATTATTATCCAAAA
The DNA here is from genome assembly GCA_046706945.1 of Ignavibacteriaceae bacterium. Classification (GTDB taxonomy): domain Bacteria; phylum Bacteroidota; class Ignavibacteria; order Ignavibacteriales; family Ignavibacteriaceae; genus FEN-1297. Next base: position 5,281 of record JBJKOY010000097.1, on the reverse strand, counting down.
TAAAAATTATATTCATGTCCAAAATATTTTAGCTCGAATTAATAATTTGACATATTCATGTAATTTTACTATGTGATGATAACAACACCGCGAACGTTATTTGAATAAATAACTTTTGCTTGAACGAAACGAAATCCGCAGGAATTTCTAAGTTATTCCGGACAAAATTATTTTCAAAATATTTTCGTAATTTAACCGCTATAAAACAGTAGTAATTATTATATCATGAGAATCTTCAGCGAAATCAAATCCGTAAAAGCCGGACTGATTTTTATTTTAATTCTTATAATAGGTATAGGATTCGCCTCCTATCGAAATATCAATGAAGTCTTTGAGACAGCCGAATGGAGGGCGAATTCATATAATATCCTGAATACGCTCGAAGATATAATAGCACAGGTAGCCGGGGCCGAAGAAGGAGAAAGAAGCTACATCATCACCGGCGAGGATTTTTATCTGGCGCCTTATAATAAAGCAACCGAATTTATCGAACAGGATTTAAGAAATCTAAAAATATTCCTTAAGGATAATCCTATCCAGCTTAGGAGACTTGATACCCTGAAAACATTATTGAAAATTCGCCTTCAAAGCCTGCAGGCTACAATCGCAATCCGCGCAAAAGGAGATTTTCAAGGTGCGGCAAGCAACCTGAAGAAACGGATTAATTTGCAGATGACCGATAACGTAAGTCTGACGGTCAATAAAATGGAATCGGAGGAATACAACCTCCTGCAAAAGAGAGATCAATTATTAATAACAAACGTAAAGAACACCTTTATTACGATAGTGGTCGGTACGCTTGTAAGCTGTATCATATTTTTAACTGTGTTTTATATTTTGGACAAAGAAATAGGAGAAAGGAAAAAGGTAGAAGCGGCAATACGCAGGGAAATGGAATTTTCGGACCGGCTGTTGAACAGCAGCATCGACGGAATAGTCGCGTTTGACAGGGATTGCAGGTACACTCTTTGGAACCCGGGTATGGAAACTATGATGGGAATAAAAAAGGAAGATACGATCGGCAGGAATGCCTTCCAGGTTTTACCGTTCCTGAAAGAAATCGGCGAAGATAAATATTATAACGAAACGCTAAAAGGCAACTATGTTATTGCGAAGGACAGGTGGTTCTTTATGCCGGAAACTGGAAAGGAAGGTTATTTCGAAGCGTATTACTCACCCATATTCGACTCGGGAAGAAAAGTCGTGGGCGGAATTGCAATTATCAGGGACAGTACCCAGCGTAAATACAACCTGGAAGCGCTCGAAAGAACCAAGGATGAATTGGAACGCAGGGTGATCGAAAGGACCGCAGCATTATCAAAAGTGAACGAGGACCTTAGAAAGGAAATTACCGAGAGGAAGAAAGCCGAGGAACTTATTAATGCCTCGCTTCAGGAAAAACTTGTGCTGCTGAGAGAAATTCATCACAGAGTTAAGAACAACCTGCAGGTAATATCAAGTCTTTTAAACCTGCAATCCGGCTATATCGAGGATAAAAAATCGCTTGAGATATTCCGCGAAAGCCAGACTCGTGTCAGGTCGATGGCTCTTATTCACGAGAAACTTTATCAGTCGAAGGATTTAAATAAGATCGAATTTTCTGAATACGTAAGTTCATTAACGCGCGACTTGTTCACCTCTTACAATATAGACCAGGACCGGGTAAAATTGGTTTGCGATATAGACGGGATCTATTTCGAAATAGATACCGCGATTTTATGCGGCTTAATAATTAATGAACTAGTTTCGAATTCGCTGAAGCATGCTTTCCCAGACGGTAAAAAGGGGCACGTATTTATTAATTTAAGGGAAACTTCCAAAAATAAATACGAACTCATTCTAAAAGACGACGGAGTCGGTTTTCCGGATAATATCGATTTCAGGAATACGGATTCTCTCGGTCTCCAATTAGTAACTACGTTAACGGACCAATTGGGAGGAAAAATCGATTTATATAAAAACGGGCTCACCGAATTCAAAATCGATTTTGCAATCTAGGTAAAATCCGGGGGAAAATTTATTTTTTTAAACTATTGACAATCGAATCCCACCAGTCATTTCTAATTATTTGGAATTTTATCTTCTGTCTGGAATCAAGCAGGGGAACTATCTGCGAAAAAAGTTTTGCGGGGCTGGTTAAATCTGCATTTGTCTCTATATACTTCGTCAATATATCTTTTATTTGTGAAGTTTGTTTATCGGATAATAGTATCTTTTGCTGTAAACCTGAAGCGGCGTTTGCGGCTACCGAATCGTATTTCGAAACTGGGGCGGATTTAATTCCTTGAGCAAATACCGTAGCCGAAAGGGATAGCATTAATAATAAACCCAGGAAAATAGATGAGTAACTTTTCATGCCGTCGTCCTTTTCTTTATAAGTTTATTAATTATAATCGAAACTAAACTTATAATAATTTAATGTCAATGATATTTGAAATCATACACATTTATCGTTTTATTACGAATTTTGCATAATTAAAAAATTTTGAACTTTTTTTTAACCGGTTATTTTATAATTACTGTATATTTAATTATCTTTGATGCTTGAAATATTGTAAAAAACGTGAATTCCGATATTATAAAAGCCGAAAAACTAATTTCGTCTTATTCCGATGAGATAAAAAGCATGGGTTGCGCGGTTTCCGGGGTAACCAGAAAACAGTATAATTTTGAAATTTCTATTTCGCGGAAAGAAGCTAAAATCAAACTGCTGGTTTATTTCGGGAAAAAAGGGATAAGTACAATAATTCAGGGAAATAAAGAATCCGGATTATACGGCGAGATAGCCGGACTAGTATTCGGAAGCAGTTTTATACGGAAGAGTTCTTACGAGATTGACGAACCAGAAAAATATATTGGGACCGATGAATCGGGAAAAGGCGACTATTTCGGACCTCTTGTTATTGCCGGTGTTTTTATCGATAAGGTGACTTCGGATAAGTTTAAAGAATTAGGAGTTAAGGACAGCAAAGAATTATCCGATAATGTAATAAAAAAATATGCGGAAGAAATAAAAAACACGGTAGGAGACAAATACGAAATTATCAGCATTTCGCCTCCGCGTTACAACGAGCTTTACGGAAAAATCGGGAACGTTAACAGAATATTGGGATGGGCTCACGCAAAGGTATTGGAAAATCTTCTTGAAAGATGCCCGGCTGCGGAAGCGATAAGCGACAAATTCGGAGATGAAAATTTAATTATAAGTTCATTGCAGGAAAAAGGGAGAAAGATAGTCCTTCATCAATTCACAAAAGCGGAACGTTTTACGGCCGTTGCAGCCGCATCGGTGCTTGCCAGGGATAAATTTAACAGCTGGTTTGAAAAGCAGAAGAAAGATTTCAAGATTGATTTGTTGAAAGGCGCTTCCGCCGGTGTAGAAAAATTGGCGGCAAAAATTCTGGCGGAGAAAGGCGAAACATACCTTAATGAAATAGCAAAGGTACATTTCAAAACGACCGCAAAAATAATTCGGTCCAATTAATAAGATAAAATCATAAGGAACGGAAATGGTAATTAGTTCTAAAGTAAAAAGAATTGGAATATTAACCGGAGGCGGCGACTGTCCCGGGCTCAATGCCGTAATCAGGGGCGTAACAAAGCCCGCGCAGGATAACGGGATGTCCGTTCTGGGAATACTTGACGGATTTGAAGGTTTGGTTGAAGGACGGGCAAAAGAATTAAAGAACGAAGATGTATCCGGAATTCTGGCGAGAGGCGGAACGATTCTGGGATCGTCGAATAAAGGAGATCCCTATCATTATCCTATACTTAAAGACGGCAAGGTTGAGATAGTCGACAGATCTCAGGCTGCCGTAAAAAATTACAATGCCTGGAACCTGGATGCTTTAATCGCCATCGGCGGCGACGGGACAATGCACATATGCAAAAAATTAGGCGAAATGGGTATGAATATGATAGGAGTACCCAAAACAATAGATAACGACCTGGAAGCTACCGATCTTACTTTCGGGCACGATTCGGCCGTTTATGTTGTTGCCGAAGCTCTGGACAGACTGCACACTACGGCTTCGTCGCATCATCGGGTAATCGTTGTGGAAGTAATGGGTAGGTATGCCGGATGGATAGCTTTGAACGGCGGTCTTGCCGGCGGGGCGGATATTATACTGATACCGGAAATACCTTTTTCATGGGAAAAGATTTACGATAAAATATTAAAACGCGAATTAAGAGGCAAAAAGTTCAGCTTGGTATGCGTTGCCGAAGGCGCAAAACCGGCGGACGGCGAGATGGTTGTTAAGGGGCAGGATATAAAGAGACACGACCCGGTTCAGCTGGGCGGAATAGGGGAGCTGGTTGCCAGGAAGATCGAAGAAAATACGCAGAGAGAAACCAGGGTAACCGTATTGGGACATTTGCAAAGAGGCGGAAGTCCGACTCCTTTTGACCGGATTCTATCCACTAAATTCGGATATTTTGCCATTGAACTTGCTTCAAGAAGAAAATTCGGAAGAATGGTTGCATTGAAGGGCGATGAAATTAAAAACGTTAAGGTAGAAGATGCGATTGCGCACCAAAAATTAGTGCAGCCGGATAACCAGGCCGTGCGTACGGCAGAGGCTGTAGGGATATCGTTCGGAATATGAAAAATAATTTTAGAATGATAGTGCGAATGTTGATTTTGGATCGATGAAGATATATATTTTAGCTCTGTTTTTTCAAGTTCATAAATGTCCGGGGTTCCCGCCAAGTCGGGATAAACTCCGTTCAGCCGCATAGCGGTGACTATGTCATTGGTTATCCCGATAAATCGGGATGCCTGTCACGCAGGAGGTCGTCCCGCAGAGCGGGAAGTCTCGTCGACAGGAAAAATAGAAATCAAAAATAAAAAAGTTCATAAAAAACCGGGGTCGTAGTTCAGCCGCATAGCGGTGACTATGTCATTGGTTATCCCGATGAATCGGGATGCCTGTCACGCAGGAGGTCGTCCCGCAGAGCGGGAAGTCTCGTCGACAGGAAAAATAGAAATCAAAAATAAAAAAGTTCATAAAAAACCGCGGTCGTAGTTCAGTTGGTTAGAACGCCTGCCTGTCACGCAGGAGGTCGCGAGTTCGAGTCTCGTCGGCCCCGCACTTAAAAGCCTTAATACAAGTTGTATTAAGGCTTTTTCATTTCTGCTATTCTTTAAAATCCCACTGTCATTGTACCCACTGTGTACCCATTTTGTACCCACTTTTTCGAGGTACATCCGTTTTATTATTGGTTGGTTAATATGGTTATTTAAATTGAATGACATATTATATTAAAATTAGTGATTGCC
>JBJKOY010000096.1:0-5198 GCA_046706945.1 Ignavibacteriaceae bacterium | reverse complement strand
TCCGGCCGGTATTTATTCATCAGAAAGGAGGCTTATATATGATGAATTTGAAATTACGTTTCAATCTTACGACTTATTTCATGAGTATCATTTTCTTTGTCACGCTGAACGATTGAGTTTCGAGCCTGTAGAAATAAATACCGCTCGAAACGTATCTTCCAGCATCATCCATACCGTTCCAGGATGCTCTGTAATTGCCCGGCTGCATCTCGGTCTTGATCAGCGTCTTGACTTCTTCGCCGAGAATATTGTATACGGTAATCCGAACCATCCCGCTCTTGGCTACGCTGAAATTGAAATTGGTAGTAGGGTTGAACGGATTAGGATACGCGTTGGACAAGCTGAACTTATCCGGCACGTTTGAAACTACGCGCTTGACGGCGGTAACCTCCCATTGGGCTTTCTGAGACGGGAACCAGTTTAAATCGCCCAGGGCAAAGCCGTCGGTTCCGGCATGCTGAAGGGCGGTATTTGTATATGACAGGTTCTCGGCTAAAGGCCAAACGGGAGGATAAAGCGGAGCATTATTCGGCTGATAATACCATGCGGTATCGAACTTCGAGGTACATATTTTTATAACGTAGGACATCAACTTATCAAACTGACCCTGGATGTCCGTATTGAATCCCGGATCCATATTCATATTTCCCATCGTATCTACACTTGCGCCATTGCTGACCATTTGACCGATTACATAACGGGCATACGGACCTTCCCAAATCGGCAGATACAATCTTCTTACCATTGCCGACTTAGTACCAGCTACAGTATAATTAGGCACTGCTACAGTATCGATTGATTTTACAGTATCGTTATATGCTTTGTAATCAGTATATAATTTCTGCGGCCAGAAATAATCGTTATTCATAAGATCAAAAACTCTCGCAGCCGGATCCTCCTCTGCAGCAGTGACGGTAGCATTGCCTGTTCCGCCGGTACCTACATAAAGCTGGTTCGGTCCCGGGATTAAAGTGCTCGAACTATCGCCCCAAAGTTTGTACCAAGAACTTGTGGTATCCGTTGCTAAGATTTGTACAATGCCGCTTCCCGTTGTATCCGGCCAGCCCAGGAGCCAAGATTCAATAACTTGAATCGGGTTTCCTCCGTAGGAATGCATCGCATAGAAAAGATTGTTATTCATATGAAGATTTTGGGCAAAATACGTCAAGAAAGGATCAACGGTTCCGTAGACTAGAGTATTATGCGAGAATGTTGCATTAGGACAATAACCTCGGACTGAAAAGATATAAGAATTGTTGCAGAAAAACGTGTTGTTTATAAACATAGTGGTATCCATGTTGGTGCTGCCGTTGGAGAGGAAAGCTCCGCCTCCAAAGTAAGCACTGCTGTGCATATCATTTCTGAATTCGCAGTCGTTGACTTTCAACTTGTCCCATTGCCCCGCCAGGGTTATCGCAGAATGAGTAAACGCGTCGAAGATGTCTCCTTTAAGGGTCAGTTTAATGCTGTCTGCATTTATGCGAATACCGTCTGACCAGCCGAGAACGACGTTATCCGCTCGAACAGATATCATGTACATATTTTTTATTGTAACAGTGCTGCCCTTTCCGTTTAGATCGAAGTAATGGTCTACGGATTGATTGTTCTGCAAAATCTGGGGCGCGAGCACGGGCGGACGAGCCGAGGCAGATCCGCTGTCCATAATAGTAATGGAGCCGTTTATCTGCATCGGTTCGCTTACCTGGTATACGAGTCCTCGTTTCAATTCATAAACACGGTTAGGATACTTCCTTAGCCCGTTCGAAGTGGTATCGCCGTTAATAACGGTGTTAACATTTCCCGGAGGAAGCGGAGAGATAACAAGTGTATCGGGAGTAAATATTTGCTGAGCCTGCAGGTGCGCAGTAAATATCAGAAACACTGTCACCATAATTGTTGAAGACAATATCAATCTCTTCATAGTAATATATCTCCTTATTTTGTTTTTTGGTTGTTAAATCACTCATACTAATAAGTGCATCGATACACTTAGACATTGAGTTTTAAAATTTCAAATTTACTTTTGCCGATTGTTCTAAATAGTTTCTATGGCTTTTAAATATATTTACATACTAAAGCGGAGCCCTAATTCTGCTTCTAATCCGTATCTCTGCTGGGAAGACAAAAAGCCGGTTTTAGCGTTCCGAAAGATGTCATCTTCGCTATTGATATTATTTAGGTTAAAAAACACCTGCAGTGAATACCAGGGAAGATCCTGCTTAGCCGAGAGATCCCAGCGGATGTATTTCGCGCCGTCGGATCTTACCGCCGAAATAAAACCCGGCGTTTGAAAGACATCTGCATGATATATCATGGACACTCTTAGTGAAAATCCTTTATAATCATATCCTATTGCCAGATTGGCTATATCGGTCGGCTGATCGATTAAACGGTCGGTATAGAATGTATCGATAACCGTAGTTTTTGTATTACCGTATTCATCATAAGTAACATTTTTTATCGTTTTCGGATAATTCGCTTTCGAAAAGATGTGTGTATAATTGATACTCAATACTAATCCCGATAAAACTCCCGGCAGGTACCAAAAATGCGTTTGCCAATCGGCTTCTACGCCGTTTAAAGTTATTGTATAAGGACTATTAATGTACGTAGCAAATTCCAGCAAATTGCCTTTTTTAGTCTTAGGAAGTCCCGGATATTGATTTAAATTTGAGACCCATGTGTCTGAATAAAAAACCAAATTTTTGATCTGCTTGGTAAATCCGTCAACGGTAAGCAGCCCTATTTCATTAGAATAGGCAGACACAACAAGATCAAAATTTTGCGAAGTCGCGGGTTTTAAGGTGTAGTTGTTATAATCAACGTATGATGTGGTTATCTCATACCTCGGTGTAATAGCGGTAAAATCCGGATAGTTCAACGTATTCGTATAAGCAAAGTGTACTTGCAGCCAATCTAAGGGTTTATAAATGAGGTGGACCATCGGGAGAAGATACCCGTGGGTTTCGGTTACCGTGGTATCGCTGTAAAGGGCAGTCGGTATGCTTGCATCTACTCTTGCCGCGGTATATTTTCCCGTAAGATTTTGATAACGAACTCCGGGGAGCAGAGTTATCATGTTGCCGAAATTTAGAGTCAACATTCCGTAAGCAGCACTTTTGTACTCCGTGCCGTTATAATTATTCACCCTTGAAGCAATGTCGTTTGCGCGGTAACCGCCGCCGAGGGAAGCATTAGTCCTTGCTGTTATCGGTACAAGCTGCCACATAAGAGCATCATTTAGAGGATAAGCCATAGTATAGGCTCCCTTGAGAAAATTACCATAGCTGTATCCGTTGTATACAAAATTCGCCATGCTTAATCCCGTGGGATTAAAAATCAAATTTTTATCATAACTCTGAAACGCGGATGTAACGACATCACCGCCATTATATATGGTTGAACCGCTTCTTTGGCCGTATGTATAGGCACGGGTTCTGTTCTGGTACATACCGCCGAACTTCAGCTTTGCACTTATTAGGTCGGAAATATTAAAATCATGTTCCAGATCAATTTTTCCCTCATAAAATCGGTCTTTGAGTAAATATTGCGAATTGACTATATTATCCAGCCAGGCCGCAGTATCGTTCGGCTGTATATAGGTAGCAATAGTTTGGGGCTGAAGTTTGGCAATTGACGGACCTACTCCGCCGGTAAACCCGCCGTAATCCTGGACAAAATTAAAAGTTGCGTCGCCGGGGTCTTGAGATCTCGAATAGGAGTAAGCGATCGTTCCATGAACCTGGAAGAACGGAATTACCGCATCGGCACTTAGAAGGCTTGTCAGCGAGTTCAGCTTTGTATCGGTGCCGTTCAACCCGTAATTAATTTCTCTTGAAGCGTTCCAAATATATGCCGTCTCACTGCGATTGGTGGCCTTGGTATCGCTGTAGCTCATTACATTCTCAAGGCCTATACTTACATTTTTACCTTTATAATCCAGCACCAGGGTGCCGTCATCTCGTTTGCGGATTCTATAAGTATCCGTTAGAGTCAAATTATCCAAATTCGGTATCGTAGCTTCTCCCAAATTCACATTTACATTATTCACCGTATAAGAGGCGCCGAACTGCTGATCGCTGAGGTTACGTTTCTCTATGGAACCCTGCAGGAATACACCGAAGTGATCGTCGAAATAGCGATTTTCAATCGAGGCAACATATTTATAATCATTGGCCGAATTCTTTAACTGGTTGTATTCGCCTTGGGCTAGAAGACCGATTTTAGGCAATATGCTGTGGGTACTCTTTTGCGCCTTCCTCAAGTCAAAGTTTACGACGCCGCCCAGTACCGCCGCATCCATATCGGGAGTAATTGCCTTTATAACCTCAATTCCTCCGAGGCTGCTCGAAGAAATCATACTCAAGTCCACTGCTCTATCGCCCAGCGAACTATTTGTTGCGGTGCTATTAAGATCGGTGCCCGTTAGGAGATTACCGGAAGCAATATTACTGGGCAATTGGACACCGTCAATTGTTACCTGATTATACTGCGGTGCAAGACCGCGTATTACAACCTGGGATGCCTCGCCGCCTTCTCTAATCAACGACACACCGGGCAGCCTGCCTACGGATTCCGCCGCGTTTGCGTCGGGCAGCTGCTGTATTCTTGCCGACGAAACTACGTTCTTTATCGACATGGCCGAGAGCTGTTTATTAATTGCCTGCATTTGCCCTTCGGCCTGCGCGGTTACCATAACGGTTTGCCCCTCCACCGCAGCAGGTTCCAGATAAAAATTATATTCTAATGTTCTGTTCTCCTTTATTTCGATTTTAATTTCTTTTTGTTTGTAGCCGACATAAGTGGCACGCACGGTATATGTACCTGCCGGAATGTTTTCGACAACATAATAGCCGTTTTTATCCGCCGCAGCTCCCATACTGGTACCGACCAGTACAAGGTTGGAAAACGGAAGAGGTTCTTTGGTTTGAGCATCTAAAATTGTCCCCTTAATCGAGCCCGTCGGCGCCGCAAATATCCGGTTATTTAAAACAAGAAGAACAAATAAGGTACTTAAAATAAATAGTATTTTATATTTCATATATTACCTTCGCTTTCCTGTCTAGTATTGATTTTTCCCAGATACGTTGAAGTATTAATTTTGCTTTTATGGACTTAAGTTTTGGTTAGTTTATTCGATATTAAAATAAACTATAAAAATAAAAAAAGCAATAGATAAAAAATTTTTCCTTAAATGA
>JBJKOY010000095.1:0-30287 GCA_046706945.1 Ignavibacteriaceae bacterium | reverse complement strand
TCTCCCATTGCTCGGCGCCTATATATTTTGCCTGTTGAAGCATACCGGTAAGTCTGTTGTAGTCTTCCAGCGTAAGGTCCTGCCTGTTTCTATATTTTAACCATGCATCGTGTCCGCCGTTCATTATAGCAGGGAATTTCTGAATTTGGAAAGTGTTCTGGCCGAGCTGCGAAACGCCGTTCTCTATGCTTTTTTGAAGCATGGTAATTACGGTCATTATAACTATTATTGAAAAAATGCCTACCACAATTCCTAGCATGGTCAGCATGGTCCGAAGTCTGTTTCCCCTTATCGACTGTACGGACATAAGGAAAATTTCGTTTAACTTCATTATTCAAACCTCAAAGCTTCAACCGGGTCCATTTTTGCGGCCGTATATGCGGGAGCAAATCCTGAAACCAAACCGGTAATTAATGATACTACTATTGCAATAACAACCGCTTCGTACTGCACCGAGGTGCGTATAAATTGGTTTACTAAAAAGCTCAATAGTATTGCAGCTATCAGTCCGGCAATCCCCCCGACCAGACAGATGAACGATGATTCAAAAAGGAACTGTGTTAAGATGGTTCTCCGCTTTGCACCTATAGCTTTGCGCAGCCCTATTTCTTTAGTTCTTTCTTTAACGGATACGAACATGATGTTCATAATTCCGATTGCTCCTACAAACAGCGATAGCCCGGTAATAAACAGTCCGGCTATTTGAATGACCCCGACGGTTTTATTAAAAGTATCGATTAACCCTTCCTGCTGGTTAATTCCGAAATCATCTTTATCGTCGTATTTTAATCCTCTTATCTTCCGCATAATTCCCTCGGCCTCCGCTTTCGTATCTTCGATTGCGGCGGTACTTGTTGCGCGTACATTTATCGTTATGCTGCTAAACCTGTGTGTAGAAAAATATTTAAATACGGTGCCTATCGGAACATATACCTGCTGGTCAGGATTCATGTCCCCCAGCAGGAAACTTCCCTGCTCGGCCAGAACGCCTACTACCCTAAAGTTAATTGGTCCCACCTTTACATATTTTCCCATAGAATTTCCGTAAGGGAACAGATCTTTTGCAACCTGGCTCCCGAGCACGCATACATTTCTGGCGCTGTTTGATTCTATTTCGGAATAAAACCTTCCCTGGTCGAAGGTAAGATTCGTAGTCCTGATATAGTCCGCATCCGATCCGGTGACAATAACGTTGTCGACTGTTTTCTGCTGGTACTTAATAGTCTGTCTCGAATTCAATGTAGGAGCAATTGCCGCCGGCATTTTAGCCAGTTCTTTGAATTTTTCGTAATCCTGCATTGTTATGTTTCGCCGGTTTCTCATTTCCCACCAGGGAGTATTGGAAAACCAGGTCCACTTGGAAATGTACAGAACATCCGATCCTAGGGCACTGATGCCCTGCTGGAACGAATTATCTATTCCTTTTATTGCGGTAGTCATCAAAACAACTACTGTAACCCCTATGAATATGCCGAGCATAGTTAAAGCAGCTCTTATCTTGTTCGCCCTTAATGCCCTCAAAGCAATCAACATACTTTCCTTAAACTCAAACGATAATAAAGCAATGCCAGACATGGTAATACCTTATTTAATATATTTTATATAATTAATTAGTTAACCTCGGCACGGAGCTTGGGAATATATCTGTTATCGACGGGCTGATCGGATTCGATCAAACCGTCTTTTATTCTTATAATACGCGCTGCATGTTCCGCAATGTATTCTTCGTGCGTAACCAAAATAATGGTATTTCCCTTTTCGTAAATTTCGTTAAAGAGTATCATAATTTCTTCGCCGGTTTTAGAATCCAGATTACCGGTCGGTTCGTCGGCCAGAATTATGGAAGGCCTGGTAACAAGCGCTCTGGCCACGGCTACTCTCTGTCTCTGCCCGCCGGAGAGTTCGTTCGGCTTGTGATGCATTCTTTCTTTTAACCCGACATCTATAAGGGCCTCTTCCGCTCTTTCGCGCCTTTCGTGGGCCGGTACTCCCGCATAAATCAGCGGGAGCTCCACGTTATGTAAGGCATCCGATCTCGAAAGCAGATTAAAAGTCTGGAATACAAAGCCGATTTCCTTATTTCTTATTTTCGCCAGGTCATTGTCGCTCATTTCGCTAACGCTTACCCCGGTAAAGTCATATTTACCCGCGGTAGGCGTATCCAGACACCCGAGCATATTCATTAAAGTTGATTTACCGGAACCCGAAGGCCCCATTATTGCCACATATTCGTTCTTATTTATTTTCAGAGAGATGTCCCTTATTGCATGAACCTCTTCGGAACCGACTTTGTATACTTTGGAAATGTGTTCGATATTTATAATATTCATATTAAAATCCGATTTTTTATTGATTAGCCCCGCCGAACGTTCTGGTTTTATTATCTACTCTAATATTGGAACCGTTCTGCAAGTCTCTGGAAATAGCCCTGTACGGTCCGGTCACGACTTCTTCTCCGGGTTTCAATCCGCTTATTATTTGAATATAATTATCGTCGCTTATTCCGGTTACAACATCGACGGTTTTAGCTTTTCCTTTATCCGCAAGAAATACGATCTCTTTCAACTTATCGGAGTTAAAATTTTTCTTCTTCGTATTGCTGGTCTTTGCTTCATCGCCGCCGCTCTGCTGCTGGTTCATTTCCATGTTGTTTCTCGCCGTAACGCTCTGTATGGGAACGCTTACCACATTATGCAATGTTTTGGTTTCAATTTTTGCATTGCACGACATGCCGGGTTTAAAACCGGGATCGAAGTCTATGAATTTAAGTTTTACTTCGAAGTTAACCACCTGTTCCTGCGTACCTGTTCCGGTACTCACTGCGGTATTACCTATCTGATAAACGAGTCCTCTGAATATTCTGTCTCCGAACGCGTCGATTTTAATCCTTGCTGTATCCCCCACCGAAAGTAAAACAACATCGTTTTCATCGACATCGACGACCGCAAGCATGCTCTTAAGATCCGAAACAGTCATTATGTTTGAACCCTGGCTATAAAAACTACCCAGGACCCTGTCGCCGAGCTGGTCGTTTAACTGGCTTACTACACCGTCCATCGGCGAATAAATAGTAGTTTTACTCAGTTGATCTTTTTGAACTTTCAACCCGGCTTGCATTTGCGATATTTGAGCTTTGGCAGCTTCAACAGTACCTTTTGCCGCCAGGTAAGCGCTTTTTGCTGTTTCAAGGTCAGCATCGCTCGCAAGGTTTTTCTGGTGCAGTTCTATTGTACGGTCGTAATCAGACTTTACTTTATCCAGCTGCGCCTGATTTGTAGATAACGTTGCTTCCGCGCTCTGAAGGCTTGCTTCCGATTGCTCGACTTGAGCTAAGTAAGCATCCTGCCTGATTTTAACAAGCAGCTGCCCTTGCTTAACATACTGTCCTTCCTTTACGGGCAAGTCGACGATTTCACCCGTAACTTCGGGTGTAATCACTACTTTAAATTCCGGATCCAAACTTCCAGTGGCAGTAACACTTTGAGTTATTGTTCTGTCCATCGCTTTTTCGGTCTGTACCTGTATAATCTCTGCCCTGCTTCCTCCGAGGATTGCTATTAATACCAGCGCAACCACAAGAACACCCAGTCCGGAAAAAATTACGACTTTTTTCTTCGATTTCTTTTGTTTTCCGTTTGCCATTTAATAATTACTCCTCTATTGAAATTTATTCATACTTTTTATAGTTAAGAACACCCAGATAATACTGCAGTTGTTCGTTTAATACTATGTATTGAAATTCTGCATTTATAAAATTCGTCCTGGCATTAGTATAATTATAGCTTGCCGTCAAAACATCCAGCAGTGTGCCCGAGCCAAGGGAATATTTTTCCTGCGAAGTTTTTAAGTTTTCGTCGCTGGACTTAACTGTGTTCCTGCTTACTTCCAACCCTTGTTCCGCAGCCTGAAGATTCAGATAAGTTGTCTGTATGTTTTGTTTAATCTGTCTTTGCAAATCATCAAGATCTACTTTTTTGTTCATTGCATTCACTTCAGCCAGTTCAACTCTATTATCTACGCTGAACCCGGAGAAGATGGGTATGTTTAAACTAAGTCCCACCGAATATGTCCTTGAATCCAGCAAATCGTTTAACCTGTTTGAATTCAGGCTGTAAGAAATATTGTTGCTTAATGTCGGGAAATAACCTGACCGAGCAACTGTAATTCCTTCCTGAGCACTTTGATAGTCCAGCATTGCACTCTTATAATCGCTCCTGTTGTTTAATGCTTGTGCAACCATCGAGCTTATATTTTGGTATTCCTGGCCGATATTTGTTTTTAGAATAGATAAATCATGTTCCGTGAGCGAGTCGGAAAAAGAATAACTTTCCAAAACGTTTAATCCCAGATAATATAATAAATTGCTTTTAGCGGTCTCGAAATTATTTTTGGCGGTAATTACTCCCAATTGAGCGTTGCCTGCCTGCACCTGCGCGGCGTAAACATCGGCTTGAGTAACCGCCCCGAGCTTATTCCTTTCGACCACCGTCTCCAGATTCCTCTGGTTCCATTTTAAATTATCTTCGTTTACATATACCAGCTGCTGATCGTTCACAACGGTATAATAGTAACTCATAGTCTGGAATACAATGTTTTGTTTAAGATTTTCCAGCTGCAACTGTGCCGACTCCAGGTTCTTTTTACTTTGAGCGAGCGTGGCAAAATTTGCCAATCCGTCGAACAAATCCAACGACCAATTAGCGCCCGCGCTGTAATTTCTCGAATCCGAAACGGTAGACGGAGTATTTATTACAAAACCAGCTATATTATAACTTCCGCCTTTGCTTTCGGACCGGGTCCAGTTCCATCTGCCGGAAGCGCTTATATTTGGTAAAAAATTTCCGTAAGCAACTTTCACATCCGATTCGGTACCTTTTAAATTATTGACTGCTTTCTGCAGCGTCGTGTTTCTTTGCAACGCAATATTGATAGCTTCATTTAACGAAAGTTTTTTTTGCCCGTATGCTGCAATAGTTATAATAAATATGCACAAAAAACTTAAGAATATTCGCATTATCGACTCCAGAATTTTTATTAAATTTCAAAATTATATGCTTTAGACAATGCTTTTCGGTTAAAAGTTAAATTCATATCTTAAAAATAATCATTTATTACTGTTTTTTTAATCATACGTATGCAAAAATAGATATAAATGCATATGATTTGCTAATTTATTTATAAACGGCTCAATAAATAGATGAACGGCATAATAATCAGCGCAATTAAAATAAAATGTTCTCCGTGCATAGTTTTTATAAAATAATTTATTAATAAAACTAATATCTTGAAAACAATAAACTCAAAAAAAAGATAATGGGAGAAAAATCGAACGCCTTTGATTCTGAAGGAAGTAAAAAATTTTATGTAATTAATTTAAGAATTGATCTTTTATTTTTAAAAGATAATTCAATGCCTCTTCGTAGTTATTTCCTATTTTCCCGTCGAGAATTGCTTCTTCTATGGCGGTTTTAATTTCCCCAACCTTCTTTGAAGGCGTCAAATTACATATTCGCATAATCTCTTCGCCTCTTACAGGAGATTGAAACGCCCTTAACCTGTCTTTTTCTTCCACTTCCCAAACCTTTTTCATTACGCGCTCATAGTTTTCCAGGTATTTGTTGACTTTATCCTGGTTTTTACTCGTTATATCGGCGCGGCACAAGGTTATAAGATCTTCCAGGTCTTCGCCGGCGTTTACTATCAATCTTCTTATCGCAGAGTCGGTTACTTCTTCTTTTGCAAGGGCTATCGGACGAAGATGCAGCCTTACCAGTTTTGAAACATATTCCAGCCTGCTCATCGGCAGCTTCAGCCTTCTGAAAATTCCTTTCATCATCCTTGCGCCGATTTCTTCATGGCCGTGGAAGGTCCATCCGGAATCCTCGACGAATTTTTTTGTCTGAGGTTTCGCGATATCGTGAACCAGCGCGGCAAATCTGAGCCAGATATTTTCAGTTGCCTCGGAAATATTGTCGACAACCTGGCATGTATGAAGGAATACGTCTTTGTGATGAAAATCTTTGCGCTGTTCCACCCCGGATAAATTAGAAATTTCCGGAAAGACAACATCCATAACTCCAGAGTAAAATAATAATTTTAAACCCACCGATGGTTTGGGAGATGAAAGTATTTTCATGAACTCATCGGTAATTCTTTCCTGAGAAACTATTTTCAACCGTTCCTTTAAATTTCCCGCCGCTATTCTGACCGATTCATCTACCCGGAAATCAAGCTGTGCGGCAAACCTGAAAGCTCTCATTATTCTTAACGGATCGTCGTCAAACGTTACCGCGGGATCCAGAGGCGTCTTAATTAGTTTATTTTCGATATCGCTCAGTCCGCCGTAAATATCCACCAGAGATCCGAAATCTTCCTCCCCGACTGAAACGGCCAGAGTATTTATGGTAAAATCCCTCCTTTGAATGTCATCCTCAAAAGTACCGGATGCAACTTCGGGTTTCCGGCTGCCCCTGCTATATGATTCTTTTCGCGAACCAACAAACTCGAGGTCATAGTCATGATATCTAAAGTGTGCCGTTCCGAAATTTTTATAATACGAAATGTTCCCCACACCAAGTTTTGAGGCATATAACCCGGCGAAATCAGGTCCGTTCCCTATTACCAGGAAATCTATTTCGTTCCGCTTACGGCCGAGGAACATGTCTCTGACGAACCCGCCTACAATATAAATTTTAACGCCTGTTTCCGCCGAGGTTTCCGTTGCCTGCTTCAGAAACTGATATTTGTCCAATTCATTATTTATATCGACTGTCACTTTCATCCTTTGTCGTTTAGATGGTAATTATTTGGTTCATCCTGCCTGAATTAAATTGCTTTGTCCGCAGTTTTACTGCTCATCAAAACTGCTATAGGCTTCAGCGGTTCTATATTATTGAACAGTATCTTTAGTCCGGCGGCTATCGGCACCGAAAGAAACATTCCGACGATCCCCCATATCCAGCCCCAAAAAATAAGCGAGAATAAGACAAAAACGGGACTCAGGTCCATTTGTCTGCCGAGGTAGTGTGGTTCAACAAGGTTGCCGATGATATTGTGATCAATTATAAGCAGAGCTGTCATTGACAATGTTCTGAATCCGAAACCGTATTCAAGGAGCGAGATCAAGATGGGAAATACGGTGGCTATAACCGGTCCGATGTTAGGTATGAAATTTAAAATAAAAGTTAGAAACCCCCAGAAAACCGCAAAGTCTATTCCGTATATCCAAAGTATTATAGTTACTATTAACCCGGTGATAAAACTTGTTATGGTTTTTACGGTAACGTACGATTGGAGCTGATTATTTATCGAAGAAATGAATTGTTCAATCTGCTTTCTGTTGTCGCTGAAAGCGCTTTTTAATCTTTCTTCGAACTGAGTTTTTCCCAGAATCATGAAAATCCAGAAAAGCATGGAGATGAAAAAATCTCCGAGTACGGAAGAAAAAGAAGAAAAGATATTTTGTATAATTCCCGCCTTAAACAAATTTTCCATCAAAGATCCGAGGTTAAACGACTCTATCTTGATATTCAACATCCGCGTCAATTCCTTTATCGTCAAATTGAACGGACTTAACAATTGCTGAATTGCTTTGAGTAAATTTGCATAATATACATGGATTTTCTGGCTGAAATTTCCGGCGTTGGCATAAACAAGGAGCCCGATCAAATAGTAAATGCCCATCATAAATATTAAAATCAATAATAATGACAGCCATTTCGGAAATTTATATTTCTTCAAATAAAGTATAAGCGGATGAAACAGAAAAGTGAGAAAAATGGAAATGGTTATCGGGATAAGGATTTCCCTTAAGACTATCAAGATGCCTACGCATATGATGAAGCAAATAAATCCCAAGAAATAAGTTGTTATTTTTACGTAGTTAACGGCATGGCTTTCGGTATCTTGCATAATAAATCAATTAGTTGTTAAAAAATTTGCTCTTTTTAACACTTGCTTATTGTTTTCGTAAATCCAGTTGCACATATTAAAATTATCATTTAAAATAGTCGTAAAATTTTTATCCTGCCGATGTCTTAAAGACAAGGCGGCGATTTTTTTCGCTCCGGAATAATCGAGGTTGTTCAGCATATAGGTTGAAATTTTATATACGGCATAGCTGCTAATATAATCAAACGATTCCAAAGGTTTGTTAAAATTGTTTAAAAACAACCGGTAATTTTCATTTAACGATTCCGATAGCTCTATCATAACCGGAACTGAACTGTAAATGTATTCCCTGGAATTTATTTTCTTCAACACTTCGTATTTATCCATATTACTCCCGTTAAGATATAGCTTCAATGATGCTGTATCTTTTAATAAAGCTAATCGCAGATCCGACAGGTATAATAAGACACGGGACGGATTTTGCAGTTTCAGTTCATAATAAAGCGAATCGGATAAATGATAATTCCCTTTTTCCGCCGATAAATCCGCCAGTCGCAATTCCAGGTTATAATAACTGCCGGTGTTTTTAAACCTGCTTATACGGCGCGACATAATTTCCGCCGCCGAATCGATCATGTTGAGCTTTGCCAGGGATTCGGCATAACCGACCAAGGCCGAATAGTTATCGGTCTTTTTTAATATCTCAAGAAATGTTTTTTTCGCTTCGGGATAATTTCCGCCCGAATAGTCCGTCCATGCTTTTTGAAGCCGGGCATATACAAACCTCGGACATACTTTGCTGAAGATTGTTCCCCTGCCGAAATAATAATTTGCCTGATCCGCGGTTCCCGTTTCACCGTAGGATTTAAGATAATTATAAAAATCTATTTCTTCTTCCGAAGCTTTTTTACCGTATATTTTTTCAAAATCTCCGCTGCCGTAGAATTTTTCAAATTTGCTTATTCCGAATTTATTAACAAGGAACTTAACGAAAGCGCCGGCATAAATATAAGCGGTAGACGACACGCTTGTATAAAATCCGAAACCGTGAAGCATATCGTTAATATTTATTTTATACCCGTGCGAATAAGCAAGTGACGCCATATAATCTATATCGTTCTCGTCGAATAACGGCGCGGCG
This sequence comes from Ignavibacteriaceae bacterium, assembly GCA_046706945.1. GTDB lineage: Bacteria > Bacteroidota > Ignavibacteria > Ignavibacteriales > Ignavibacteriaceae > FEN-1297. The sequence continues at coordinate 21,256 of JBJKOY010000095.1, read as the reverse complement.
GCAACCGCCGTTCCTTCAATTACGAAGGGATTAAATCCGGCCGCTACTTTTAAAAACCCCCATCCGAATTGTCCTGCATAACAGTGAGCGATTTCATGTCTCAATGTAGCCCCGATATCGCCTCTGGAAATAAACGCGGATTTAAGCCAGGGTTTGGCAACATCGGCATTTGCAGATCCGAATAATTCTTTTTTTTGTTCATCGTTAAGAAAAACGAAAGATTTTATCTTACCGTTAAAATCGAACTGAAAATAATCTCTCAAACGGCTGTAATAATATTCGTGGTAAAGCACCATCGCATCTGCCTGCGCGGATTTCATTTCCAGAGGATAGTAAATTACGAAATGCGGGGTTACGACTTTTCCCCCAAGCTTTTGTTCCAGCATGGAGAACGTGGTAGAATATCCCAGCATCGGGGAAACAAGGTAAAACAGTGCAGCCGTTATAATACTCATTATTATCAAGAAGAAAGCCAGGGCTCGGCTGTTCTTAAGCACGGCGACAATCAGAAGAAGACTCACCGACCCGAAAAAGGCGGAATTGAACAGCCGGTATATTACCAGTTTGATCCCCACACTCAATCCTTCGTCGTATATAGTCCCGGGGTAATAACCGAATATCGGATTATAAAAATAAATTTGCGGATTATAGTAAAACTCAAGCAGCGGAATAGAAAGTATGGCCAGGAATAATACAATAAAAAAAATCCTCGCCAGCTTTCCCGAGAATACGAATACAATCTCCGCGAGGGACAGACCGATAATAACTGCGGGAAATGCTAAAACTAAATAAAACTCGATTCCGTCTTTTAAAGAACAATTTACAGTCATTACCGAATTAGAAAATGAAATAAGCGCAGGCAGAATCAGGAAAAGCAGCCAGATTAATAAAAGTCTCTTCGAGAAATCTTTTAAGGAAATTTTCAGTTCTTTTAATTGTTTTAAAAGCGAAACGGAATAAAAACCGGTAAGAAAAACTATGAATATCGAATTAACGGCAGAAAATTCATAACCGAAAACTTTAGTTAACGGGAAGCTCAGCAGGGAAATATTTAAAATGATCAGAATTACTAAATAAACAGATAAGTAGTTTAATCCCGATAATATCTTTTTTAGTTTCGCCACTATTAATATTCGGTTCCTTCCACACGCTGTATATCCGCCCCGAGGATTTGTAATTTTTTCTCGATCTTCTGGTATCCCCTGTCCAGATGGTAAACTCTTAAAACTTCCGTGTTTCCCTCGGCGGCTAAACCGGCAAGAACAAGGCTAGCGCTGGCTCGTAAATCGGTGGACATTACCTTTGCTCCCGTTAATTTTTCAACTCCCTTTATAACGGCGCTGTTCTCAAATACATTTATGTTTGCTCCCAGTCTAACTAGTTCCGGGACATGCTTAAACCTGTCAATGTAGATAGTATCAGTAACAGTAGATGCTCCCTCCGCCAGCGACATATATGCCGTCCATTGTGCCTGCATATCGGTCGGGAATCCCGGGAAAATAGCGGTGGTTATATTTGAAGGTTTGATAGTATTATTTTCTGCATCTAATTCAATTATTCCATTATTTATAAATAATTTACATCCGCTGTCCTCAAGTTTTGACAGAATAGGTTCGATAAAACTGACGGGAATATCCTTTACCGCAATTTTTCCCCTGGTAATAGCACCGGCAATTAGAATTGTCCCCGCTTCTATTCTATCAGGAATCGTATTAATATCGGCAGGTTTTAGTTCATCCGTTCCTTCGATAATTAAAGTAGAACTGTTCAGTCCATCGATCCTTGCTCCCATTTTTACAAGAGATTCGGCAAGGTTCGTAATCTCCGGTTCCATGGCGGCATTATTTATAACCGTAGTACCTTTTGCGAGTACTGCTGCCATTAAGATATTGCCGGTCGCTCCCACCGAAGAAATATCGAAAGTGATCCTGGCGCCTTTCAGTCTTTTTGCCTTGGCAATTATATAGCCTTCCCGCAGTTCAATATCGGCACCCATTTTTTTAAGTCCCTCGATATGAAGGTTTATAGGTCGCGGTCCCCAGGCGCAGCCGCCCGGCAAAGAAACCTTTGCTGTGCCGAACTTTGTTAATAAGGGGCCCAGCACGTAAACTGACGCGCGCATTTTTTTTACGTGCTCATACGGTGCTTCCATACTGGTGATTTCGGCGGTATCAAGTTCAAGTATGTGATTTTCAAATTTGCTTTTAACGCCCAGATAATTAAGCAATTTGATCATGGTATAAACGTCGTTAAGTTCGGGTGTGTTGTAAAATTTTGACGTCCCGGATGCAAGAAGTGCGGACGGCATTAATGCCAGCGACGCATTCTTAGCACCGCTTATTTCAACCTCCCCGGATAATTTGTTTCCCCCACGGATGATAAATTTATCCACGATCTTCTCTTAAATCTTTATATAAATAGCAAGTATAATTTTTAAATTTAAATTAAAGATAAGGAGGGGTAAAATCAATTTCTTTAATAAATGCTGTCGGCAGGATTTTTCTCGAGAATGACGAAAGAATAATTATCGGGAGCTCCTCTTTCATCGATGATATGTTTCAAGGTTTCGCTTACCTTATTTAGTTTCTTTTGCTTTAATAATATTTCTAATTCATCGTTACCTATTACGGCCGTTACTCCGTCCGTGCAGATAAAAAATTTTATATCGTCTCTGCGGTTTAGCTTTTGTTTGCTGAGGTCGATATCGATAACCGGTTTATCACCTACGGCCCTCATAATTATATTTCTGTTTGGATGGTTTTCCGCTTCTTTAAGCGTTAATTTGCCTTCGTCGACAAGTTTCTGAACGAGGGAATGATCCTTTGTAACCTGTTTCAGTTTTTCGTTTTTCCATAAATATATTCGTGAATCGCCGACATGACCCCAGTACGCCGTATCTCTTATAAGCCAAAGGACTTCCACGGTAGTGGCCATTCCCCAGAGATCTATATCTTTCTGCGATCTTTCCTGGAGCAGGCGGTTTGCTTTTGTTATTGAATCTTTTATTACCTGAAGGTAATCTTTTTTTTCGGCATTGCTGAAATACGAATATTTTGTTTCAACCGACATTTTCGACGCAACTTCGCCGGCATTATTTCCGCCCAGACCGTCGCAAACTATAATTAACAATCCCCCGCACGTGTTATATATACCGATATAATCTTCGTTGCATACTCTTTTTAGGCCGGTTTCTGAAACGGAGATATAATTATATTTCATTCAGATTTTCTGGTTTTTTAGGAGAGTTTTTTCATTTAAATTATAAATATAACGGATTAAAATAATCACAATTATCTTTAAATGCATAAAATTTTTACGGTAATAAGTTTTTTATCCCCTTTCTTGATCCAAAACATTCCGCCGCCTAAAAGAACGGGTTTAAAAACCTTCGGCATTTTGCGGCTCTCTCAAAATATATATATTTAATTATTAAAATTATTTTATTGCTTAAATATTTGGAAAATTTTACTTTTGACTGAAAAATTATTTATTACTATTGCTTATCCACCGACACCGATTTTTATCATTCGACCGCATGGAATTATTATAAAACTTTAACTCTTGCTCACTTTTAATTAAAGAATTTTATAAAACTAATTACCGGGGGATCTGATGTTAAAACTTAATCATTTAGACTATTACCGGCTACCTTGGAATTTAACGGATAACTCCATTTCATGGCTTGAACCCACCGCAAAATGCAATCTATCTTGCGACGGGTGCTACCGGCAAAATGAAAACAACAGCCATAAATCTTTGGAACTTATCAAAGAAGAACTGGATGTATTTACAAAATTCAGAAAAGTCGACGGCATTTCCATTGCCGGAGGCGATCCTTTACTCCATCCCCAAATTATCGATATTGTAAAGGATGTAAAAAGGAGGAGCCTGAAACCTATTCTCAACACGAACGGACTGGCACTTACAAATGAACTTTTAACCGAGTTGAAAAAAGCCGGAGTTTACGGGTTTACTTTCCATATCGACAGCAAACAAAACAGACCCGGATGGAAAAATAAAAATGAAATCGAACTGAACGAACTCAGATATCATTTTGCAAGAATGCTGGCGGACGCAGGGAATATTTCCTGCGCTTTCAATTCAACAGTATACGAAGATACGATGCAGTACGTGCCTGAAATGGCAAAATGGGCCGAGAAAAACATAGATATTGTTCAGGTTATGGTTTTTATACTTTACAGAGCGGTTAATAATACTACGGTTGATTTTTATCTGGGGCCCAAGAAAATTGATATGGGACAATTGGTATACAACGAGGAAGTCGAAGAGCGCACCGACATACAGGCCGATGAAATCGTCGAGATTCTCAGAAAAGAATACCCAGATTTTGATCCTTGTGCGTATTTAAACGGTTCGGAAAAACCGGATTCTTTTAAGTGGCTGCTGACCGGACGTATGGGCAGAAAAGGAAAAATTTACGGTTACATGGGCAAGAAAGCCATGGAAATTATCCAGACTACACATCATATTTTTAACGACCGCTATCTCGCCTATTCCGAGCCGAAACTGACGAGGAAAGGCAAATCAATGCTGCTTCTGGGAGCGTTTGATAAAAGGATGAGAAAAACGGCGGCCAATTATTTAAAAAACCCTCTTAATTTGTTCCGCAGACTGCATTATCAGTCCGTAATGATAATTCAACCGGTAGATTTTCTTGAAGACGGAAGACAAAATATGTGCGACGGCTGCCCCGATATTACCGTTTGGAACGGAAAGCTGGTTTGGTCCTGCAGAATGGAAGAACAGCTTAATTTCGGTCATAATATTCGTTCTTATCCGAAAGGATTTATGAGGGATAATTGACAATTATTTAAGATCATTCGAATCGGCCGTAACGGTACTGCCCGGTACGGCCTTCTTTTTTCAATCCGCCGGTTCGTTATCGCGTCTTTTGTTTTATGATAAAAAACTTTTAATTTTATGTTTTAAAATTTGAGAAATTACTCGATAAAAGTGCCATTATACCGGTAAAAAGCGGAATCTTCCTGCAATCTTCCGGCCTGGTTTTATATAATAATCCGCGAGAATGGCGGAATTTGGTAGACGCGCTAGACTTAGGATCTAGTACCTTAATCGGTGTCGGGGTTCGAGTCCCCGTTCTCGCACTATTTAAAAATTAAATTAAAGAGGAACATATTGGAATTCAAAATTAATGAATTATCGTTGACCGAAAACGAGGTTGAAGTCACCTTTGCTTATGATGAGATAAAAGACAATATTGCCGGCGAAGTAAAAAAACAGTCGAAGAATATACAGATTCCGGGTTTTCGCAAAGGTAAAGTACCCGTTTCGATTTTAAAAAAAATGTACGGCGATTCTCTTGAATACGAAGCTTCCGAAAAGGTCGCAAACAGCCGGTTCTGGGAACTTGCGGAAAGCGAGCATCTGCATCCGATTGGCCAGCCGCATTTGACCGATTTAAAATTTAAGCCCGGTGAGGATTTTACATTCAAAGTTAAATATGAAGTTATGCCGAAACTCGAAGTAAAGGAATACACGGATCTTGTAATTGAAGTTCCGGAACTTACGGTTAAAGACGAGGATGTGGAAACCGAGATTAAAAATATACTGAAATCGAACAGCACAAACGAACCGGCGGATTTGGTCGGCGATGACAACAATTATATTATAGACGTAGAAGTAACGAGAGTTGATGAAAAAGGAGATCCTTACCCGGATACAAAGCCTGAAAAGATTCAAATTGATTTAAGCAACGACCGAGTTCAGGTGGAAATAATAAATAACTCCAGAGGCAAAAAAATAGGCGAGTCGTTTCATTTTACGTTTACCGACAAGCATCAAGTGAAGGATGAACAGGGCAACGAAAAGGAAGAATCCGAAATATTTAATTATTCGGCAACGATAAACGGGATAAAGAAAATTATCGTTCCAGAATTAAACGAGGAACTCATAAAAAAGGCTACTAAGGATAAAGTGTCGAACGAGACTGACTTAAGAGCTGAAATTAGAAAGGATCTGCAGGCTTATATAGACCAGCGGACCGACGAATTAATCAACGATAAATTACTCGGACTTATAATCAAGAATAACGATTTCAACCCTCCCAGCTCGCTCGTAGCCAATATTTTGGAAGACTTGGTAAAGAGAGATGAAGAGTCATTTAAAAAACAGGGATACGGGAAATACAATCATGAAGAGGCGCGGAAGAGATTAAAACCGTATGCGGAAATAGACGTCAAATGGTATTTAATCAAAGACGCAATTGAGAAGAAAGAGGAGATAAAAATAGGCGATGAAGAGCTTCAAAAATTAGCCGAAGAAGATGCCGTTAAAACCGGCATTTCGGTTGACAAATTACTAAATTATTATAAATCTTCTAACTATACCGATCGGCTGCTTGATAAGAAATTGTTTGATTTCTTAAAAGAAAAGAATACAATAAATAAGGTAGCTCCGGAAATGCTTTCACAAAAAAAGGAAGAACAATGAAAAAAGATTTTGAAATATATAACCAGTTAATCCCCTATGTGATCGAACAAACCGGTCGCGGTGAAAGAGGGATGGATATTTTTTCCCGTCTTTTAAGGGAAAGAATAATATTTTTAGGTACTGCAATTGACGATCATGTTGCAAGTTTAACAATTGCGCAATTAATTTTTCTCGAGGCGGAAGATTCGGAAAAGGATATTAATCTTTATATCAATTCACCCGGCGGCAGTGTGAGCGCCGGTTTGGCTATTTACGATACAATGAAATTTATCAAACCGGACGTAGCTACTATTTGCGTGGGTATGGCTGCCAGTATGGCCGCAATTCTGCTTGCCGGAGGCGCGTCTGGCAAACGTTCCGCTCTGAACAATTCGCGTATAATGATCCACCAGCCTTGGGTTGGCGGTTTGCAAGGGCAAACTTCCGATATCGAAATTCATGCGAAAGAAATGCTGAAAACCAGGGACACTCTTTATAAAATTCTTGCCGAACACACGGGAAAAACTCTCGAACAAATAACAAAAGACTGCGACAGGGACTATTTCCTATCTTCCGCGGAAGCTAAAGATTACAAAATTGTGGATAATATTCTGGAAAAGCGGACAGCGCCGAATAAAAAATAATTTTATGAGGCTGCCGAAGCCGGCAGCCTCACAATTATTCCTCTTTTTAACCCTATGATTCGTAACACAGCATATTGCATAATAACCTTTTAATATTTTAATTAAGTCATTATTTAAGTGGCGTTCGAATTATACCCTTGTAATGCCGACCTAATGTAATATTTTTGTGTTTTAACATTTAAAAGCGGAATTTATATGCTTGGCACAAGGTTCACTAAATTTGTACCGGGTTTGAATCAGAAAGGTAAATTCGAAGAATTGCTGAAAGTATTTCTTCAACTTTTGACAATTACATCCGGCGATGTGTCGGAGGCTTTAAACTGGATGAATCAGCTCGACAGGAAATACGGATTGACCGAAGGCCAATACGGCATGGGCGATTTTATCAAGGATTTAAAAGATAAAAACTACATCGAAGAAAACGAGGACGGGAGCGTATTAAATATAACTGCCAAATCCGAACAGTCGATACGCAAACAATCCCTTGAGGAAATCTTCGGCAAATTAAAAAAATCGGTTACGGGAAATCACCGGACTCCTTACACCGGACAGGGAGACGAGCCCACCTCAGAAAGAAGGAACTACAATTTCGGCGACACGATTGATCAGATAGACGCGACAGATTCGATTAAGAATGCCCAAATAAATCACGGGATAGACGAATTTCAGATGACCGAAAACGATCTTGAAATAGAAGAGAGAGATTTCAAGACGATTACGTCCACGGTTTTAATGATAGATATTTCGCATTCGATGATACTATACGGAGAAGACAGAATTACGCCGGCCAAGAAAGTTGCGATGGCCTTGTCGGAACTAATTACCACAAGATACCCGAAGGACACTCTGGATATCATCGTTTTCGGCAACGACGCCTGGCCCATCGAAATAAAGGATCTTCCCTACTTGAAGGTGGGTCCGTACCATACAAATACCGTAGCCGGCATAGAACTGGCTTTAAATATTCTAAGAAGAAGGAAGACCAGTAATAAACAAATCTTTATGATAACCGACGGTAAGCCGACATGTCTGAAAGAGGGCATAAAATACTATAAAAACAGTTTCGGGCTTGACCGTAAAATACTAAACCGCACCCTGGATCAAGCGGCTAAATGCAGAAAGCTAGGTATAACCATAACCACGTTTATGATAGCAAAAGATCCTTACCTACAGGAGTTCGTAAGAGAATTTACAAAAATAAACAGCGGACGCGCTTTTTACAGCAGCCTTTCGGGTTTGGGAGATTATATATTCGAGGACTATATAAGAAACAGAAGAAGACGGGTAAGATAAAAATTAAAAAGACTAAATCTTCGCATCGGGAGAAAAAATTCCATATGGATATAAAAAACATAAATACTATCGGCGACCTTAAGAAACACGGGTATAAACCGGTTTCGATAAAAGAAGAGTTAAGAAGGAATTTAATTTGCGCTTTGAGAAACGGCGATAAACCTTTTAGCGGAATTCTCGGTTACGACGATTCCGTAATCCCCGATATCCAGACCGCCGTATTGTCGAAACACAATATCATTCTTTTGGGATTAAGGGGACAGGCCAAGACAAAGATCGCAAGACTAATGATAAACCTGCTTGACGAATATATCCCGGTAATAGAAGGTTCCGAGCTGAACGACGATCCGCTGCATCCCCTTTCAAAGCAGGCAAAGGAAATTGTAAAGGAGAACGGAGACGGTACAGTTATATCATGGATGCACCGGTCAGAAAGATACGCGGAAAAGCTGGCCACGCCCGATGTTTCGGTTGCGGATTTAATAGGAGACGTAGACCCGATAAAAGCAGCAACATTAAAACTGCCGTACTCTGACGAAAGGGTTATTCACTTCGGCCTTATACCCCGATCTCACAGATCCATTTTTGTAATCAACGAATTACCGGATCTCCAGGCCCGTATCCAAGTGGCTCTTTTCAATATTCTGCAGGAAAACGACATACAAATAAGGGGTTTTAAAATTAGACTGCCACTGGACATTCAGTTTATATTTACCGCTAACCCGGAAGATTATACGAACAGAGGATCAATTGTCACGCCTTTGAAGGATAGAATCGACAGCCAAATTCTAACTCATTATCCCAAATCGGTTTTGATTTCCAAAGAGATCACAAAGCAGGAATCGCGTCTGGCGGAAGTTCAGCACAAATCGATTACTATTCATCCTCTCCTGGAAGATTTGGTCGAGCAAATTGCCTTCGAAGCCAGGCAGAGCGAGTATATCGATTCCAAAAGCGGAGTTTCCGCGCGCTTGACTATTTCCGCGTATGAGAATATTTTCAGCACCGCCGAAAGAAGGTTGATCTTAAACGGAGAGGAAAAGACTTTTGTCCGGATATCGGATCTTTACGGGGTAATACCCTCGATAACCGGGAAAGTAGAATTGGTTTACGAAGGAGAACAGGAAGGGCCGTTAAAAGTAGCGAATATTTTAATCAGCAAATCAATAAAATCATTGTTCGAGAACTACTTCCCTTCCCCCGAGAAACTAAAAAAGAACCAGGCTTTGAACCCGTATCAATCGATTACGAATTGGTTTTCGAAGGGAAATACCGTTGACATCCTGAACTCGGTCTCCAATGTCGAATATGAAAAAAGTCTTATTGCCGTCACCGGATTAAAAGATTTGATAAACAAATATTTTAAAAAAGAAGACGATTCGACGAAGATGCTGTTCATGGAATTCCTGCTTCACGGACTTTCCGAATACTCGCTTCTCAGCAAGTTCCGTCTTGAATCAGGTATTCAATTCAAAGACATGATCAGTTCCATGTTTACAATGAACAGCGAGGAAGACGATGAGGATATTACCGGGACGGACTATTTCAGATGAGAGATTAATTATTTATAAACAGGATCAATCCTTTTTATCCATTTTTAAAATTACTGTTTTCAGCTGCCTTCCGTCTATAAATTTATTAACGGTTTGAGGCGTTTTAAAAATATTTAGAACCTTATCGTTCTTTTTATCACTCGAAAATGAATCCTGTCCGGTCCGATTCCCGGATGTTTTTTTCTTTTCTATAAATTTTGAGAATTCATTTCCCCTTTTTTTGCTTTCAACGGTTTTAACAGGCGGGCCGAGTCCCTTGGCTTTTTCTTCCGACTCCGGCTCACCGGACAGACCGGAGATATTTTTTACTCCGGCCGATCCTTTGTAATTGATTTTCATTATTTTTTTGAAGTTAAGATTTTTATCTTCGGACACGCTGCGGGATATCATCTTAATTCCGTTTTTATGGAGTCCGTCCGGCTTAATATCCGGAAGAAAAGAAATTACGGGGGAACCTTTTCTGATATAAGTTAAGATCGCGTCCGCGATAATTTTATCGTTCTGGTATTTGGCTTCTTTTGCCTGAAGATCGACGCTGTAAAGCTCGGCATAGTTTGCTATATTCCCGGTCCTGTTCAAAGTAGTCAAACCCACCTGCTGAATACGGAACCTTAAATCGTAAAAACTCCCGGCCGTCCCGAATTCTTCAATCTCTTTAATTGCGAAAATGGGATCGAAATATATCAGTTCGTTTATATTATTAATGCTTATGAAAAAACCGTACCTGGGCGGACGGATATCGAAGTTCTTTAAATTGGTTAAAATTCTGTAGACGATAAGATTTTTCGGAGTAAATTCATTCACAAAAGCATAAACTTCTTCTACCTTTATTCTTCCGGGTTCCTTTCGAGCATTATCTTTGTATATTATCTTGAAATTTTCTTCAAAATCAAGAAGATTCTGAGAGTAGATTAAAATATCGTTCTTCTTTATATCCAGAGTTTCTAAAAGCATTGAATATATTATAATTTTAAAGTCTCAATATCTTTCAGTAATTCTTAATCCCGCTCCTTAACCCGACTCCCTTTTAATCCTAACCTTGTTCTTTTCCTTGATCTTAATCTTAATCTTAAACTTAATCTTCATCTTCTCTTGCTCTTGAACTTGCACTTGAACTTGAACTTGAACTTGAACTTAATAGTTCATCTTCAACTTGCCCAGTATACGACATCAAGTTCAAACGGATGGATCATCATAGCATGCTTCGGCAATATTCTTATCGTGAACCCCTGGTTGCCCGTCTTCTCGCACATTACCTTGCCTTCGAATTTGTATCTGCCGTTTTTAGTAGTTCCGGGTTCGGCATTCATAACGACGGTCGAATTATACTGCGGATTATTATTGTTTTCCGCCGGGCCGTAATAAATTTGTACTTCTACGTCGTCGGGAGACAAATTACCCAGTTCGATTTCTGCCTTAACCGGCAATTCGTCGCCTACGTATAAACTCGGGACTTTGCCGTCGGCTTCGTAGTTTAGGACCTTGATATGCGACCAATTAGATTTTACTTTCTCTTTCCATGCGGCAAGCTCTTTTCCTTCTTTCCAATTATTATCCATTAATAACGATCTTTTCTCGTATGACTTACTGTAATAGTTCTGAAAATATTCTTCCACCATCCGATGAGTATTAAAATACGGTCCGAGCTTTTTCATGGAACTCTTTATTCTTGCAATCCATTTCCTGGGAAGCCTGTCTTCCCCTCTTGAGTAAAATAACGGTATAATTTCAGATTCCAGAGTATGGTACAATTGCCTGGATTCGACTTCATCCTGGTAATCCGGATCGGTATACTCTTCCCCGTTGCCTATTTTCCAGCCTAATTCGGGATCAAAACCTTCATCCCACCATCCGTCGAGTATGCTGAAATTTAAACCGCCGTTTGCAATAATCTTCATTCCCGAAGTACCGCTGGCTTCAAGCGGACGTCTCGGATTGTTGAGCCAAACGTCGCATCCTTCCACCAGGTAATGCGCAACGTTCATATCGTAATTCTCTATAAATACTATTTTCCTTTTGAACCTGTCTTCCTTGGCAATCTGATAAATATCCTGGATAAATCTTTTTCCTTCTTCGTCTTTCGGGTGAGCCTTCCCCGCAATAATAAACTGCACTGGGTGTTCTTTATTGTTAACTATATCGGTCAGCCTGTCAATATCCCTAAAAATCAAAGTCGCGCGTTTGTATGTTGCGAATCTTCTGGCAAAGCCTATCGTAAGAGCTGCGGGGTCGAGAATCTCGCTGGCAGCCGCAAGCAATTCCTGGCTGCCGCCGCGCATCCTAATCTGCCTGCTGAGCCTTCTCCGCGCAAATGCCACCAGTCTTTCCCGTCTCCTTTCATGGGTTCGCCAAAGCTCTTCGTCGGGTATCTTGTCTATCCTCTGCCACAGCTCGAAAGAGGCCGGGTTTTCGGCCCATTTTTCACCCATATACTGTAGGAACAAATCTTCCATGTCGTGGGAGATATGCGATCTCATATGAACGCCGTTCGTTACATAGCCTATGGGTATTTCGTTGAAGGGTACATTCTTATAACCCGAAGACCACATTTTTTTCGACACTTCGCAGTGGAGCCTGCTGACCCCGTTTATGTATCCCGCAGTGTTCATTGCCAGGTGGGCCATATTAAAAACGTTTGACTCATTGTTTTTATGGATATTCCCGAGAGAATAAAATTCCATATCGCTAATTTGCAGTTCATACCTGTAGTAATTCCCGAAATATTTTTCCACAAGGTCATTTGAAAAAACATCGATGCCGGCCGGTACCGGAGTATGGGTGGTAAAAATGTTTGAATAATAACCGACTTCCCTGGCTTCTTTGAATGTCAGTCCCTCGTTTTGAATTGCGTATCTCATCCTCTCCAAGGACAAAAATGCGGAATGACCTTCGTTCATATGGCATACCATCGGTTTGATACCCATTGAGTGAAGGGTCCTTATTCCGCCCATGCCTAGAATAATTTCCTGCTGAATCCTTGTCTCAACGTTTCCTCCGTACAAAGTTTCCGTTATTTTTTTGTCGGTATCAGAATTAATCTGCAAATTAGTGTCGAGCAGATAAAGCGGGATTCTTCCCACTTCAATCTTCCAGACCTGGAAATAAACTTCCCGGCCGGCAAGTTTAACCGACTCGATCAAAGGCTCGTTGTTGTCCTTTTTCATGAGCTTCATGGGAAGATGATCGAAATCGTTTATTTCGTATCTTTCGTGCTGCCATCCGTCGGAATTTAAATACTGCTGAAAATATCCCTCTTTATACAAAAGCCCCATGCCGATCAAAGGAATGCCCAGATCGCTGGAAGCTTTTAAATGATCGCCGGCCAGCACGCCAAGACCTCCCGAATAAGTCTGCAGGCATTCGGTCAATCCGAATTCGGCTGAAAAATATACGACGTTAAAATTTTCCGGATAATTAGAGTTTTTCTGGAACCATGTTTTCTTCGCCAGATAATCGTTTAAGCGGGCGTGCACTCTGTTTAAATGTGAAACAAAGCCGTCGTCATGGGATACTTCCCGCAGACGGTCCTGGCTTATTCTGCCCAGCATCATAACGGGATTGTGGTTTGTTTCCTCCCATAATTCCATGGATAATCTTCTGAAAAGTTCCCGCGTATCCGGATTCCAACTCCATTTAAGGTTGTAAGCAACCTCTCTTAGTTTTTCCAGATTCTCGGGCAGCAACGGTATTACATTATAGGATCCTAAAAACTTGTACATGGAAGCTCCGGCCTTTATATGATAAAATGATAAATAATGAATATAGAATACTGCAAGATCTAAATATTTTCAATATAAATTATAAGAAAATTACATGTTTTAACAAAACACATTCTTCATGAATTTAACATGTATTAATACTAAATTGTGTTGGTCTTAAAATAAATTATGAAGAAAAAAATCCGAGGTGATTATGGCAAATTTTAATCTGGATAAAATTCAAAAAATTATAAATCAGATGAAGTTAGACGGCTGGCTGCTATATGATTTCAGAGGATCGAATGATCTTGCACATACTATACTGGATATTCCCAAAGAAAGTCACTTAACAAGACGTTTTTATTATTTTATCCCTAAGGCCGGTGAACCTGTCAAGATAGTCAATTCCATTGAAGCTTTTCATCTGGACCATTTACCCGGAAAAAAACTCAAATATAACAAGCACTCGTCATTAGCCGAAAATTTAAAGAATACTCTTCAAGGCAGTAAAAACATCGCGATGGAATACTCTCCGCTGAACGCAATCCCCTATATATCTAAAGTCGATGCAGGCACGGTAGAGCAGATGAAATCGTACGGAGTGAACATTTTAACCAGCGGCGATTTAATCTCAATGTTTGCGGCACTCTGGAACAATGAGCAATTTTTAGACAATAAACCCGTTGCGGATGCCCTATACGATATAGTCGATGACTGCTTTAAGTATATAAAATACAATACGTTAAATGACAAAATCTTAACCGAATTCGAGATGCAGCAGTTTATCATGGAAGAATTCGAAAAGAGAAATTATGTGACCGATCCGCCGATAATCGTAGGGGTTAATGAGAACAGCGGTAATCCTCATTATGCTCCCTCGGAGCACGAATACAAAGAAATTAAACCTGGAGATCTGGTGCTCCTGGATATTTGGGCTAAAACAAAGAAAAAAGACGCGGTATGGAGCGACATAACATGGATGGGCTATATGGGCGATACTGTCCCGGATAAATACGTAAAGATATTTAATATCGTTGCCGAAGCAAGAGATGCCGCCTTCAGCCTGGTAGAAAAGAGATTCGGAAACGGAAAAGAAATCCGGGGCTATGAAGTGGATAACGCGGCCAGAGGAGTTATAGATAAAGCCGGATTCGGCGAATACTTCTTTCACCGGACAGGGCACTCCATTACGACCGATCTTCACGGAAGCGGCGCGCATATGGACAACTATGAAACCAAAGACGAACGCCTGCTCCTGCCCTCTACTTCATTCTCGATTGAACCGGGAATTTATCTGCCGGAATTCGGAATTAGAAGCGAGATAGACGTCTATATTTCCCCGGAAGGAAAAGTTACTTCCACAGGCAGGGACAGACAAAGAGAAATTGTTCCGATTCTGAAGTAAACTTTCAGGAATTATTCGTACTTTTTAACTTCTTTAAGAATGTAGGTCGCAACCGCATGAGCCTGCGCTCTATTCAGTCCCGGATTAGGCATCAAAGGATATCCGGGATTGTTTTGAGTAGGATTTAATATAAAAGCAACCAGTTTATCTACGTTTCCTTTGTATTTGGGCAGCGTCTGTTTATAGGGAGGACCTACAACCTTATGATCGAAACTATGGCAGGCGGAACAGATATTTTCAAATATTTCTTTGCCGCTGATCTTCGCCGTGGTTTTCGAGCCCGTGCTGGTTAACTTCTCCATTGTCTGTTCGAAATTGACGGCAAGTTTCATAGTCTGCTGACTCGTTGCATTTCCCATAGCCAGCTGATCTTTGATAATTATTGCAAATATGGAAAACAGAACGACAAAGAAAATATGGGTGCCGTACCGTGTATCGGAATTCTTATACATTGCATACAAATAATGGTATACCAGGAAGAGAAGCAGCAGTGCGGCTGTGCTGTACGCAAACACGGAATATGAAAGTGCTTTATTAGGAAGGGTTAACAGATTAATTAATAAAAAAAGCGGTACAAGCACGGAACCGAACAGCACCCAGCGTACACCGGCGGTTTTTATTAAGTCCTTGTATTCCGGAGAAAGATTTTCCTTTCCTCCGTCCCAGTTAAAACTGATAAAAAGAACCGTCGCCCCGGTAAATGCTGCCGCCATTAAAAGAAACGGAATGAACCGCAAAACAACGTCTCCGGAGAACATTACCGATAAGAAGTTGTTTTCTTTCCAGTCTGCGGGATACGAAGCCAAAGTTACGCCCGCCGTAAACAGCCAGGTTCCAAGCGTCAGAAAAATAATTCCGTACCTGCCGGATTTCATGCTTAGTTTCTTGCTTCCCTGTTTGAATTTTTTCAATTCATCGGCAACTGCTTTGTCAGCGTTTTCATTTTCTCTGAGCGAATCGAAGAGATCTCCGAATGTAAGCGAATACCTGTAAGTGTATACCAGGACCAAGCCGATGATTATCAGGACAACCGCGCCGGAAAGATAATTTACAGTCGACATATTTGCTTCGTGAAAAAGCTGGATATAAATCAGTATAGAAGTAATCAAGGTAAGTATACCGAGCACTATTCCCGTGCTTTTATTAATTGTAACTATTTCTATGACGTCTTTTGCAAACCGGAGCTGAATTTTATCGTCGTTCTTTATTCCTCTTGCTTTATAATATAAGGATAAAGCGGTGCCTCCCAGAACGATAGATATAAAGGGAACGAACAGGAAAAAGATGAAAATGGCGATATAGTGAAGCAGCAAAAGATGTTCCGGCGACAGGGGTATTACTAATTTGTCAAGGAAATTCATTTAATTCTCTCTTCTACAATTTGTTAAATAACCAGTTTGTCAATTGATAAAAGTAAAACAATAAGAACCGCAAATAGATTTATATCTCTAAAGGCGAATCTGAAATATATTTTTTCGCTGTTTGAATTCAGCAGTTTCACCGAATTCCAGGACAGCCATATGCCGGAAGCCAGGATGGCATAATCGATAAAAACATTCCCCACAATTCCGAACAAAGGAATCAGGAGACTCGTTGCAACCACGGCAAGTATCCACATAAAAGTAATTCTAGAAAGCTGTTCCGAATTAAAAATTTGAGTGAGCGTCGGGAAGCCGGCTTTTTCATAATCCCTTCCTAAAACAAGCAACAAGAGCCAGAAGTGCGGTATCTGCCAGATAAAAAAGAAAAAAGCCAGTATTAATATTTTCGGGTCTGCTAGGCTTCCACCGGCGGCAGCCCATCCGACCATAGGCGGCAGAGCACCGACCAGTGAACCCGGTATTATCGCCATTGCATTTCTTTTTTTCAGGGGAGTATATACTCCGTTGTACCATAATAAATTAAGCAGTCCCAGACCCAGTGCAGCAAGCCCCGCGCCTGCTGCCAGAACGATGGATCCGGCAACCGCCAGGACTACGGCAATAATCAAAGCGTTGGCCGGGGAAATTCTGCCCGAAGGTATCGGGCGGTTTTTTGTCCTGGACATTAATGCATCGGTGTTTCTTTCCTGATAATGATTTATGACTGCGGACCCGGAAGATAAAAGGAGAATGCCTGCCAACGGAGCTATGATGCCGGAATTTATTTCCCCGGTGCAGGCAATAAATCCGAATCCGGTAGTCAACGTAACAAAAACCGTAATGCGCAGTTTGGTCAGCTCGACGAGTATATCAAGCTTTTTTCTCAGAAGATTAAGCAGATTATTTTCGGTTCCGGCTTTTAATGTCAATGTTTCCATTTTACATATTCTTTGTAGATTTTGTACTGTCAGTGTCCGAAGAATGTTTTTGCACCTGTTCCGCCATCCACGTTTTGTATTTCTCCTTCGGCATTACTACTACGGCGCTGTACATATAGGAATGCCTTAACCCGCAATATTCGGCGCACATTACTTCATATGTACCGAGCCTTTCCGGATTGAACCATGCAGTATTTACCCTGCCCGGGATAACGTCCTTTTTCATTTTAAAAGCCGGCACGTAAAAGGAATGATCCACATCCCTGGAATGCAGCATTACCTTTACGGGCTGGTCCAAAGGTACGTACAGAGTATCGGTTTCCACTCCGTTTGCATATTTGTAAGACCATCTCCACATTTGCGCATAAACGTCAACAATCATGGAGTTTTTGGGTGCATCCACCATTTGTAAGTACCCTGTCCATCCCAGCCAGAACATAACAAGCACCAGCAGGGTCGGAACCACCGTCCATGTAATCTCCAAAGGTACGCTGCCGTGAATATTTACGGCTTTTTTATTCCTTTTTCTGTTGTACTTGATGACAAAGGTTATCATCAAAACGGTTATTAATACCAAGAAGAAAACACAAACCGAAACTATGAATATAAACGTACTGTCTACGGACTGTACGAAATTTGATGCGTCTGCAATCATAAATTTTTACCTTACATAAGTGGCATAATCTGAAAATAAAAGTGTAAACGTGATGGTAAGAAACAGCAGAGCCACGAAAATAAATATTCTGAATACCCTTTCTTCGGTCTTCAGATGCATAAATTCGGTCAATACCAGATAAGACTTAATCACGGCTATTATCAGCGCAACTGCTATACTAAGTTTTCCGAAATTTATACCTGCAACGGTAGCGGTTAAGCCGGTCAGCGTTACCAGAGCAAACCAAACCAGGATATATAATCCGTACCCGTGTTCGTGCTTTACCTGAATGTTATTTTGTTCCATATAAATACCTCACGTTATTAGATAAAATAGCGGGAAGAGGAATATCCAAATTATGTCTACAAGGTGCCAGTAAAGACCCGCCGCTTCAAGTTTAACATAATCATCCTTGTTTATTACTCCTTTTATCGTAAATCTGGTCATAAATGCTATAACCGTCATACCTACTATCACGTGCAAGCCGTGCAGGCCGACCATAGAATAATAAAGTCCGAAATAGAGAATCTGCCCGTGAGGTTTGCTCTGCAAAATTGCCGAGCCGGGGAAATTGCCTTCACGGAATTCCGCGCTCCATTCGAGAAATTTGTTTACCATGAATGCAAGACCGAACGCGATAGTAACGAGCTGCAGAAAAATAGAAAGTTTTCTGCTCCCTCTTTTAATAGCGGCAATCGACATAGCCATGGTCAAACTGCTTGTAAGAAGTATAACCGTATTCAAAGTTCCGAAAAATGTATTCATTTCCTTTGAAGCTATGCTGAAATCCTGCTGGTGCATATACCTGTAGACCGCGTACATTAAGAACAAGCCTCCGAATAACAACAATTCGGAGAAAAGGAACAGCCACATTCCCATTCTGCTTTTCACGTCATCGCGTTCGGCGTGCACCTCAATAGTTCCATGAGTACTCAATTTGCCTCCTCTTCCATAGTCGCAAGTTCATTTTGTTTATATTGATACGGATTTTCGGTAATATCAGGAATTTCTTCGAAATTTTCCAAAGTAGGAGGAGTTTCGATCTGCCATTCCAATGTCTCGCCGCCCCATATATTCTTTTCGGTAACTTCCTTGCCGCTGATTAACGACTTCAGCAAATTGCCGAGCATTAATACTAGTCCCAAAACGAGCAGCCATGAACCGTATGTTGCGATATCGTGGAGTGTTTGAAACTGCGGAAGGTAGTGGTAAGATCTTCTCGGCATTCCCATCCAGCCCAGTATGAAGAACGGGAAATAAAGGATATTAAAGCCGACGAATATGATCCAGAATGCTACTTTGGCGACTTTCTTATTGTACATTTTTCCGAACATCTTCGGCAGCCAGTAATGCAGTGCGGCGAACAATCCCATGCCGGTGCCCCCGAAGACCACATAGTGTATATGCCCGACGATAAAATAGGTGTCGGTTAAATACAGATCCACATTAAGCGCACCCTGGATAATTCCCGTAAGTCCGCCGATGGAGAACAGAAATATAAATGCCAAGGAATACAGCAGCGGCGGCTCAAGATCTATTGAGCCTTTGTACAGCGTTGCCGTCCAGTTGAATACTTTAATAGCACTCGGGATTGCTACGATAAAGGTTAAAAGCGAGAATACAAACTCCGCGGTGTTGCTCATCCCTACCGCGACCATGTGGTGGGCCCAGACCAGCGAACCGAACAAAGCAATGCCCAAACTTGAAAACGCTATAAATTTATAACCGAAAATGGTTCTGTTGGAAAACACCGGGATAATTTCGGAAATTACTCCCATCGCCGGGACAATGATAATGTATACCGCGGGATGGGAATAAGTCCAGAACATATGCTGGAATAAAATCGGATCGCCGCCCAGAGTTGGATCGAATATACCAACGTGAAATACTCTTTCAATGACAACCATCAAAAGCGTAATGCCTACAATCGGCGTGACGATTACCTGAATCCATGAAGTGGCATACAATGACCATGCGAACAGGGGCATCTTAAACCAGCTCATACCGGGTGCTCTCATCCTGTGCAAGGTGGTTAAGAAGTTAAGGCCGGTTATAATGGACGAAAAGCCCAAAATAAAAACGGCGCTTAAGGTAAAAATCATATTCGTGCCGGTCCTGACGCTGTAGGGTATGTAAAAAGTCCAGCCGGTGTCTGCGGCACCTCCGGGAAGCACCAGCGAAAGAAGTATCAGAGCGCCGCCGGTAATGTACAAATACCACGATAGAAGGTTCAGCCTGGGAAACGCAACGTCTTTTGCACCGATCATTATCGGTAAAAAGAAATTTCCGAATACTGCAGGAATAACAGGGATAACCACTATAAAGATCATAATTATCCCGTGAACCGTAAAGAATTCGTTGTATGCCTGAGGACCCACTATTGTGCCCTGCGGAGTAAGCAGTTCCAGCCTGATTAAAAACCCCAGGGTTACGCCGACCGCAAAGAAGCTCATTATTGCGATGAGGTACATTATACCTATCCTTTTATGGTCGGTTGTAAGAAGCCATCCGAGAATCCCCTTGTGCTTCCCTTCGTACTCCAGGTAGCTGGGTTCGTGTCCGTTATGGTCAATTGCCAAAGAATCGCTTGACATAAATGTTAACCTCTGTATCTATTTCCGTTTGTCGGATTTGCCTTTTTAATAATAAATAAAGCCGTAAAAACCGTTATTATGCCCACAAAAATTATACTACCGAAAACCAGAAAATCCTTTCCCTGCGGTTTAAAGGTAATACACGTCTGAAGCACTTTCGTAATGGTTGCCATTACGTTTCCTTTTGACGTTTCCAATACCGCCAATTTAAAATCCGCAGGCAGTATTGAAAAATCACCCCGGCTGGTATAACCCGGGTGCAGGTACCGGCAAATCTTGCCGTTTTTGTCGACAAAAATCAGCACGCCTTTGTGAAGATAGGTGTTCTGCTTTTTTACGAAATTAAAACCGGCGGCGTCCGATAATTTATCGATACTTAAACTGTCACCTGTTAAAAACCTCCACGAAGAATCGGGGATGTTTTTATTAATAACCAGGTAAATAGTGTTCTTCTTTTGTTTTGCCAACGCCGGTGTTTCGGAAGGATCGATGCTGACGCTTAAAACATCGTAATCCTTTCCCGGAACCAGATCCGAACTTCCGACCACTCCCGCCAATTCCACCATCAGCGGAGTACAAATACCCGTGCAGCGGTAATAACAAAAATCTATTATAGTAGGCTTATTTATAATATTTTTAAGCAGGAGCTTTTTGCCGTTTGAATC
>JBJKOY010000094.1:0-21550 GCA_046706945.1 Ignavibacteriaceae bacterium | reverse complement strand
GGCCATTAGAATATCTAAAAGGATTAAACATTTTATTTAATGAAAATCAGGATGTGTTCCAAACTTATGTTCGTGATAAAGCAGATGATCACTATTCAATGATACAGCATCCTACCTTATACTACCCGCTCGATGATATTAAAATGAATGCTACTAGCTATTTATTTGACAAACCGATTGCCGTATTGATAGGTCCGGAGTCAGTTAGCGCCGGTGATTTAATGCCTTTACAAATGAGATATCATCCGATGGTTAGGACATTTGGGCTTGGAACAAATGGGGCATTCGGAGAGCCTCAAGACTTTGACATCAGTAATATATCTACTGATTGGGGGTATGCGCTTACTATTTTAAGCTTAAAATTAAAAGATGATCCTCCTAATAAATATTTAACACACCTGAATATCCTTCCTGATGAGGAAGTATGGTTTACAAAGGAAAGCGTTGCAAAAGGAAAAGACGATGTTGTAAATGCAGCTTTGAATTGGATGAAGAATTTAGTTTATGGTCATTCTCTTATAAAGAATACCGGGTATTGTATTCCTGGTATTGATACATTAAGAATTTCTGCTCTGATTGAAAATCCTAATTCTCATCAAACTTCTTCCAAAGTTTATATTAAAAACTTATCCGGTAGTTTTATCGATTCATTGAGTTTAATAAAAACTGGAGTTCTTAATAACTCTGAAATCTGGAAAGGCAGTTATTTAACTCCAAGTTCTGAAGATTACTTCAGCATTTCCTTAGGCGCAGAAGATAACAACGAATCTGAATCATGGACAACAGATAATATTTCCAGGTTCACAACTATAGGACCTTTATCCGTTGACAGCATTAAATATCAAAATGATTATAGCAGCGGATTAGTAGGTATTAAGGCATATGTACATAATAGGAATAAAACAAATACAATAAAAAAAGCATCTATAAAGATAACCGCTGTAGATTCATTTGCTTTCGGCCAGAACGGTGAGTTAAAGTTGCCGGATTTATCCCCTGACGCCGCCGTTGGAACGCCTTCCTGGTTATATATTAGTTATGATAACTCTAATTTCCCGGGGTATTTAAATTTAAAATTTGAAATTGAGAGCGACGGATGGACATACTGGACCGATTCAATGCATGTAATAATCTTACCAACCGGAATTAATGAACAAACGAATCTACCTTTAACATTTAACCTTGAACAGAACTATCCCAATCCCTTCAACCCAAGTACAACAATAAAATACTCAATTCCAAAACAATCATTAGTAACACTAAAAGTATATGATATTCTCGGGCGAGAAGTTGCGGCTTTGGTTAATGAAGAAAAACCGGCGGGGAATTATGAGGTAGTATTCAACGCACAACATACAACATACAACAAACAACTTTCATCCGGCATCTACTTCTATCAAATAAAGGCCGCACCTTTCGGCGGGCAGGCGGGCGATTATGTATGCACAAATAAGATGATTTTGATGAAATAGTATATCATAGTGATGCAAAAAAGGATTAATTCCGTAAATTGTAAAAATGCCTATGTAGTATTATCTCTTTAGCAAAAAATAATTCAACTACACCGCAATCCGTTCGGCCGTGGATTTTAAATAAGAATTCTGGTCGTGGAAAACGGCGCCTTCTGGCAGCCAATGCCAAAGATACCCGAGCTCATTCTTGATCATGTCCATGTAAAATTGCGGAAGTTCTGTAGTCTCCTGTTCAAAGTAGGCGCGGAATTTAATATCGGAATTTATTTTCGCTAATATTTTTTTATTGTAAGCGATTCTTCCGAAACCCTCTTCCGAAATCGCGCGTACGACGTTCATCCATCTCGGGATAAAAGTTTTTGTAGCAATTAACCGCTTCATGATTGCATTCCATGAAAATGTGTATTCCCCGAGGCTGATAATATGAGCATAAAAGTCCTGCCAAGTATAATTTTTAGGCATAACATTCATAGCATGGTTATTATCAAGAAAATGAAAGGGGAAGGGGAGAACCCTGTTAAGTCTTTGATATTCCAGGTTAAGCGGAGCCGCCCTCCCGAACGCCGATAACAAAGAATAACCCGGGAATGCGCCCGGAGTCATTTCTACAAATTTCTTGGTCAGTTCAAACGGCTCTTCGCCCTCGTCCGCATCAATTCCCAAAACAAAATTTGTTTGGACATAAGGTATATACCTAAGGATCATGTTAATCTGTTCGGCAACGTGTTTAACTTTTTCCATCCCCACCATGCTCCCGGTCTTGGATTTGTTCCCGAGGTCGAACCATGATTCTATACCCGGAAGCAAAGCGCCGAACCCGTTCCGTTTAAGCCTTTTCACGTGAGGCTCAGATAACAGCGAAAGGCTGCTTTCGGCGATAAAGTCGATACTGTTTTCGGGTACAACTTCCTCAATCGCATCCATGTATTCGTTGAATCTAATCCCGAAATTAGGATCGTGCCAGGCTACAAGCGGACGTTTAAATTTTGTCAATAGAAACGATAAATCTTTTTTCATGGTATCAAAGTCGAGCGGCTGATAAGGAACAGTAGAATCTATGCAGAAACTGCATGTATAAGGGCAGCCCAAACTGCCGGCCATGGGGACAATTTTAATTAAGGGAGCTTTATTAAGAGCCGGCTCAATAAACTTCCACCTTTCCCTTACACCCGGAAGCGATAAAGGCTGAGTCCGGGCCGTAAGATATTTGCCTTCAGGACGATGAGGCGAGCAGTCGTATAGGATTTCATGTATGATATTCTTATCCGTAAATCCCACGACAAAATCGAAATACTTAACCGCATCTTCCGGATAACACCGGGCATGAGGGCCGCCCAAAACGGTAACGGCGCCTTTAGAACGCAAGAAATTGCTCAAGGCATAGGCGGTTAGTGCGGACTCGGTAAATGCGCCGATAAAGACTATATCCGTATTCTGCGGCAGTTCCCGCATCAGGTTCTCTTTTCCCGTATAACAAACATAGGTTACTTCATGACCCTCCTCTTCGCACCATACACCGACAACCTGGGGCATTATACTGGCAAAGTTGGCATTCATTATACGCGCAAATAATTTTTTGTTGGGTTTTTTAGATACAAGATCTATTATTCCCACACGGAGTCTTCGGCTCATTTTATTCTCTTTTTATTTTTAGTTGAATTATGCTGATAAATAGGATCCGCAGTTTGATTTTCCTTTTGTCCGCAATGAATTAAATCGGTCTTAAAATATGCTCAATTACGAAAAACTCTAACGAATGAAAAAAGTATTAATCCTTTTTAATATCTTAACAAACTGCAGGCTGTTCCGGTTCAGCAAACCAGGGTCCGGAAGTACTATATCCGGTTGGAATTGCATGATGAATTGCAGCGCCTTTGTGCAATCCAAGAAAGCATCTAAAATCTTTCTGTGCTCCTATCAGTGATGGAAATCCTTTCCCCGGCAGACGATTAACTTCCGTACTTAAATTTGAGATTTTTTTCATCTATCTCGTCATTTCCGGTGAATCGGATATATTCATATAGGCAGTTATTATTTGGGATTGTAAATAAAGGACTAAGTTAATTGAACTATTTCTCATTTGCAATAAAAATAAAGCATATATATAATAAAGAGCCGAATAATGTTTTTAAAAGGATATTAAATGAAAGTATACAAAGGGTTATAGGTGTGCTGCGTTGGGTTTTAAAACTCATGCGGAAGAAATATATTTGGCATTACAAATGATTAAAGAATATAGGGCAGGATCGGTAAATAAAAAATCAAAAAAGGAATTATCAGAGGAAGAGAATATATGAGTCGCTTTGTGCTCGGTTTTAAGGAAATTGACAAAACAAAACTAGCCGTTGGCGGAGGTAAAGGTGCGAACCTGGGTGAGCTATGCAGGATCGAAGGAATCCGCGTACCGGACGGCTTTTGTATTTCTGCCGAAGCATTTAAGAAAATCATTGGGAATAATAAGTCGATTAACGAAATAATTGACCGGATATCGGTCCTGAAATCGGAAGACCGGGATAAAATCATTAAACTAAGCGGTGAGATTCGACGCGTAATAGAAGGGACAGCCATTCCTGAAGATATTAGCGAAGAGATTACTCGCTGCCTCTCCGAACTTGGCGGGAAAAATAGCTATGCAGTAAGGTCAAGCGCAACAGCGGAAGATTTTCCTAATGCTTCCTTTGCCGGCCAGCATGGTACTTATTTGAACATTATCGGAATAGAGGCAATCCTAAAGCATATCGGCATGTGCTGGGCGTCGCTATATACGGAAAGGGCAGTAGCTTACCGAATTCAAAACGGTTTCGACCACCGAAAAGTTTATATGTCCGTTGTCGTTCAGAAAATGGTCTTCCCGCAGGCATCGGGAATTTTGTTTACAGCCGATCCGGTCACTTATAACCGGAAGATGTTATCGATTGATGCGGGCTTCGGACTCGGCGAAGCCCTGGTCTCCGGGTTTGTGAACGCCGATAACTATAAAGTGAACAACGGCAAGGTTATAGATAAAAAGATACAGGCAAAGAAACTGGCTATTTATGCCTTAAAGGACGGCGGTGCGGTAAAGCAGGAGATTAAGCCTGAGAAACAGGATAGGCAGGTGCTGACGGATGAGCAGATCTTGCAGCTTGAGCGCATAGGCAGAAAGATCGAAAAACATTTCGGCTATCCCCAGGACATCGAATGGTGTTTGGCGGATGAAACCGGTCTGTCGGACGGGCAGGTTTTTTATATAGTCCAGAGCCGGCCGATCACTACTTTATACCCGGTTCCCGAAGTAAATGATCTTGAAAATCACGTCTTTGTATCCGTCGGTCATCAGCAAATGATGACGGATCCCATAAGGCCTTTGGGACTATCTATATGGCAGTTAACAACTGCCCGGCAAATGTATACAGCCGGCGGACGTCTCTTTGTTGATGTTGCGCCCGATCTGGCTTCCCAGGCGAAAAGAGAGATTTTGGTAAATGTCCTGGGAAAATCCGATCCGCTCATAAAAGACGCATTTTTAACCATCCTGGAGAGAAAAGACTTTATTAAATCATTGCCGGATGAAAGAAAAGAATCAGACTACAATGAAAACAAAAAAGTTCCGCCGACCGCGAATTTTCAGACGCTCGACGTTTACGACTCGACTGTTGTTTCAGATTTAACGGAGCGCAGTAAAACAGCGATAGTGGCGTTAAAGCAAAACATTAAAACGAAATCGGGATTGGATCTGATAGACTTTATCCTTGAAGATATCCGGCAATTGAAAAAGAGTTTGTCTGACCCGCAAAGTTTCGGCGTGATCATGGCCGCTATGAATGCCGCAGCGTGGATTAATGAAAAAATGAAGGAGTGGTTAGATGAAAAAAACGCAGCGGATGCTCTTTCTCAATCCGTTCCCGGCAATATAACGTCGGAAATGGGACTGGCACTTCTTGATGTTGCAGACCTGATTCGTCCTTATCCGGAACTCATTGAATATTTATCCCGACGCGCCGGGGTAAACAATGATAACTTTCTCGATGAACTTGCCGCTTTTGACGGCGGGCGGGAAGCACTGGACGCTATTAACGCTTTCCTTAACAAATACGGAATGAGGTGCGCCGGGGAAATTGATATTACGAGAACACGCTGGAGCGAAAAGCCGGCTACGCTTATCCCTATGATTCTTAACAATATAAAAAACTTGAAGCCGGGCTCCGGTAAACGGAAATTTGAGAAAGGGCGACAAGAAGCTTTGAAAAAAGAACAAGATTTATTAGAACGTTTAAAGCAATTGCCGGACGGTGAGCAGAAAGCCGGAGAAACAAAAAAAATGATCGACTTGATCCGGAATCTCAGCGGTTATCGCGAATTTCCTAAATACGATATTGTCAGCCGCTACTTTATTTATAAGCAGGCTTTACTGAAAGAAGCCGGGCAACTAGTGGAAGCTAACACCATTCATGAAAAAGAAGATATTTACTACCTCACTCTTCAAGAACTCAGCGAAGCGGTACGTTCTAAGAAGCTGGATTATCAAATCATCGGCGGACGAAAAGACGATTACAAATTATATGAGAAGCTAACTCCGCCGCGGGTTATAACATCAGACGGTGAAATCATTACAGGCAATTACAAACGCGGAAATCTTCCGTCCGGGGCTATTGCAGGTCTGCCTGTTTCTTCGGGAGTTGTAGAAGGAAGAGCACGTGTCGTCTTAAAAATGGAAGACGCGGACCTGGAAGACGGAGACATATTAGTTACATCGTTTACCGACCCAAGCTGGACGCCTTTGTTTGTATCCATAAAAGGACTTGTTACCGAAGTCGGCGGATTGATGACCCACGGAGCGGTCATCGCCCGCGAATACGGCGTGCCGGCGGTTATCGGAGTATATAATGCCGTTAAGCTGATTAGAGACGGTCAAAGGATCCGTGTTAACGGAACCGAAGGCTATGTGGAATTATTATAGTATCCGGAAATTGCAAATGCAAATCTCGCTTGACGGTTTTGTAACTGCCGAATACTGCGGAACATCTTTCAATTGGCGGATGAATGCGCCCGGACTCTCAAAACGCTATTCTTTGACAATCACCGAAAACGGCAATGCTGTTATCGGCAAGGGATAATTTTCAAAAGACGGTTCAACCAGGGAAAAGGACTTGGATCTGGCACACAAACGAGTTGAGTAAAAACTCGCAGTGACGATATTAAATATTGAGGAGGTTTCTTATGTTATCCGATGAGATTAAAAT
This sequence comes from Ignavibacteriaceae bacterium, assembly GCA_046706945.1. Classification (GTDB taxonomy): domain Bacteria; phylum Bacteroidota; class Ignavibacteria; order Ignavibacteriales; family Ignavibacteriaceae; genus FEN-1297. Next base: position 14,856 of record JBJKOY010000094.1, on the reverse strand, counting down.
TAAATATATCGGCGGTCCGACCGTTTTACTTGAAGCTGCCGGACTACGTTTTTTAACGGATCCAACTTTTGATGAAAAAGATACAAAATACAAAACAAACCTTTATGTACTGCATAAATTAGCCGGTCCGGCAATTTCTCCGGATAAAATAGGCAAAATAGATTTTGTCCTTTTCAGTCACGATCATCATTTCGACAACCTCGATAACAGCTGTCGCCGGTTGCTGCCTTTTCTACAGATTTTAAGTATATAAATTTTTAAAAAAGCTCGATTTTACAGCTTATAAATCATATTGATTACGAATCTAAAGCCTATATTCCCAATAACCAATTAAAATTTTTTAACTTAAACCGGAAAGTAGTGAATTTGGGCCGTAATTAAAATTGTAAAAGGAAATAATATCAATGTTGCGAAACGTCCGGGAGAAAGCGAAGATGCCGTTGAATTTGTAGTATGATTTAATGATCGCTTCGAAAACGGATTTTTAAAATGGTGTATATATTGGGCGGTTAAAATCATTAAACATTGATGAGTAACATATATTTTTTATTTATAAGGAAATAATAAAATGGTAAATGACCTTGTGTGTGGAATGGAGTTAAAGGATATTTCCTCATCTGAGAAAGTTGAATACAATGGCAAAGATTATTATTCCTGTAGGACTATTTGCAGGATAAAGTTCGAAAACGAACGGGAAAAATTTGTCGAAAACTTAATCGATGTGAACGAGGAAAGAGGAAGCTAAGTTCAAGTTCATGCTCAAGTATATATTGTTATGTATCCGATATTTATGAAAATCGGTCCTTTCACGATACAAACCGTAAACTTGTTTTTCGTGCTTTGGTATTTTATATCGGCGTCTTCTGTATTTATCATTATGCCGCAAAACAAAATTTTAACAGAAAAAAATATATAATCTCGTCATTCTCATATTAATCTTTTCGGTCTTAGGCGCAAGAATTTTTCCGATCTTATTCTACTGCAGTCTGGCAATATCTGTCCCGCCCGTTAAGAATGTTTGCATTATGGAACGGCGGCTTCGCGTTTTACAGAGGTTTTATATCCAGTTGATGTTATAGGATAAATTACAGCGCCTTTACGCATTCCCCAAAAGAAGTTAAAAAATTTAATACTTTTTGTTTCCCTATAGTTGCGGATAACTTTTCCCGCTGCAGGCGATTATCCTCTATAATTAAAATTGAGATTCTTTTTATCTATTTCTTTAGTTCTGCTGAACCGGTTATATCTATTTATACGGTCATAATAAGGGATTGGAAATTACATCGTAAATTAATTATATCTTCTTATTTGTTTCTGATTATACATTTTAAGTAATAATTCCATCTGATTTCTGCTAAGGTATAAGGGATATCTTGAAAAAATCCTTAGATTTTTTATTCCATTCTGTGGCATACTATCATCCCATTGCGGTGTTTTGCCCTCCGTGGATGCAAAAATTAAAGTGGTTATCGCTGCAGGTAATGCAAAAATAACTCCTATACCGACTCCGTTCATCCCTTCGGAACCGGCAGCAATTGCCAATAAAACGGCCGGCAAAACCTGAAAGATTAAAACAGGGGCAATCCATTCGCTTCCGCTGTATCCTTGAACCGAAATATGTTTTATATCCTTATTAAGAGTATAGATTAATACAGGAGCAGTCTCGGGATCTTCAGATGCAACCGAAAAGATAATTGAAGTATCGCAAATTAATACTATTTCGCCAGAAAACTCACTGCCGTCCTTTAATTCAACTTTAGCTTTGTCTCCTATTGCGGATACCGTATATTTAGGAGATGAACAATTGAATAAAAGAATCGAAAGAATAAAACAGGACAGTAATAAAAGTAAATTTTTCATTTTCCCTCCTTAAGAAAAAACCTGCTGTGGAAAAATTCTCTTTCCAGCAAACTGCTGTTTTCAATCCAGCCATCGGCAAGACGGGAGAGCGTGCTCTTTATATCATAAAGATTAAAAGTGAAATCTTTATCCTTATTATTTATCCAGCTGCCGCGAATCCATTCATTATAATAACCTTTTGAATATATTAAAGCCGTTTCCTTGAAATTGCTTTTGGCCGGTATTTTGTAGTTTAAATAATAACTGTCACCCGGTTCGTTTTTTAAATAATTTAAATCATCATATTTTATAAACCGAAGGATTGTGTCGACCCTGTTGCCTGAACCATCGACAATTTCAAACGGATAAACTACACGGGTTTTAATTTTGTCATTATTAACGGAGGTAGTATCAAATGCTATATAATCGATCATAAAATCATCCGGAATAAATTCGAGTCTTATCGTCTGGTTATCGGAGTTATTAGCCGGCAGCTCTGCCGCAATATATTTCCAATTTAACGGACCGGCATCCTTAAACTTTCCGCAGTATTTCCAATTACCGTTTTCAAGTAAGTTAATTTGTATCCCGGAAAAAGTATCGTAAAGCATTTTAAATTGAGCGGCATATCCGGGTTCTTCATTCATTTCTTTTGTCCATTCCATTGCCTTTATACCCTGCGAACCCAATACTACATCGTATAAAAGTTCGGTACTTAATAATGTGTTCCGGTATTTTAGAATCATTTTGACAGTTTTATGTTTTGAGGCCGGAATCTTTACATCAATCCAATCTAACGAAGAACCCTTTTTTAATTCTAAAACGGTTTTGACCCCGCTTCTATAATACTTGTTATCATCTTTTTTCAATATTTTTATAATATTAATCCCTTCTTTCGTAACTGCAGAAAGCGGGGGTATAAAGGCCGAAACCAGCAGCAATTTATTATTAACGGCAGGATATAATTCCGTTCCGGCGGGATGTTCTGCAACGACCATTTCGAATTTATTAATATAATGGGTTTCCAATGCTTCATCGGTGATCTTTAATTGGAGCGTGTCGTTTATAGGACTTTGTTTTAACAAATCAATGTCGCTGTTTTCCAATTGTCTGGATATGCATTCCGAAAAAAGTTCGGCTTCGAGGTTATACTTCTCACCGTCGTAAGTATAGACGGTAGGGCAGGATCCGAAGCAGCACTTCGGACAAGAAATACAATATACGCCAAGAATTGTAAGAGGAACTCCCGTAATCCCGAGAAGAAAAGATCCGAAGTTCCTGACATCTTTTGTGGTTTCTTTATAGGAAGTCATTGCGGCAATACTATCCAGAGGCAATTTAATTTGACCTCGAATTAATTTGCCGGTGCCGAAATTGGACACAATTCCATCGCCTTGTATATAACTGTTTCTAATTACATACCCTTTGGGGAAAAGTATAATAGTATTATCGGGTTTAAATACTTTGGCCTGGATATCCGAATAGGTGCCCGCTTTCAGGGAATCGGTATTTACTTTCGACGCCTGATATGTAGGATAGCATTTACTGAATATTAAAATCATAAGTAAAAGCATGGCGTAAAGAATGAAATATTTTGCTTGCATATCCTCTCTCCTCATTTTTTGTAATTAAGTACAAATATTTCCGCTTCCCTTCCATAAATTTTTTGGATCGCTTTATATCAAGAAATTCACTTCATCAAAACTTATTCTTCGAAGTATTAACGTAGCAGGATTAATTTTTTTGTAACGACAAAATTTCCTGCTTTTAGTTGATAGAAATATACACCGCTTGCAAAGCCGCCTGCATTCCATTCAACATTATGCTCGCCGGCGGTTTGAACTTCGTTTACTAAAGTCACCACTTCCTGCCCGAGCAGGTTGTAAATTTTTAATGTCGTTTTGCCGGATTCTTTTAGTTGATATTTAATAACGGTAATCGGATTAAACGGATTGGGATAGTTCTGTTCCAGCTTAAATTCTCTAAGTAATCCTGCTTGATTATTCGAACTTCCGGCAGAAGTTATCCTCGAGCCGTTATCGGGAGAAATAATTCCGCCTTTTGATATTATATAATCCAGAACTACCTGAAACTCAGTAGAATCGTTGTATATATAAAAATTACTAACCGGTATTCCGAATAAATTCCGCAAAGCATATGCGATATATTCGTTTGTAGTCACGGAATATACGGCACTTGAAGCGGGACCAATCGGAACATTATTGACGAAAGCATCGGACAATTGAAGACCGGAGCCCGTATTGGTATACCCGTATTTCATCCCTGAAACCTGGGGGAAAAACTCGTCATCGGAGACTGTTTGCGAAAGACAAATTTGCAACGCCGCCCAAAGATCCGGCCCCGTAATATTAAATTTAACCAGCCGGTAACCCAAACCGTTCACTTCATTAAAACCATAGCCGATCATTCTAAACACATCTGCCGCAACAATGGGTCCTTTGTATAAAGGCTGGGCGATTGCTCCGCCAACCGTTATAGCGATATCGGTTCCGGTCTTCGCTCTAAAAGCATCTGTAATTAAATTACCGGCCGGTGTTGAATGAAGTCCGTCTGCGTTTAGAGGATCGGCCGCTTCTTCGAAAGTGTCTTCTGCGTATCCGACTTGCTGGGTGTACATTTTTCCGTATGTCGCTTCAATACCCTTTATAAGTTCATTTACATTCGCGGCAACATCAGGCTCTTCGGGAATATTTTGATCCAGACTGATAAGCTCATAAGAAAGCAAACTAACCTTGCCGGTATCAATTACAAATTTCAGTTTGCCTATATTATGATAAAAAGCACCCGCCTCGACTATATAGGTTTCTCCTCCCGAGGGATTTTTAATTTCAATAGGCTTTTCGGTCTTTAAATGGTCGTGTGCGCTTACTATTAAATTTATACCCGGAACTTCAGCGGCTATTTGCTCATCATAATTCATCCCTAAGTGTGAAAGACAAATTATAACGTTGCACTTCTCCGCAGTTAATTCTTTGAGGGAATTTGCAATACAAGCCTCAATATTGGTATCAATTACCGCAGGCGAAGGCTGCGATAATAGGTTCGTAGACGGGGTAGTTAATCCGAATATCCCGACTTTAACATTTCCGAAATTCTTCACGGTATACGGCTTAACATATTTCCTTAATCCTAGTAATCCGTCCGCTTCAAGAATTGTATTTGAAGATAAGACTTCAAAGCCGCCGTTTGCCAACGAAGAGTCAAAGGCCATTTGAAGAACAACGGGACCCAGATCAAATTCGTGGTTTCCCAGAACCATCGCATCGAAACCAAGCTCATTCATCAGCTTAAATTCCGCTATTCCGAAATATTGATTAAAGAATAGATCTCCGATAAAAACATCGCCTCCGTGGAGCGTAAGGACTTTGCTGTCCGTTTTCTTTGTCGTTTCTATTACCGTCGCAGCCCGGGCAATGCCGCCGCAGGTTCCTTCCAAATCGGAATTTCTCGGACCGCAGGGTGCGAGCATCGAATGTGTATCGTTAACATGAAGAATTGTTAATGTATCCAGCATCTTTGCTTGTCTTATTTCCACGGTTACAGGGCTGCCTGCGGCTCCCGGCGCCGCAACGGTAATGGAACCGGTTCTTGCAATAGAGCGGTTACCTTCATATTTAATCTTTATCGTATCTTCATTTATACCCGAATCGCCAGAAGCAATTTTTATCCACGGACTTTTCGAAACTGCGGTCCAATTCATCATATCACCGGTTTGGTTATCAACTATAAATGATGCGCTGCCTGAATCTTCCGGAACGTTTATATAATTTGGTGATACCGATAGCTTCGGTAAAAGGGTAAAATTCGCAGTTAAAGATTTGTCATCTAAAATAGTAAATTGATACGGATTGTCCGCAGAAACAACCGTATCGTTTTTGGTCCAGTTAACAAATTTGTAATTTTCTTTGGGTGCTGCCGTTAAAGTAACGATGCTGCCGCGGCTATATATCCCTGCACCGTTTATAATACCGCTTCCGTTCGGACGGGTTGCAACGGAAACATTATAATATGGTTGTTCGGAAAATGACCTTTTCCAAACGCCGCTACCGTCAAGTCCGGCAAATAAATTAGAATTATTATATGTCAATGCATTGACATTTGATAAAGGAAAATCGGGAGCAATTAATGACCAGGTCTTCCCGTTATCGGCAGAACTATAAACATAAACATCCGAAGCCGCAAAAATACTATTTCCTTTTATTATTATATCATTGACATACTGTAAATTGTATAATTGGGATAAATGCGTCCATTCCTTACCTTCATTTGCAGACTTCCAGACTCCGGTACTGAATGTTCCGACCAGTATAGCCGAATCGGTTACGGCTATTGTTCTAATATTATTATTTTTCAAATTAGAGCTTACATCTATCCAGTTCTGTCCCTCATCGGAAGAAAGAAATATCCCTTTATCCGTACCGGCATAAATTTTATCGCTTTGTACAGCAATATCATTTATAAATGAATTTAACGGAAGACCGTTCGTAAATACCGTCCATGAATTACCCATGTCTTTTGAAATGTATATTTTCCCGTAAGCGCCGGCAATAATTTTGTCCTTTCCCGCCGCAATTGAAGTTACCCATATTTGCGGAAGAATCGTCTGCCATATTTCGCCGTTGTCTGTCGACCGGTTAATACCGTCTTGAGTAGCAGCATAAATATTCGAATCAATTATTTTAAAATCTTCTATATATAAAGAACTTAAGCCTTTATTTTTTCCATTCCATGTGTTTCCTTCGTCAGTTGAAAGGAAGATACCTGATCCGTACGTTCCGCAAAAAATGTCTTCCCCTTCAGTAGTTAATTTTGATACCGGTGCCGCAATAATTCCGTTATTTATTTGTTCCCATTCCCCGTTATAAAGATCGGACTTAGAATATATTCCGGAATAATAACAGCCTGCGAATATTTTTGAATCTTTAAAAACGATACTCCTTATCTCCTTCGCCGTCATACCGCTGCTTATATTAGTCCAATTATTTCCGTCCGACGACAGATATATAACTTTTCCTTTATCGCCGAATCCTCCGGCAGCAATAATTGAACCGTAAGTCGAGAATACCCGTATTTGAGTTATTTCGGGTCCATTTGAAAGCCCCCATGATTGCCCGTCATTATCGGAAATATAAAAAGCACTTTCGAAAGAAGCGGCAATAATTTTATTTCCCAAAACACCTAACGCAGAAATATCCGCAGATGTTAAACCGGTATTTACCTGAAACCATGAGTTTCCGTTATTGGTAGATTTAAATATTCCGCCTCCCCATGTACCGGCATAGAAGTCACTATCTTTTAATATCAGCGTATTCACGGATAAACTTGTTAACCCTGAATCGGATGCCGTCCAATTATTCCCCCAATTTGATGATAAATAAATCCCCTCGTTTGTTGCCGCAAATAGATTACCGTTTTTTTCAACAATAGTATTCACAATGCCGGTTTCCAATCCGGTACTTTTACTGACCCAGGACGTACCGTTGTTTGAAGAATAATAAATACTGCCGCAGGCCGCAGCGAACAGCTCTGTTCCGCTTGCATAAATTGCAGTAACGCTTCTACAACCCATCCCGGTGCCTGCCTCGAGCCAGCTGGAACCGTTATCCGTAGACAAGTAGATTCCGCCCCCGTCAAAACCGGCAAAAATATTTGATCCGCTTACGGCTAAACAAGTAGCCCTGCCGCCCTCGGGTCCGTTTGTTTGTATCCATTGTGAGTATGAACTCCTCACAAGAAAAATAAAAACCAATAGTGCTAGAAATGTAGCAAAGATATTCTTTTTCAAGGCTGATCCTCTTTTAAAATTTATAATGTTCTTCACGCACCGGGTTTAAATTATCCTGCATTCAAATTGTTAAAAACGTATATCTCATTTGTAAAAAAATCATCAAAGGTCTGTAAAAGCTTTTACAAGCGAAGAAATCCAGCTTTTTATATCCTATAAATTCTTTTAGAATATATAAGTTCACGGCTTTATATAAATTAATTCCTTCTTATCAACGAGACAGATTCTGTTTGTTTTATCTTCCGTTTTCATAGTGTAGAAATATTTACCTTCAGGCAAGCTGCCGTCAATTCCATTCGATGCGGGCCGGCCTTTGGCGGAAAATTCGATTTCGTAAGTTCCGGCTTTTTGTTCTTTATCAATGAGTGTTTCGACTAATTCGCCTTCGGAGTTAATAACTTCTATTTTTACTTTTGTCTTAAACGGCAAACAATACTTGATTGTTGTTTTTTCGTAAACCGGATTAGGATAATTCTGGCTTAAATAAAATTCGGAAGGAATTATATATTCCGCTTCATTACCGTTTATTGTCATTATTTCCCTTTTTTAAGATTCAAATAAATTTTGTGAAAAATTATTTCAATATTATGGTAAGTTTTGACCGGGAGGATTTCTACCAGATTTGTAGAAAAAAATATCGGATTTGTAGACTAAACAAGAAAGGAATGAGATTTTAGCGCCGCCGTGCAGTAGAGAGTGCTGCTGAACTATTATAATACTCAATTGCCGCCCGCTTTGGCGGACGGATTAGAATGTATTTATGTAGTAAGGTTCAAAGGATTTCAAGCGGGGGGAAAATGTTTTTTAAGAATCTCTTTTTTGCTTATTTCCTGTAACTGCCTTATGATACTGCAGAGGGTTAATTCCGAATTGTTTGCGAAAACATTCCGTAAAATAGGAAGGATTATTAAAACCGACTTCAAATGCTATTTCTGAAATGTTCCCTGATTTAAGCTCAATTAATTTTGCCGCTTTATTCAGCCGTACTCTTCTTATAAGCTCAACCGGCGGCTCGCCGGTTAACGCAATTAACTTCTTGTACAATAAAGTACGGTGAACGGCTAATTTTTCCGCAAGCATTTCAACGCTGAAGTTGGAGTCGGGTATATGCCGGTTAATTATTTCAAAAGTTTTACGAAGGAATTTTTGGTCGACAGATGAGATATTGTCTTCATCTGCGCTGTTTGCGTGTTCAAACAATCCGTTGTTTTTAAAATGTTCTTGAATTCTTTTCCTTTGATCAAGAAGATTTTTTATCCTGGCTATTACTTCGGAAATTTCGAACGGTTTCATAATATAATCATCGGCACCGGTTTCCAAACCCGTTATTTTATCGTTAAGGGTAGCTTTAGCGGTCAATAATATTAAGGGTATATGGCTCGTTCTGAAATCTTTTTTCAATATTTCGCATAATTTTATTCCGTCCAATTTAGGCATCATTATATCGCTGATTATTAAATCGGGAATATGTTCGAAAGATTTCTTTAGCCCTTCTTCGCCGTCGGCAGCTTCTATTATTTCATAATTATCTTTTAACGTTTTTATTATAAATCTTCTCACATCGGAATTATCTTCTACTATTAGTAAGAAAGGTCTTTTTACTTTAATGGTATCTTCTTCCGTTTTTTTAAACTGATTAATTGTAATTCTTTTTTCTTTTTTTATCTCCGGAGATTTGTAATTTTCTTTAACCATAGCCGGTTCGAATGACATTCCTTCACACACTGATGTTTCGGGATCAACAATCTCTTCCGGTGATAAATGTCCTTTACCCAGCAGAAGAACTATTTTGAAGATGCTGCCTTTTCCTTCCTCGCTATCGACAAATATTTTTCCCTTATGCAGTTCGATTAATTCCTTAGTTAATGATAGCCCGACTCCGGTTCCCTCATGCTCCCTTGACAGGCCGCTGTCGACCTGATAAAACCTGTCGAATATCTTATCTATCTTATCTTTCGGTATCCCGATACCGGTATCCGAAATAATGATTTCAACATTCTTTTCGTTTAATAAGACTTCAACATTTACGCTCCCGTTTGCAGGCGTAAATTTAACCGCATTCGATATAACGTTTGTCAAAATTTTATCTATTTTATCTTTATCGAGATAAAGGAAAATTTCGTCAAAAGCGCAATTAAAAGTCAATAAAATATTTTTACATTCTGCAAAGGATTTGAATGAAGAAACGGTATCCTTTATAACGGGGATTAGGTTTTGATTACATGCGTTTAGTTCCATCATGCCCGATTCGATCCTGGAAATATCAAGCAACTGATTCGCCAATCTGTTCAACTTATTCGCGTTTCTGTAAATCAGCTCCGCTTCTTCTTTAATTTCGTCGTTTTTTGAAAGTGAAAATATCCGTTTGGCCGGAGCTAGAATTAAAGTAAGAGGTGTACGGAATTCGTGGGAAATGTTAGTGAAAAACCGGGATTTCATTTCATCCACTTCATGCAGTTTTTCCGCTTCGAATTTACTCATCGCGTATTCGTGTTTCAGCCTTAATTTTCTGGTCTGCATTTTCCATGTAAAATAAATCGCGCTCAAAATTAGAATAAAATAAAGAATATAAGCGATTGTTGTTCGCCACCAGGGAGGCGAAACGATTATTAAAATCGATGTCCCGGATTCATTCCATATTTCATCGTTGTTCGATCCTTTTACCCTGAATATATATTCACCGGGTTCAAGATTCGGATAAGACGCAAATCTTCTCGTCCCGCAATAAATCCAATCCTTGTCAAAGCCCTCCATTTTATAGGCATATTGATTTTTTTGCGGAGAAGTATAATTCAACGCGGCAAATTCAAACGAGATATAATTCTCGGAATGCGAGAGAGAAATTACTTTCTTTTCTGAAATATTGCTGTCTAGTTCTGCGTCCTTATTGAATATTTTAAAAGCGGTAATGACTACGGGGGGGATAAAAGGATTATCTTTAATGCTGTCCGGGAAAAACCTGATTAGTCCGTTAAAGCTGCCGAAAAACATCTCTCCGTTTTTAGCTTTAAAAGACGGATTATAGATGGCACCGCCGCCAATTGTTACGCCGTCGCTTTCATCATAATTCCTAACGGCTCCGGAAACCGTGTTGTACTTAGAAATTCCCGCGGGAGTTAACAGCCAGAGATTGTTATGATCATCTTCAAGAATGCTTATAATCTGACTGTTTGCTAAACCATTCGCGGTAGTTATATGTGTAAATTTTCCGTCGGCCTTATTAAATTTTTCCAGTCCGATATCGGTAGCTATCCATAATACTCCTTGCTTATCTTCATGAATGCCGTTAATGAATGCATTCAAATATTCGGCGGAATCGGTTACAAAATATTTATAGGTATCCGTCATTTCATTAAAGGTACCCAGCTTGTTGCCGGTGCCGATCCATAATTGTGAGGATCTGTCCTCGAATATTTGATTTATCCAAGGTTTGTTTGCCGAATCATAATATTGCGTAAAAGTGCCGCTGTTCCCGCTGAATTTCTCAAATGAATAGCCGGCGCTGGCCCAAAGGTTGCAATTTTTATCTTTATACAGATCTACAATACCAAAAATGCTCAACCCGTTTGGAAACTTGGTGTAATGTATGCATTTCCCGGTTGCTTTATCAAACCTGTTAAGCCCGTTCGAGTAAGTTCCGACCCATAGCGTTCCCGGGGAAGTCTCTGCCAATTGAGTAATAAAATTACCGCTGATACTTTTGAAGTCTGTAGGTTTATGAGTAAAAATTTTTAGTGAACCGCTTTTGTCGTCCAGCCTGCAAAGCCCGTCTAATTTTCCGATCCAAATTATATCATCATTGTCCTTAAAGATTGATGTTACCGAATTATTCAGCTTGTTCTTTTTCAGAATTGAACTGTTATGTCTATTCCATACGTTAATGAACGGCTTATTCAACCTATCTAGTCTGTAAACTCCTTCATCCATTGTTCCGAACCAGAGCACGCCCGATTTATCTTTATACATCGAACATATGATTGATTCCTCCGGATTATTCTTAAAAAGTTCAAACTGATTTTCCCCCTGATTAAACATGGAAAGAGCGCAGTTAATCCCTATCCAGAGTGTGCCGGCATTGTCCTCGCTTATAGGTTTTACCGCTTTTGTTGTCCCTTTGGGGAGTGATGTTGTAAGATCAAAGGGAGTAAATTTTTTTGTTATGCGATCAAATCGCCAAATGTTCCCGTTGTTTGCTGCCCACAGTTGATTCCTTCTATCCTCATAAATATAATATATAGCATTCTTTCCCTTACCATTATTTTCGCTATAACGCTTAAAAGATTTTCTTGAAGGATCAATCCCGCACAACCCATTATTTGTGCCCAGCCACAGAAAGCCTTCCTTATCTTCAATTACGGTATAGACAGGAAGGGATAGATTGTAATTCCACAGAAAGAATTTCCCGGTGGTCCTATCAAACCGGCAAAGACCTTTTTCATAACCGATCCAGATATTTCCTTCTCTATCTTCATACATGCAGTTTACATTATTATCAGGCAGGCCGTAAATATCTCCGGGAATATTTTTATAGATTTGAAATGAACCGGATTCTCTCCGGTATTTTGCAATTCCGTCTCCTTGAGTAATTATCCAAATACTTCCGTCATCAGCTTCAAAAATTTGTTTGGCTTTGTCCCCAAACACTTGAAAGCGGATGCTCTTGCCGGTATTCCTGTCAAACCGGAAGACAGAACCGGGAGTTCCTGGTAGAATCCAGAGGAACCCGTCTTTGTCCTCATGTATCATTCCGTGGTTAAAAAAATAAATTTGCCCGTAATTAATAACGCTGTACCCGTCATATCTGTTCAACCCGGTTTGAGTTCCGAACCACATGAATCCGCTGCGGTCCTGACAAATAGCTTCTACGCGGTTGTTTGAAAGCCCCTGGCGGATGGAGATTTGCTCTAATTTAATTTCGGTACTTTGTGAATAGATATTCGATAAACAGCCGAGGAGTGTTATAAATAAAATTAGATAAATGCGGAAAAAAGATTCAGCATCTTTATTATTTTGAAATTTTTCCTTCCCCTTCATATGTAACCCCTGAATACAGCATTGTTAATTGGTTTTAGCTATCCTAAGATACTCCGGGTAAAAGTTGAGCGGATTTCAAAATATTACAGGAGATCGGGAACTTTTCTTTCATGTTTTATTTATAAATTAATTATTGGAATTATAATAATCAAATTTTATCAGTCTATTTCTACGAAAGTTTAGATACCAGATGCAAATACAACTTTCTGTTTAAAATCTATAATCAATAAATCGTTATTTAATTTTAATGACTACCAAAGTTATATCATCGGCCTGGGCTCTTTGTCCCATCCAATCATCTCCGGATTTAATAAGATTTTTTATAATTACGTCTGGAGTATTCGAGGCAAAATCTTTAAAATGGCTTTTCACTCTAAGGTAATCAAACATCTCGTCGTTTTGATTCATCTGCTCGGGAAGGCCGTCAGTGATGAGCAACATGATATCCCCGCTTTTTAATTCTTTCTCGATTACCCGGTATGAAAACTTTTTCATAGCTCCCAGAGGCATTCCCTGGATTAAAATTTCTTCGACTTCTTTTGTTCCCCCGTCGTAATAATAAACCGGCGGCATCCCGGCGCTGGAAATTTCCAGCGTATGATCTTTTATCCTTAGAAAACTAAAGGACATTAAAATCCTTCCTAAATTAACCTCTTTAATCATTGCCGTACCGTTGCTCATGAAATCCTTTACGCAAAGTTTGGCGGCGTTCGAAGTAAAAAATCCTTTCATCAGCGTAACCATAGTGCCTGCCTTAAGACCATGCCCGGTGGCGTCCCCGAAACCTATATTCAATAACCCGTCTTCCTGCAGAATAAAATCATAATAGTCTCCCCCCACTTCCGTGGCTGTCCTCATGTATGCCGCAATTTCCAGATTGGGCAGATCGGGTAAAACTTTCGGCAGCATTGAAAGCTGAAGCTGTCTTGCCTCCTCAAGCTCTATTGTTTTACGTTCATTCTCCGCTTCAACGGCACGTTTCTCGGCTTCGGTGGCTTTTAATCTTAATTCGTTTTCTCTTATCCTGGCTTTTTGTTCACGCCTGTTTAATTCAAATTTTCTTAAAACATAAAGTATCCCCAAAAATATAATGATATAAAATGCATAAGCTATCTTGGTCTTCCACCAGGGAGGTGTAACTTCGATAAATAACGAAGCGCCTATATTGTTCCAGATCCCGTCGTTATTCGAACCCAGTACTCTTAGCTTATATTCGCCGGGGGATAAATTCGTGAATGTCACCGAATTATTATTCCCGAGCTGTATCCAATTTTTATTGAATCCTTCCAGCTTGTATTTATAAAGATTATCGGACGTATTGTAATAACTGAGCGCCGCAAACTGCAGATTAATGATGTTATCCTTATAAGTGAGAAGAAGACTGTCCCTATCGGAAATTCCTTTTTCAATAATCGGTTTGCCGCCCTTATCGTCGATGTTGTAACTTACATAATCCGTAAAAACGATAGGCGGTACGTATTTATTATCTTTTATATCGGCAGGGTTGAATATGTTAAAGCCGCCGTTCCCGCCGAATAATAAACGGCCCGTTAAATTATCTTTGGCAAAAGCATTTTGATTGAATTCGTTTCCCTGAAGTCCGTCCTGGACATAAAAGTTTTTAAATGTTTTTGTTTTAGGATTGAACCGGGAAAGTCCTTTAGTCGTGCTTATCCACAAATCGCCCTCATTATCTTCCAAAATTCCCCAGACATTTTCATTCGGCAGGCCGTCTTTCTCTCTATAGTTCTTAAATTTACGCGTTGTCCTGTTATATTCGCTTAATCCCTTGGTTGAACCTACCCAAACATTATCCCTGTTGTCGATATAAACTACCATAACATTATTATCCATTAAGCTTTCCGGATCATCAGGAATATTTTCTATCCGGGTTGCCCGGCCGCTTACAGGGTTAAAGATGTCTATTCCTCCGCCTGCAGTCCCCAGCCACAGCATACCCGATTTATCCGCGGCTATTGACCAAACCGCATTTGAGCTGATGGTATTCGGATTATTTTTATCATATTGGAACCTGGTTATTTTTCCCGTATTCGGGTCTAATTTATTCAGCCCGCCTCTATAAGTTCCTATCCATATGTTTCCTTTAACTCCCTGAACTACGGAATAAATTCGGTTATCGGAAATAGTAATTGAATCGGACGGATTGTTTCGATAAT
>JBJKOY010000093.1:0-1294 GCA_046706945.1 Ignavibacteriaceae bacterium | reverse complement strand
GTACTGAAATTACCTCCCCAGCCGCTTACGTTATTTATCTTTATAAATATTTTTTCTCCGGCTTTATATGAAACGCTTCCTTTACCCCGCGTATTATTATGATATTTGAAAATGGCATCCCAGGATTCAGCATCGGTATTTTGCCCTGTTAAATTCCGTATCGCTTTGCTTATCATTCCGTCTATTACGGTTTGATTGTTATTTTCGGGCATCCACCAGGCATGTCCTACCTCGGTAGGATTACATTTTTCATTAGTCGCCGCCGTATCAAAAACCCACACAACTCTTCCCGGGAAAATACCTTTTGCCTCTCCCATCGGAGCGTTGGCAACATGAACCGAATTCGGCATAGGATAACCGGGGTCACCCAGGTTTTTATTAAACGTACTCATATCGCTGAAGCCTAAAAAGACAAGACCAATTGATAAAATGTACGGTGATAAATAAATTTTCTTTTTGGTTCTCGCAAAGGCCAGTGCTGAAGCAAACAATGCCGCCAGGTAAACCAGGAAACCGGTAGCCAGCGGTGTTGCCGCCTTAATGCAAGGATAATTGACCCTGCTCGGTTTCGGAACAACCCGTATTAAAATCCAGATTAATGCAGCCAGACCGATGAACGGAAATAGCAACTTATAATATCCGTTCGGAATAACAAATTTTCTTATTCTACCCGATTTCGGACAAACTTTCACAAATTTGTGAAATAACTTATTCATTTGAGCCCCTTTATTTATTAGTGTATATCAGATTTTATATAATAATTTTCACGTCACTTATTCAAATTTAACCCAGTCTATTTCGACATCATTATTATTTTTTAATAATACAATTAAATTGTGTATTCCTTCCTTAAATCCGGATAACGGCGTATTGATAATCTTCCAGCTGTTGGTTTTGGGAATATTAATGTCGGCAATAACAGGACCTTCAGAGTTATCCAGTCTTATTTCAAGAGTGCCTCCGGTTTTTGTCAAAGCTTTTACTTTAATCGAATTTAATTTCTTACGTCCGAAATCAACACTATTATATTGAATCCAGGCATCTCCGGCGTCGAGAATTGTTTTCCATCCTCCGAAAGTGTTGGAAGTATCGAGAAACGATACGGAAGCTCCATCTTTGCTTTTAAGACTGTACCGATCAATCTGAATTTCCCCGTTAGCCTCGGTAATACCGACGCCGCGCAAAGTGGGAATTACTTTTCTTATAGTACCATCCTGGTTAAAGAACAAGCTGTCCATTCTAACCGAACGGTTTTTATCGAAATTGGGAGATAAATCATTATGATGATAGAACA
>JBJKOY010000092.1:0-9223 GCA_046706945.1 Ignavibacteriaceae bacterium | reverse complement strand
GAAATTGAAATCAAAAGCATCAACAGCCGTTTCCTCGAGATGGGAATGAAATTTCCTCCTTCCCTTGCCAATAAAGAATATGAAATAAGGGAATTAATTAAGAACAGAATTAAAAGAGGAAAGCTCTCCGTATTAATTTTGATGCGTAAGAAAGACGAGGAGAGTACCGGTCTGTCTGTTAATAAGGATAGACTTAAGAATTATTTATCCGTACTGAAAGAGCTGAAAAAATCAGCCAAGATAGCCGATAAGATTAAGCTGGAGCATCTCCTTTCGAACAAGGATATATTCGAAATCAGCGAGTCCGAATTCACCGACGCGGAATTTGAATTAATTAAAAATGCTCTTGACGCAGCCCTGGCGGAATTAATACAAATGAAAGAAAACGAGGGGAAAGAGCTTTCGGAAGATCTGCAAAGCCGCGTATCGGTTATCGAGGAAAGGCTGAACGAGATTGAAATCGAATCAGCCGGCAGCGTGCGGGAATATTACGGAAAATTAAAGGAAAAAGTGAAGTTCCTGCTTGAAGATGTTTCCGTTGACGAGGACAGGCTTGCCCTGGAATTAGCCGTTATCGCCGATAAAGCGGATATAACGGAAGAGTGCGTCAGACTTCACAGTCACATTAAATTTTTCAGGGAAAGCTTGGAAAACAACAGCGAACCGGGGAGGAAATTGAATTTCCTCTGCCAGGAAATGAACCGGGAAACAAATACAATTTCTTCAAAAGCCATTTCCACTTTAATCACGCATAATACGGTTTTTATTAAAGAAGAAATCGAAAAGATAAGGGAACAGATTCAAAATATAGAGTGATGCTTGAAAGGGAAAAAAGGAGTAATAATAGCGGTCTCAGCACCGAGCGGTGCGGGGAAAACAACAATAGTAAAAAACCTGCTTAAGGAATACCCGGAGCTGGTTTTTTCGGTATCGGCCACAACAAGGAAGAAAAGAGAAAACGAAAAGGACGGCGTCGATTATTTTTTTATAAGCGAAGATGAATTCCGCGGGAAGATCGAAAACAATGAGTTTGTGGAATGGGAAAAATTTTACGATTATTACTACGGCACCCTGAAAAGTTATGTGGAAGACAACATAAACGCCGGCAGATCCGTAATTCTCGAAATCGACGTAAAAGGAGCGCTGGAGGTTAAAAAAATTTATCCCGGCGCCGTGCTGGTATTTGTTCTTCCGCCGAGTTTTGAAGAATTGGTAAGCAGGCTTACAAAAAGAAAAACGGAAAACGAAGAGGATTTGAAAAAAAGAATCGAACGGGCGAAAATGGAGCTGGGTTTAAAAGATAAATTTGATTATTTTATCGAAAATAATGAACTTAACACTGCGATTTCCGACGCCAGGAATTTAATAGAAAAAATTATACACAAAGGAGAAAGATAAATATGTCCATTACACCGGTAGATCTGAGAGTGATCGATGAAAGAGCGGGGAATATTTACGAAGCCGTAATTGTATCGGCTAAAAGAGCGCGGCAGATAAACGACGAAAATAAGATCGAATTCAATGCCCTGGTGAGCACTATTCCTGCCGGGAATAACGAAGACGACAGCGAAGATATAGAGAATCCCGCACAACTTAAAATATCACTCGATTTTGAGAAAAGAGAGAAACCGCATATACAGGCAGTCGACCAGCTGCTTGAAGGGAATATAAAGTACAAGTTTAAAAAATAATTGCAGCTTAAATTCTTATAATTTCCCTCGTTCTTTAAACGGTTAATAAATTTTAATAAAGAAGCTTTTAGTATGAGAGACGATGTCTTAACCGGAAAAAAAATAATATTGGGTATAACCGGAGGCATCGCTGCATACAAATCCGCGCATCTTGTCCGCGATTTTAAAAAAAGAGGCGCGGAAGTTAAGGTAGTCATGACCCCTTCCGCCGCAGAATTTGTCACACCTTTAACTTTTTCCGTTTTGTCCGGAAATCCCGTAATAGTCAATAGTTTCCCGTCAGGCAGAGCAGATAATACTTCCCTTCATACCTGGCATATAGAATTGGCAGTATGGGCGGATGCTGCCGTAATAGCTCCCGCCACAGTAAATACGGTTGCGAAGATCGCAAACGGTTTTGCGGATAACGCCTTGACCACGCTTGTATCCGCCTTGAGATGCCCGCTAGTAATAGCTCCCGCGGCGGACGCGGATATGTATGAAAATAAAATGAACGCGGAAAATTTAAGAAAACTTGCCGAAGCCGGATTTTATATAGTATACCCGGAAGATGGCGAACTTGCGAGCGGACTTATGGGAAAAGGAAGGCTGGCGGATAATTCGAAAATCATCGATGCCGCGGAATTGGTCTTAAGCGGGAGGGGCAAGGATCTTAACGGGAGAAAAATGCTTGTTACCGCGGGGCCTACCTACGAAGATATCGACCCAGTAAGATTTATAGGCAACCGATCTTCCGGAAGGATGGGGTATGAGATAGCTAAAGCCGCTTTTCTGCGCGGGGCAGATGTCACTTTAATTTCCGGTCCATCCCGCGAAACGGCATACCCGGAGATCTCCCTTCTTAAAGTTCGCTCCTCCTTCGATATGAAAAATGCGGTGGAAAAAGAATTAAAAAAGAACGAAATTTTAATTATGGCGGCGGCCGTAGCTGATTATAAACCTGCTATCTTTGTAGGGAAGAAAATTAAAAAACAGGACAGGCTTTCGGCAATTGCCCTGGAAGAAACCGAGGATATTCTGGCTGCTGCCGATAAGGAAGGTAAAACCGTCGTTGGTTTCGCGCTCGAAACGGATAACGAATTGGATAATGCGCGGAAGAAAATGAAAAATAAAAACCTTGATATGATAGTCATGAATTCGTTAAAGGACAATAAAAGCGGGTTCGAAGTCGATACGAATAAGGTTACCGTTATTCATAGGAACGGAAAGCAAGTTAAATATCCTCTTATGTCCAAATTTCAAACCGCTAATAAAATCATCGATGAAATTTTAAAGATAAAAACCCGCTAAAAAACTTTCTTCGCCGGGGTATTTTATTTAATTTGTTTCATAATAATTCGCGGACTGTTTAGGTCGGTTAAACCATTGATAAATTATTAATGAAAAACATATTGCAAAAAAAAATAATAGAAGCGTTAAAGGATCAAAAAGAGATATTCGGCGACGAATTATTCGAAAAATACTCGGCTAGAAAAACAAAGATTGAAGCGGCCGCCGGCAAAACCCGCTCGGTAAAAAACGCAGCGATAGCGGATTCTCCCGAAACAGTTAATATATCCGAACCTAAAGCAAAAGAAAAAAGTTTTTTCGAGGATGCCCGGGAAGACTGGGAAAAAGCGTCCGATATCGAAAATTTAAACAGGCTTATCTGCCATTGCACGAAGTGTCGGCTCGGCAGCACCCGGAACAAGTTTGTATTCGGCTCAGGCAATCCGGATGCCGACGTGATGGTTGTGGGAGAGGGACCCGGCGCGGATGAAGACGCACAGGGCCTGCCGTTCGTAGGCAGGGCGGGGAAACTCCTCACCGATATTCTTAAAGCGATAAAATTCGAAAGGGACGAAGTATATATAGCCAACGTGGTTAAATGCAGGCCTCCCGGGAATAGGACTCCTTATCCGCAGGAAATGGAAACGTGCATGCCTTATCTGCGAAAGCAAATTGAATTGATAAAACCGAAATTAATCTTATGTTTGGGATTGACGGCCGCACAGGGACTTTTAAAAAGGAAAGAATCCCTCACGAAGATGAGGGGAAAATTATTTGAGCTGGATTATTCGTCCGAATACGGAATGAACGGACTCAAACCCGTTAAGGTAATGGTGACATATCATCCCGCGGCTTTGCTGAGAAACCCGGGATGGAAAAGAGGATGCTGGGAAGACGTTCAAAAATTCAGAAAATTATACGACGAATCGTTTAACCGGCAGTAACATTAAGATACCGGAATTTAATTAAATGGCTAAAGCGAGAAAGCAAAATATTACTTTGGATAAAATAATCCCTGCGGATATTAAACCGCCGGCAGCCCCTGAAATTGAGGCCTCCATTCTGGGCGCGATGCTCATTGAAAAGGAAGCCGTCCCGAAAGCGCTCGAATTGCTAACATCGGACAGCTTTTATCTGAAGGAGCATAAATTAATTTACGAAGCCATGGTTTCGCTGTTCGACTCCGGCGAGCCCATCGATACGGTAACTCTTTACGAAGAATTGAAGAAAAGAGAACAGCTCGACGACGCGGGCGGCGCGGTTTATTTAAGCAAACTTTCGCAGAACATCTCTTCAGCCGCCAATATCGAATATCACGCAAAGATAATTCTTGAAAAAGAAATTCTTCGGGGCCTTATCAGCAGTTCCCACGATATAGCGCGTTCCGCCTACGAGGGCACGCAGGACGCTTTCGATATTCTAGACGATGCCGAGAGAAAAATTTTCGAAATAACAGAAAAGCACCTGAAAAAATCGTTTCAGGGCATGGATAGGGCGGTCAGAGATGCGCTTGAATATATCGAAGCCCTTCATTCGAGCACGAAGCAGAGATTTTCCGTACCTACGGGCTTCTACGAGCTGGACGAGCTTCTGGGAGGATTCCAGAAATCAGACCTGATCATTATAGCCGCCAGGCCTTCTATGGGAAAAACGGCCTTTGCATTGACGCTTGCGCGTAATGCCGCCGTGGATCATAAAGTACCGGTGGGCATTTTCAGTCTTGAGATGTCGACCATGCAGCTCGTTATAAGGATGCTGTGCGCCGAGGGAAGACTTAACGCCCATCTCGTGAGAACGGGAAAGCTGCCGAACGAGGAAGGGGTTAAGCTCAGCAAGAATGCCCACAAGCTGATTGAGTCCCCGATTTACGTCGACGACATGCCTGCTCAAACGGTGCTGGAAATAAGAGCAAAGGCAAGGAGGCTGAAGGTCGAAAGAAATATCGGATTAATAATAATAGATTACCTCCAGCTGATGCAGGGTCCGGCAAACATAGAAAGCCGCGAAAGGGAAATTTCGCATATCTCGCGCTCTCTTAAGTCATTGGCGAAAGAGCTCAACATACCCGTAATTGCTCTCGCGCAGCTGAACAGGGCGGTTGAAGCCAGAACGGACAAAAGGCCCCAGCTTTCGGATCTGCGGGAATCCGGATCGATTGAACAGGATGCCGACGTTGTTCTGTTCCTTAACCGGCCGGAGTACTACGGGATAAAAACTTTTCCCGAAGACGGGAGTTCTACTGACGGCATTGCCGAGGTCATTATCGGCAAGCAGAGGAACGGCCCGGTAGGCGACGTGAAACTGGCGTTCATAAAAGAATACGCGAGATTTGAAAACCTCGCCCACATGAGACAAATCGAAGAGTACAGCTCCCTGCCTTCGGACGAAGATATTATTTAATACCCCCATGAATAAGCTTTTGTTATTTATACTTTTAATTGCAGGTTTGACCCGGTGTCAAATTTATTCGTCCCGTGACGAGGAAATCTGCAATTCCGTCTTCAAACAGGCGGTTAAGGAAAATTTAGGCAAGGAGAAGATAGGCGATATAATAGCGGCGGTAGGAAAGAGTTTTATAGGGACGGAATACGCCGCGCATACTCTCGAAAGAAGCGGCAAAGAAAAACTTGTTATAGATTTAAAAGGGATGGACTGCACAACTTTCCTGGAAAATACTCTGGCGCTTGCCGAATGCATCAGGCACAATACGGCCAACTTTAAGTCTTTTGAAAAACAATTAACCGAAATCCGCTACAGGGACGGTGTAATTAACGGATATCCTTCGAGGCTGAATTATTTTTCCGACTGGATTTACGACAACATTAAAAAAGGAATCGTTAAAAACATTTCCAAAGAAATAGGCGGCGTGCCGATAAAATTCGATGTTAATTATATGTCATCGCATCCCGGCTTGTACGAAAAGTTAAAAGAAAATCCTTCGTTCATTCCCCGGATCAGGGAACAGGAAAAGGAAATCGGGGCAAGGACTTATTACTACATACCGAAGGAAGATATTGCCGCATGCCAGGACAAAATTCGTAACGGAGATCTCATCGCCTTCACCACCGGCATAAAAGGACTGGATATTACCCACGTAGGAATTGCCGTAATTATGAAAAACGGCACAGTACATTTGCTGCACGCGCCGGACGCCGGTTATAAAATCCAGATCTCCGAATATCCTCTCGCCGAATATATTTCAAGGATCAAAAAGGATACGGGGATTATTGTTTTAAGAGTTTCGAATTAAAAACACTATCTCTTGAACTTGATCTTGAACATAAACTTATTCGTAAGTTCAAGATCAAGTTCAAGTTCAAGAAGCGCAGGAGAATTATTTTATTTAAACCGATTAATTGATTTGTCTGCCCGGGATTTCCGTTCCCTTAATTAATTCTTTGATGAAAAGAAATATTACCGGTGCGTATTCGAATATGAGCACAAGGGTATAGTCGTTCCAAGTCCCCGTCAATTGATAATGAAGAACCGTAAAGACCGTCAGCCCGGCCAGCCCGATATAGACTATCCCGCTCCTTCTGGGAATAAACGGGAGAAGAACCGCCAGCCAGCTTAGATACCACGGGTGAACAATTGGAGAAAAGATAAATAAAAGAAAAACCGATAAATAAATTTTTTCTAAGAGATCTTTTTTACTCAATATTACCGGCAGATAAAATATCACAAGCAGAATTCCGCAGATCAGCCTTGTCTTCTGGTTGTCCCGTATAAACGAATCGAGGATGTCGAATACTACGCCGTTAAAGGTCCAATTCTCCGTGAACTTCATCAGCGCCTGGAAGGGCGAACCGGTAAACACGTACGGGAGATACAAAAGAAAGCATATAACCGCGGGGATAATTACGGTTTTAAATTTTTCTGCCGGGTTCTTTTCGTGAAAGAAGAAAAGCGGTATAAAAATCAAGGCCAGCGGCTTTATGCAGATTGAAAGGCCGATTAGAACATAAGCGGCCGTCTTTTTGCCGCCGAGGAAAAAATACAGTGCAAAAATCAGGAACGGAAGACCGTAGCCGTCCAGGTGGCCGTCTATAAAAAACTGGAAAATTATCAGCGGACAGAGTACATATATCAGAAGGTATTTATATTCCGATCCGGTTTTCTTTAATATTAAATATAGTCCGGTTATTGTTAAAAGATCGGATGCCAGCAGAATAAGCTTAATGCCGAAAAAACCCGTACCTCCTATTGCGTAGGCTGCGAAAAAAATCATTTCGGCAAGAGGCGGATAAATCGTCTTCATGTCTGAAAAGTTTATTTTCGAAGGAAGGGCTTGTGTATGAAGCGCGTTCAGCGCCGGATCATCGGGAGCATACCTGTACGGGTTGATTCCGCTTGCCTGCACTTTCCCGTCCCAGACATACCTGTAATAGTCGTCAGACCCTACCGGCTGAACGAACAAAAAAATTACCCTTATAATTATTCCGGCGGCCAGCAGGGCGAGGAAATATTTTTTATCTATATCGTTTTTAATAAGGAAAATAAATATAGCTATAAAAACCGCGGATGATGCGAGTAATATAACCGTATAACCGAGAATGGGTTTAACATCAAGAGACAGCAGAATAAAATATGCCGGAAAAAGCAGTATAAGAATACCGAAAAATATTTTATTTATTAATTTCATAACCTTCGACGCGGTAAATAATAAATTAAAATAAAAAAAATGCTTAACATCCCAAAGATATTTTTCCTTATCAAATTTATAAAATATTATGATGTTGATAATAATTAGACTTTCCGGAATATATTGTTATGAAGTATTTTTAATTATTTTAAGTTGCTCCAAATAAATCTACTGTACGGGTTTCCCTGTTTATTTGGTTCGATATTTGATGGTTTAGGATTTTATAGGTTTATAAAACCCTGTCTCGAATGCCGTTTACCGGGCTGGAAAAGTAGAGGCGATTCAAATGATAAATTTAAGTTTATTATTTCACCGGAGGCGTAATGAATTTTAATGATACCGTTTTATTCCGTAAGAGCATTATTCCGATAATTATTCTTTTAACGCTTGCATTTCAAGTAAAGATTAATTCGCAATCCAGAATTCATTACGCGGATAAAGATATATTTCTCAGCGGAATAAACGCCGCCTGGGTAAATTTCTCGGCCGATCTCGGTCCCAATCCCCCAGGCCTGAGTCAGTTCAGAAAAGAATTTCAAACCGTGCGGGACAGCGGCGGAAACGCGATGAGACTGTGGCTTTTCACCAACGGTTCGAGAACTCCGGAATACAACACCGGCGGTTTTGTCACCGGACCGGGCCCGGTTGCCGTTCAAAACCTAAAGCAGATCCTTTCGCTTGCCCGGCATTACAACGTAGGGCTTATATTATGCTTGTGGTCTTTCGATATGCTGAGAACAACCGAACTCGATACCGCAAGGCTGCATGCGAATCTGAAAATGCTGACCGATACCGCCTATACAGGGGCTTTCATCAGGAATGCGCTTATCCCCATGGTAGACTCAGTTAAGGACGACCCCGCAATAATAGCCTGGGAAGTCTGCAACGAACCGAACGGAATGACTACCGGAATGAACTACTATTCCGGCGATCCCACGGTTTCGTCTACGGTTGTAAAGCGGTTTACGAATTTAATCGCCGGTGCAATTCACAGAACCGACCCGAATGCACTTGTTACGACCGGGCCCGGCAGTTTTCAAACTTTAACGGACGTAAATATAATCACAAAAAAATCGGCTTTAGAGAACATCAATTCCATGCAGCAGTCCGAATTGGAGAGCATAACAAACACGTTCAACGCAGGTCACAGGACAAAACTTACGGTTCAGGAAATGAAAGATTACCTGTTAAAGATTGCCGTAATTCCCGATACGAACTATTACAGGGACGACCGCTTAATAGCCGCGGGAGGAGATTCTTTAGGCACTCTGGATTTCTATTGCGTGCATTATTACTATTACGGCTCATCCTATTTATCTCCTTTAACCCATCCGTTTTCTTTATGGGGATTGAACAAGCCCACTGCGGTTGCGGAGTTCTACATGCAAAATACTGACGGTTTCCAGGACGTAAATCTCATCCCCCAGCTTTATACCAACGGTTATGCGGGCGGATTGGTTTGGTCTTGGACGGACTTCCCGAATACCCCGAATAATCCTGCGAATGCCGCCGGCGACACCTGGAAAACACTGAACTTTATGAAGCAAAATTACAAACAGGACGTAGATGTATTCAATACCGACTACCCGACCGTATCCATCGTCAGTCCCCGGAACAATTC
>JBJKOY010000091.1:0-4551 GCA_046706945.1 Ignavibacteriaceae bacterium | reverse complement strand
ACGGCGGCGATCCGGGCAGAAGATTAATAGAACCCGGATCCGGAAATGAAGTGAAATTCTTTACCGGTGTTCCCGGTAAATTTACAAAGAAAGAAAACGAATGGTCCTTTGTCCCGGTATATTATATTTTCGGTTCGGAAGAGATGAGCAGTCTTTCACCGGCAGTAAAGGAAAGAATACCCGACGCGGCACTTCTTCTGAACCCGGCGGATGCGGCCGGACTGAAGGTTCGGAATGGAGATAAGATCGAATTCGAATCCTCCGGGCAAAAATTCCTTCTCCCCGTAAAATTAATGCCCGGTTTGCCGGAAGGAGTTGCCGGCTGCCCGTACGGTTTTAGGGATATTCCGTTTATCGATTTGAACGGAAAGTTTAAGCTCAAAGGTGCAAAACAATGAGCGGAGTATGGATCAATATATTAATAGTTGCAGGTGTTTTGTTCGTAGTGCTTAACATTGCGGCATTACTAATATGGCTGGAGAGGCGGCTGCTCGGGTTGTGGCAGGACAGGTACGGCCCGAACAGGGTGGGTCCGTTCGGACTTATGCAGGTAGTATCCGATATGGTGAAAATATTTTTTAAAGAAGACTGGGTACCTCCCTTTGCGGACAAGCCGGTTTTTATAATAGCGCCTGCTCTGGTCATTGCAACCGTCCTTATGAGTTTTGCGGTTATACCGTTTACGTCGGATATACACGTAGTGGATTTTAATATCGGTCTGCTGTTCTTCCTTGCCATGTCGTCTATGGGCGCTTACAGCCTTGTGCTGGGCGGATGGTCTTCGGACAATAAATATTCCCTTCTTGGGGCCATGCGAGGTTCGGCCCAGATGCTGAGCTACGAAGTTTTTATGGGGCTCTCCCTCATGGGCGTTGTGATGCTTACGGGATCTTTTAACATGAAGGATATTGTGGAAGCCCAGCGGGGCATGTGGTTCGTGGTTCCCCAGTTTATCGGGTTTATTATTTTCCTGATCGCCGGTATAGCAGAAACGCACCGGCTGCCGTTCGATATCCCGGAAGCCGAGAGCGAGTTAATAGCGGGCTTCCATTCCGAATATTCGGGGATGAAGTTCGGAATGTTCTTCGTCGGCGAGTATCTCGGTATCACTTTAATATCGGCCTTCATAGCAACCTTGTTTTTCGGCGGCTGGCTCGGTCCTTCGTTTCTGCCGCCCGTGGTTTGGTTCTTAATTAAAATGTTCGCCTTTATTATATTTTTTATTCTGCTGAGGGCTTCTCTTCCCAGACCGAGGTACGATCAATTGATGGAATACGGCTGGAAACTTCTGCTTCCCCTGGCACTGTTGAATTTACTGGTTACGGGAGCAATTGTTCTGGCAGTTTAAGATACGCGAAAGGTATTTATGTTCTCAAATATCAGATCAATATGGATAGCCTTCCTGCATATGTTCAGGAAGAGGGTGACGGTACAGTACCCGGAAGAAAAAAATTATCTCCCCCCGAGATGGCGCGGGAGGATAGTACTTACCCGCGACCCGGATAACCAGGAAAGATGCGTCGGATGCTATCTCTGCGCGGCGGCGTGCCCTGTCGACTGCATCTCCCTCCAGGCTGCGGAAGACGAGACCGGGAGAAGGTACCCGGAGTTTTTCAGGATAAATTTTTCAAGATGCATATTCTGCGGGTTTTGCGAAGATGCTTGTCCGACTTATGCAATACAGCTTATACCCGATTTTGAAATGGCCGAATACAACAGGCAGAACCTCGTATACGAAAAAGAAGATCTGCTGATTGCGGGCGAGGGCAAGTACCACGGGTATAATTTTTACAGGGTATCCGGAATAAAGATCGGCGGGAAAGATAAAGGAGAAGCAGAGCGAGAGGAAAAACCGGTAGATATTAGGAGTTTGATGCCTTAAAATAACTGAGAAAGAAACGGATTTGAAAATTTAAATTTATAGAAAAATGGATATTGTTTTTTATATAGCGTCGATCATTGCAATAGCTTCAACCTTTATGGTAATAACGAGGAAGAACGCTGTGCATGCGCTGCTTTATTTAATTGTTTCACTGCTTTCCGTGGCGGTAATATTTTACTTACTGGGCGCACACTATGTTGCTGCTCTGGAAGTTATAATATACGCCGGCGCAATAATGGTGCTTTTTATTTTTGTCGTTATGATCCTGAATCTGGGGAAAGAATCTGAAAAGGAAGAAGACCGTTTGCTGAGCCCGTCGGTCTGGCGGGGACCTGTTGTCCTTTCGTTTATACTTTTTTTGGAATTTTTGTACGTACTTGTTCATAACGGCGTTATGAATTTCGGCGGCGTTCAGGTGGAGCCGAAACAAATCGGGATTTCCTTATTTACTACTTACATCCTGGGAGTTGAATTGGCCGCAATGCTTTTGATGGCGGGAATAATAGGAGCTTACCATCTCGGGAAAAGAAAAAAGAATGTTTCGCACCGATTCCTGAAAGGAGAAGAAACATGAGCTCGGTATCTATGGAAAGCGGACTTTTGCTTGCCGGGATATTGTTTATACTCGGACTTATAGGACTGCTGGTGAGAAGAAATATCGTATTCATGCTAATGTCGATTGAAATTATGCTCAATGCCGCCGGACTGGCCTTTATAGTCGGAGCTTCAAGATGGACCCAGCCTGACGGCCAGGTAATGTTTATTTTTATCCTGGTTATGGCAGCCGCGGAAGTATCCGTCGGCTTGGCTTTAATCCTGCAGTTGTATCAAAAATTTAAGACGCTCGATACCGATGCTATGGACGAAATGAAAGGATGATATGTACAATCTCTTATGGTTAATACCTGCTTTGCCGTTTGCCGGATTTTTAATTCTTGCATTAAGGGGCAGGCAGTTAGGCAAGACGGGAGCCGCATTTTTCGGCGTGGGATCAGTCGGATTGTCCGCCTTGTTAACCGTAATATTAGGTATAAACTTTATATCGTCTCCCCCTCCCGGGCATTCGTTCAACCAGGTTCTTTGGAGCTGGCTGAACGTAGCGGGATTTAATCCTTCGATTGCTTTTCATCTCGATGCGTTGTCGATGGTGTTCATTTTTGTAATAACGTTCGTCGGGTTCCTTATTCATCTTTATTCGGCGGAGTTTATGTACGAAGATGAAGATTACTCGAGGTTTTTCGCGTACATGAATTTATTCGTCGGTTCAATGCTTACGCTTGTTCTGGCGGACAACCTGCTCCTTCTGTACCTGGGATGGGAAGGCGTGGGCTTATGCAGTTATCTGCTTATCGGATTCTGGTATAAAGACCCCGAACACGGTTATGCCGCAAGAAAAGCCTTTATAGTAACCAGGGTGGGCGATACCGCCATGGCCGTAGGTTTGTTCTTGTTATTATCCAACTTTCATACTTTAAATATCCAGGCTTTGATGGGAATGGCTAAAGCTGACTGGCCGGTAGGCTCCTCGATAGCGACAGCAACGGCTCTGTTATTATTGGGAGGTGCGGTCGGAAAATCGGCCCAGCTTCCTCTTCAAACATGGCTGCCCGACGCCATGGCCGGACCGTCGCCGGTAAGCGCTTTAATTCATGCCGCTACTATGGTTACGGCGGGAGTTTACCTGATAGCAAGAACCCACGTTATTTTTATTATCGCGCCGTCGGTTGAGACATTGGTCGCCGTAATAGGCGCTTTAACGCTTCTGCTCGCCGGCTTCAGCGCGGTAACTCAAAGGGATATAAAGAGAGTTCTGGCATATTCGACGATAAGCCAGATCGGCTATATGTTTTTGGCGCTGGGAATAGGCGCCTGGTCGGCGGCCGTATTTCATTTCATGATACACGCATTCTTCAAAGCGCTTCTCTTCCTCGGCGCCGGCGCCGTTATTACCGCCATGCATCACGAGCACGACATGTTTAAAATGGGCGGTCTGCGGAAAAAAATGCCGGTAACGTTCTGGACTTTTTTAATAGCGTCGGCTTCTCTGGCCGCGCTGCCGCTGATAACAGCGGGCTTTTACAGCAAAGACATGATTTTGTGGCTTGCATGGTCCAGCGTTAAGGGCAGCGTTTGGCTCTGGCTGGCCGGCATTATAGGCGCATTGATTACATCCGTCTATACTTTCAGGATGGTATTTATAACCTTCTACGGCGAACAGAAAATTGAGATAGAAAAAATGCCGGGAAAGCTTATTAAGATCCCGTTAATAACTCTTGCCGTACTCTCCCTGATAGGCGGCTTTATCGAGCTTCCGGATACCCTGGGCAATTTACCCCTGTTCTCCGATTTTCTGCATTCGGTATTACCCGCCGTAACGGTACCGAGGAGCGAAATGAATTTCGAATTAATTTTTCAGATCATCTCCGCTGTCGTAGCTTTATCCGGCGTATATATAGCTTATCATTTTTACATAAAAAATTTCGCGGTAACAAAATATTTCAGGGAGAGCGGAATTTATAAATTTCTTTTTTCGGGCTGGGGCTTCGACCGGCTGTACGATGCGCTTTTTGTGTCCCCCGTTGTTTATTTCGCCAACATCAATAAGAACGACATATTCGACGAACTGAACAAAGGAGTGGCCTGGTTCAACCGCCGGGCTAATGCCGTTT
>JBJKOY010000090.1:0-1913 GCA_046706945.1 Ignavibacteriaceae bacterium | reverse complement strand
ATGAATGCCATAAAACGTATTAACGACGCCGGAATTCACAGCCAGTTAAAGGATACAATTCAACTTGTGGAAGGAACCTTAAATAACGTCAGGGAACTGTCTCTCAGATTAAGGCCTTCGATTCTCGACGATCTGGGATTAATCCCGGCTTTAAGATGGTATATCGACCGGCAGGTTCAAAGAACGGGAATCAAAGCAAGGGTTATAACCAAGCAGGCGGAAATAAAATTACCTCCCGAATTTCAGATCGCGGCTTACCGCATAATTCAGGAAGCCGTCAACAATATAATCAAGCATTCGAAAGCGAAAAACATGATTATAGAAGTCGATTCCCAGGTTAACGAACTGCACGTAACCGTCTCCGACGACGGTATAGGCTATGACGTTGCGGCGGCAAGGAAGAAAGCATCAGGAGGAGTAAGCATAGGGGTTTTGGGAATGCAGGAACGCGCGGAACTTGTGGGAGGATGGATGGATATAATTTCTAAACCCGGTAAAGGTACGATAGTTCACGCTATTTTCCCTTATAAGCAGGTTTCATAAAAATTTTTTTAGAACGGTTAAATTAATGAATTCGACGAAAATCTTAATAGCAGACGATCATACTTTGATAAGGGCAGGTATTCGCCAGCTGCTCCAGAATATAAACGGTGTTGAAGTAGTCGCCGAAGCTTCCAACGGCAGGGAAGCTCTGCAAATGATCCAGGAATATTCTCCCGATGTCGTACTTCTGGATATTGCTATGAGCGAATTAAACGGTCTTGAGGTAACGGAAAGGGTAAGTAAAGACTTTGCCTCGGTTTTTGTAATTATTTTATCCATGTACGCCAACGAAGAGTATGTTCTGCAGGCGCTTAAAGCCGGGGCTTTGGGATACCTTCTTAAGGATTCGGCCCCCAACGAACTTGAAATTGCCATAAATGCCGTAATGCGCGGCGAAACGTATTTAAGCCCTTCCATTTCAAGAAATCTTATAAACGATTATCTTCGAAGAATAGAAGGAAATGCGACTGAAGACAGACAGCACGAAAATGTATACGACAAGCTGACCTCGCGGCAGAGAGAAATTCTGCAATTGATTGCCGATGGCAATTCGACGAAAGAGATTGCGTCCAAATTAAATGTGAGCATAAAAACCGTGGAAACCCACCGGATGAAGATAATGGAAAGACTGGAAATTCACGATATTCCCGGGCTGGTGAGATATGCGATCCGGGCAGGTATTATATCTCCGCAATAATTTGCGCCCGTATTAGTATAATTCTTTTGAATTATAAGGTTTCCCCTGATTGTTACAAGACCTAATAAATTATAGATTTATTAAAATAAAAAATCCGTGCGGGTGAACGCTTTTATTATAATATCTACGAGGACAAAGTGAAGGCTTTAAAAATACTTCTGGTTGACGATAACAATAATTTCAGGAATTCGGCATTGCGTTTTATTAACTCGAATTTAAGATTTGAAATCTTAATGTGGGCCTCGTCGGGCGAGGAAGCCATTGAAAGGGTTAATTCCAACAATGTAGGCGTAGATCTGATCATAATGGATATATCGATGGATGGAATTAACGGGCTGGAAGCGGCAAAGAGGATCAGGGCAATAAATAAAACCGTAAAAATAATATTGCTCACGATATCGGATAATTTAGAATATAAGGATATGGCTATAAACGTGGGCGCGGATGATTTTATTTCGAAATTCGAATTTACGGACATGCTGGTTCCTACCGTAAATAAAATATTCGAAGGGAGACTTAACTGAAGCTAGAATGGTACTGACGAATTAATCGAGAATGCTCTAAAATTTTCTCTCTCCTGTTCGATAATCAACATAGACACTATTGTAATCTGTATCCTGAAAACTTCATAAAATTTTTTTTGCACCATAAATTTTGCGGGGCTGTTCATAAA
>JBJKOY010000089.1:0-6361 GCA_046706945.1 Ignavibacteriaceae bacterium | reverse complement strand
ATTCCCCAGTTGTTTAATATGCGGTTCAGCCCGAGCATTATGCTCCAGTAGTCCGAAATTTCAAAATTAAAAATTACGGGAATCTGCAGCGTCGTGAAATCCGAATTGTAATTCCATTCCAGTTGCTTATCTTCAAACAAATAAGATGAATAATTATACCGATACTGGGAATTCGAGCTCGAATCCCTAAATGCCGAATATCGGTGTGCAGCGACGGGCTCAATGTCGTGTATAACGGTATTTGTGGAATTAAAATAAATGCCTACGTAAACCGTAGTGCGTTTTGTAATCGCCCATTTGTAATTCAGCATTATCTCGTGCGTATCGAAGGTGCGTTTTCCAGTACCCGCTCTGTTGTCTTTTGTATAAGAGTTGCCGTTATAAAGATACCACGCCATATCGTATGAACTTACCCACCGCGAGGAATAATATGACGTATCGAAAATAAGGGAGGTTGAAGTCAGATTTACGTCGCTCCAGGTGTATTTATAATAACCGGAAAATACTTTGGGATTATCTCTGTCCCCGGAGAAATTAATGCCGATATATTTTGTATCACCGTTGTGGTTCCACGACTGAACAGTTGACGAGGTCGAATTATTCAGATTCCAGTTGGAATCAGTTTCCGGGGTATTATACCGGTAGAAATAACCGCTGCCGGTCGAATAATTCTGGTCCGCGTTGCCATGAAGAATCCCTCCCTTAATTCCGAGGAGTATTTTATGCCGAAAAAAATAATCCAGTCCTGCGGAGATATCGATATGATGATATTTTTCGGATTTCTCCTGGGATGATGAATTCGAATAAGTATAATCGGATGTATTTCCGTATTCGCTGTTATTTAAATTTAAATACCCGCCTTCGCGTTTTTGAATGACTCCACCGAGAGCAATTCCGGCCGAGAGTTCGTCGGTAAACTTATATCCCGCGAAAACGGAAAAGATATGAACTTCGTCGGACATTTCGTTTTTACCGGCATAACGTTCCTGAACCGGAATACTTCCTGATGCCTGCGTCGCGGCATTAAAGGCGTCCAGTCCGTATCTCGGGTAATAAATCCCGTAAGGCATGGTATAATATTTCTCGTCTTTTTGAATAAGCTGGTAGGTTGCACCGATCATTAAATCCTTTGTAATGTCTTTTATCGGGTAAGAAAGTATCCCCAGCGAGAATACCGGTTCGGGCTCCGTTCTGGCCTGGGAGACCAGGCGCGGATCGGTATAATACGGGTAATAATAATTTGAATAATAAGCGGGGTAGACGTAGTTTTGAATGACCTTCGGTTCGGTCCTGTCGCCCCGAAAATCAAGGTATACAAGCGCGCTGCTGGAGTCAATATCCGGCAGGTCTGCCGGGTTTACATACAAATTTAAAAACGGGTTGTTTATAAGTCCCGGAGAAACATCCTTAAAGTTTAAAATCCCGTATGGATTAAGGTACCTGCTTTGGAAATATAATTCCGATTGTTCGAAACTTTCTTCCGTAGTCGCTTCGTTGTTGTACTGGGCATAACCTGCGAATTGACATAAAATAATAAGGGTAATTATTTTTTTCATAATATCCTCTTTTAATTATGATTTATACTGCCTGAACCCTTCTCCCCTGGGCAGGGTTTCAGGCTTTAATCGGGAAAAAGGAATAATCTAAACAGGACGACTCCGATTATATGCTGGATATTTTACCCATAAATAAAATGGTGCCGGTATTATTCTCCATGATTGCGAGAATAAACGGGCGGTCTACACGCATGTAAATGTTTTGTTCGCCGGTCGACACAGTTACGGTGACCGTAATTGCGGTTACGGCCGCGGCTTCCGTCCCTTGTTCGTTGACATCCAAGTAGGTTTTGTGAAGGACGCTCGAAACAGACAATCCCTTATCGCTGCTGATTTTTGAAAAATCCGCCGAAGTTCCGAATACTATGCCCATTCCCATTTCGCTTAATATTTTACTTAACTCGATCTTGTACTCTAATTTGAATTTAGGCAGCCAGAGGTTGACCACCGAACGCTTCATATTGCCGAGCATATTCGTCCAAAAATTATCATTCATTTGATTAATCATCGGGTTAAGATTTTCCGGCGATGCCGGCAGTACGACGATCATGCTGAAGTTTCCGTTTCCGTAAGGCAATTCAACAGCCTGGTATTCGCCGGAAGCGTGATAATTAAGCGTATCTCGTAAGTTCATCATCATGCATTTTTGCGGATTGGCAGGGGTAACGTAAAAATCGGCCTGCTTGGTTGCGGTACTGTCGAAACGGTAAAGCCAGGTGCCTTTAAAATAAATTGCGTTTATAAGGTACATAACGGCATCGGGCGTAATTCGATCTATTATACTTGTAATTTTGCCGTTGGTTTTTTCATCAACCCAGTTGTTTATAATATTAACCGATGCGGGGTCCGAGAAATCCAGTCCCTGGATTAATGCGCCGAAATAATTCTTGTTTACGTCGAAAAAACTCCCCTCGAAAGTAAAACCCTGTTTATACCAGATCGAGTTGGCGGTATTGAATATGACGTCCGGATCGCTCCGGGTCAATTCGATATTCAGGTTCTTGTAGGCGTTGTTTATTTGATCCGGCGTGCTTCCGGGAAGTTTTAATGTCGATTTTATGGCTTCGTATGTCTGACCGGCGGCCCCGTTAAGGAGCATACCGAATGCGGTTGAGATACTTAACGGCGAGATAAAAATATTGGAATCTCCAGAGGTTTTGTTTATTTCCTTAAATAGATCAAACCCGAACTGCTGTGAAGAACTAAGTACTTGTTTTTCTGTGCCGGAAAGGTCAATATTCGAATTGCCGGGTGCGGTAATTCTGTTTGAACACCCGGAAAACACCAGCACGGATACAAAGAAAGGAAGGATTAATTTATTCATTGCCACCTCGCAGAATTTCAATATTAGGAGTAAGAAAAAAATTAATCCGCCGATGCCGGCCCTTATGGTAATGCCGTCAATAACTAATTGGGGAGAGTTTTAAGTTATCGCTACGTCAATACGCATACCGGGTTAAATCAAATTATTTCGTTAAATGTTACTCCGTTCCTTAAATAATCATCCGACTGCCGAAAGGCCCCGGTTTTGTGCCGGCAAAAGGCGGATTGGCGATTATAAACAATTTTAATGCCGGGCATTTTTCCGCGTGAGTACTTAACAATAACCTGCAACAACTCGATTAGGAAAATTTTGGGAGGGTTTTTACGGTTAAGGATTTTATTCCGTTATCAAATATCTGATAACTTATCAGATATTTGATAAATAAAATTTTATTTTGACCGTGAGAATAAATGTATTTCGCTTAATAAAATTCATCATCAATCAAACCGGCGGGGGCTATGCCGTGGTCATAATTTTTTGTAGACGCATAGCAACCTCGCCAGAAGGCAGGCAGGAGCGTCTACGGACGAACTATTGAAGTACAATTAAAAGTTTAAATACAACCGGAGCGGAACAACCGCATTCCTGCAAATCCGTAATTACTTCTTATTCAGCTCCTTCATTTTCTGCAGCCTTTTTATTTCCGCCTGGACGCCTCCCATTTCAGGGAACCTTGCTTCAAGCTTCCGCATAATGTCTATCGCTTTATCGTATTCATTCTGATTGATGTACATCCTTTCAAGCATCGCATAGGGATTGTAAGGTGAATTTACCTGATTAATACTTATATCCAAATTCTGCAAAGCCTGTTTTTCGAATTCTTTCGACGTTTCCATGTATTTTGCGGTATCTCCTGCGCTATGGTAAAGATTTCCGATATCATACAGGAGCCTGTAATCCATAGGGATTACTTCCTCGGATATGTTTTTATTCATCTCATTCAGAGTATTTATGCACATGGATTTGTTATCTTGGTTAATGAGGTAATAATAAGCCAGTCTTTCGTAGATCAACCTGTAATTTTGTATTAATCCTCTTTCCATAGCATCGAAGAAGTCGCCTTTAACGTTAAGACCCCGGAATTTGAATCCGGTCTTATAAGTCTTTGAATACGAAGGGTTTTCGTTGAACAGATCCTCAGTTGTTATTTTGACGTTCACTGCGTTGCCGGTCATATCTTTATTCGGAACCAATTGCGAGGCGAGTCCTTCAAGTTCAAGATAATCGCCGAGGCCGATATAACTGTCAGGCCCGCACGTAGAGGCAAAATAAATAGGCCTGTCCCATGAGTTGTTCTGGACGATATCTTTGACGACGATATCCTGCATTCGTGCTGCTTTAACTCCTCCTATGGTAATTGTATTGTTCATCCTCCAGGTAAGTTCTCCGGTTTTTATAATTGACGAATCTTTAACGTCGAATTTTTTTATCGCGCTTTCGGGGACGGGCACGGAAACGTTCTGCGGATCCCATCTCACAGCGCCGCCGAAGTTTTGAATGGCATAATCGGACATGCTGAGTTTTATTTTTTTTGCGCCGTACGGCGAAGTGTTCTTAAGCTGATCCACATACCATGACGTATTTGCAAGCTCCAGACATACGACTCTTACATCCCTGCGCACGCCTTCAACATCCTGAAGGTACCATAGCGGGAAGGTATCGTTGTCGCCCTGGGTAAATAGTATTGCATCCGGTTTACAGCTTTGAAGGAGATTATAAGAAAAATCCCACGGGAGCCAGTCGTGTGATCTGTCGTGAGTAAAATAATTTGTCCTCAGCATGTTCGCCGGTATAAAGAGAATTCCCAGTCCGAGGAAAGTATATACGGCCGTCTTTGCAATTGTTTTATCTTTGATCTTGAGTTTTATCCATTCAATACCTTCCCTCATTCCGACCGCAATCCATACCGCGAAAACGAAAAGCGCGCCCGGGTAAAAGTAAAACCTGTCCCTTGGCTGTGGCTGCTGCTGGTTCTGATAAAATGCAATCAGGTACCCCATAAAAATAAAAAGAATAAGGAAAGCCGAGGCCATTTTCCAGTCTTTCTTAAAAAGAAAGTAAAGACCCAGTAAACCTATGAAAAAAGGTATCCCGTAAAATTGGCTCCATTTTACCCCGGCGTCCTGAACCGTCGAAACCTTTCCGATAAAGTTCCATCCTAAATATCTGTTGAACATATGCTCGACCTGGTACCTCCAAAGGAAATCGAGATCGCTGCTGTAATTTGAATAAATACCCTGCTGATTCTGCTGGGATGAAAACCTTCTTTCGAAAATCGGGAAATCCCCGTACTGCTGGCGGTCGAGGTAATACATAAGCTTGCGGAAATTATCCGGCCAGTTTTCGTTCATGGGGGGCGATTGGTTGGAACGGATAATAATCATAGTATACGTTGTAAAGCCCAGTATCAGGAAAAGCAGAGCCGTGCCCGCAAGGTTAAGAAGGTTCCTCTTGTTTTTAGCCGACCAATATATAACGTACAATATGACGCCGAGTATTGCCGCGAAAATAATCAAGTTGGTAAAAGCCCCAGACCCGCCGACAGCCAGCAGAAAGCCCGGGAGTTCTTTTACGATTCCGGGATATGCAATGCCTAAAGTAATTCCGGCGGCTATGAGAGGTATATAAAACGAATTCTTATGAAATATTTTTTTCCACAGGATGCCCATGAATATTGCCGATACTCCGGCCATCGTCCATATAAACTTGGAATCAAATGCGTCGTATTCCTGCGGAGTGGGCGGAGACGTTCTTGTTTGAGAAGCCCACAGACCGGCCGCTATTACGAGCAATATACCCAGGTGGATGAGGAAAATATAGCCCGTCTTTTTAAATGTCTCGTCGTCCGTAACGTATTTTTTCATAACAACGACAAAAACGAAGGTGAACAAAGCAAGCACGCTCATTAAGTGAACGCCGAAAGAAAGGCCGATCAGGTAGGCCATCAACACTATATATTTTTCGTTGCCCGGCTCCCTGGAATGTTCGTTCCAAATCATCATCAGCCAAACGATTAAAGCAAAAAGGAGTGTGCTCAAAGCAAAGTAGTTGGATTCCGTAGCGTTAAACCAGAAAGTATCGCAGAATGAAAAAGCCAATGCCCCGATAGCGGCCGAAACAAACGTATACACGGCATCGGAAATATTATTGTATTTTTTACCCCTGTAGTTCTCGATAAGTTTAATTGCAATTAGATACAGCAGCAAAATCGAAAATGAACCCGAAAGGACCGAAACGGTATTTATTCTGAATCCCAAATTGGAAGCAAAAGGTATCATTGAAAAGATCCTGCCTATCATCAGCCAGAAAGGACCGCCGGGAGGATGAGGAACCATAAGCGAATACGCCGCGGCCGATATTTCTCCCGGGTCCCAGAAAGAAACCGAGGGCTGTACGGTTAAAAACAATATGACTGTAGATAATAAGAATACGAATGCTCCTAAAATCCTTCTTAAAAGCTTTTCGGTCATAATTTACCCTT
>JBJKOY010000088.1:0-2170 GCA_046706945.1 Ignavibacteriaceae bacterium | reverse complement strand
TCAATCGAAATTTTAACTGCATTTTTCGCGGTTTCAATATCTTTAAGAACGTCTTTCCTGAGAAATGTCCAGTGGAAACGGAGGTGATCGTTTACTTCCCAGCTTTTGCCGTCCTGTTCGCTCAGATGAACCAGCGGCATGTCTTTATAAATGGGACGCGTAATGCCTATGACTTTATCCCAATAGTTTAACGCATTTTTTAGGTGCTTTACGGCTTCGCGTTTGTATTCGTCTTTCCCGTTTGTCCTGTAAAACTGCAGCGCGACTCCGCCTCTGATTTTTTCAGCGAAAAATAATCCTAAATTCGCCCAGGCTTTCACGTCGGCGACTTCGTATTTCACCGGGGAATTTTTCACGACATCCACGCTTTTTACCAGGTCCAGGGCTTCGCTGCAGTCCTTATCCAGTTTCCCGGCAAGCTCCGGAGGAGTAATCTTTTTACCGGTATTCTTTCCCGAAGATATTTCTTTAACATAATCGGCAATTGAAACATAATCTGTATCGAGCGGCGGCTGGTTAATCTGACGGTCGACCGAAATATATTCCACCCGTTTGTCGGCGGGGTTTAATGCCATAAATCCCTCCGCGTATAAGGTAAAATCCCAGCTGCAGTCGAATGACGAGGCAAGGCGCAAAGGTGTTTTCCCCGCGAGCGAAAATGCTTTGAATAATACTGCCGCGCTTTTACCGTATCTCCTGACAAATTCGTCTTCGAATACTTTATCCGGCGTATCCGGGTTATAAAGGAGTCTTCCCCATAATTTATAAAACAGCCATTGCCGTTGGAAAGCATATTTCCAGTTTACCGCCGGGTCGGGTTTTGTGAAGTAATCCTTTGCCGGGATATATGTCTCGGACCCGATAATGTACCCTCCGACATAGTTATGATAGTTCCTTTTTATATGAGCCCTGATGAAATCGGCCGCTCCCCAGCGCAGGCAGAAGAAATCTTCGTTGCGCACGGTCCAGATAATTTTATAATCTTCAGGCTCCGGGGAAAAATACGTCCCGTACAATTTGCCGCCGTGTACCTTGATTAATTTTGTTGTCGAGTGCCCGTGGGACCAGTTGAACTTAAGACTGGCCCAGATGGGTTTTATAAAACATTTTAGTTTTGCCTCCTGCTCGATTTCAGACCGGGTTATTTCTTCCATCTTTACTGTAGTTGCTCCCAGCGATGCGGTATTTCCCGAAAATGGGATCCGGTGGAGCAGTTTCGATTTTCTATCGGCCAAACGCATGCCTTCGATAATTGTCGCATTTATCCAGTCTTCCCGCTGCTGGGGTGTCATCCCGCCCATTCCTTCGCCGAGGGTGAGACCGAACCCGGTAAGGTCCGGGTATTCGTCAAGGACCTGGGTAACGCACTCGCGCGTATAGCGCTTTATAATTTCCGACGTATCTCCCTTGACATAAAAGTCATGCTGCAAATTAAACATCTCTACGTTATGAGCTTTTGCAAACTCGGGAGTTACGAAAATGTTGAAGGGGACAAGGTAGACATCGATGCCGCGTTCCTTGGCCATCCGGAATATCCCGTGGAATAATTTTTCCCATTCCTTCATCTGCGTGTCGTTCCAAGGACTAGCTTCCGGGAAATTTTTCGGCTTAATTAAATAAGTATACGGATGCAGGTTCCACAGCGTGAGAACATTGAACCTGTTCCTGCACATCATATCCAGGAAAGCTTTCCAGAAATTTATATCCTTGCAGGTTTCCGAATGCAGCGAGAGGGCATAGCTGTGCCGGTAAGTATCCCAAGGCAGATCGAATTTAATTGCCCTGAAAGCCAGCTTAGGCCGCTCGCGTTTTGCCTTTAAGTCTTTTAAGCTGATTTTATTCCCCAAGTCCTCAGCAATCGAATTACATCCGTAAATTATTCCGGTACCGTTTCCGCCCTCAACGACAATTTCTTTTTTCCCGGGAATTATTTCGAACGCTTCGGGTTTCAAATTCAGCGAGTCGGCTTTTAGAGTGATCAGGAAATCGGGCTTATCTTTAACTATAACGTATCCGTGCCGCGACAAAGCTTTCTGCAGACAACTCTCGGCATATTTTGTTTGAACTGACTGTTCATCCGATACTACTTTTACGCTTTGCGCAAAAGCAGAGTTCAAGACTGAAATTAGTAAAACAAATAGGCCGAAAAAAAATTTATTCATAATAAGAG
>JBJKOY010000087.1:0-8118 GCA_046706945.1 Ignavibacteriaceae bacterium | reverse complement strand
CCCTACAATAGCCTGGTTTAAAGACCCGGCGGGAAATATTCTGTCGGTTATTGAAGCCGGCAATTAATACATAAGTTTTTTGCGGAATAAATTTAAATTTTCGAAAGGGACGCAGCATGCAAAAAATAACTCCGTTCTTATGGTTTAACGATAATGCCGAAGAGGCCGTTAATTTTTATACTTCCTTATTCGGTAATTCAAAAGTCGATTATACAACACTTTATTCAGAAGCAAGCGCTAAGGCTTCGGGAAGGCCGAAAGATTCGGTTATGACCGTAGCTTTCAGACTTTTCGGCCAGCCGTTTACCGCAATAAACGGGGGACCGGTTTTCAAATTTAATCCGTCCGTTTCATTTTTCGTTAACTGCAGGACCGGAAACGAAGTAAGGGAATTATGGGATAAATTATCCGGCGGCGGTACCGCGTTGATGCCGCTTGATAAATATCCGTTCAGCGAAACTTACGGCTGGATCCAGGATAAATACGGAGTATCTTGGCAGTTGATACAAGCTGCCGGGGATTTCAAGCAAATAATTATTCCTTCGCTGCTGTTCGTAGGCAAGGTATGCGGCAAAGCCGAAGAAGCGATTAATTATTATACGTCGGTATTTTCTTATGCACCGGGAGGCGGATCCGGGGTAATGAATACGATGAGATACGGTGCCGATAATAAGCCCGACAAAGAAGGAACAATCATGTATGCGGATTTCAAACTTAACGGACAAATTTTCGCAGCGATGGACAGCGCTTTTGATCATAACTTTGCTTTCAATGAAGCGGTATCTTTCGTTATAAATTGCCGGGACCAAAAAGAACTTGATCACTTCTGGAACAAGCTCTCCGACGGAGGCGATCCGGGAGCGCAAATGTGCGGCTGGCTGAAAGATAAATTCGGCCTGTCGTGGCAAATCGTTCCGGATATTTTGGGAGACTTGATGAGCGGTAAAGAACCGGGAAAATCCCAAAGAGTAATGCAGAAAGTACTCCAAATGAAGAAGATTGATATTGAAACTTTGAAGAGAGCATAAACGGATCAAACTGTTCAATTGTTAAATTGTCGAATTGTTAAAAGCAATTTAACAATCTATCAGTTGAACAATTTAACAGTATAACAGCCTGCCTGCCGTCAAAGCAGGTTTGACAATTATAAATTGGAAAGGAGCAATATAAAATGAAACTGGATGTTTATGTCAACTACAGAGGAAATTGCAAAGAGGCGTTTCAATTTTATGAAAAACACCTCGGCGGCAAGATTACGGGCATGTCAACTTTTAAGGATCAGCCCGATCTATCTAACGTCCCGAAGGATTGGGAGGATGCAATTCTTCATGCCAGGATCGAGTTAGGAGGGGCTGTATTGATGGGTGCGGATATCCCGCATGCCGAGCCGATGCGAAGCGCTTACCTTACTTTAAGTTTAAGCAGCGACAAGGAAGCGGATAGAATTTATAAACTGCTTTCCTAAGGCGGCGAAATTTTTATGAAGATGGAGGAAACATTTTTTGCTTCCCGTTTTGCAATGCTGCGCGATAAATTCGGCACGTCATGGATGCTCCTTCACGAGCGTCAGACGATTAAAATCTAATCGATAATGCGGATTATCGGTTTTAATTAAATAAAAGGAAATTATCATGAATAAAATAACCCCTTTTCTTTGGTTTGACAGTAAAGCCGAAGAAGCGGTAAAATTTTATACCTCAATATTTAATAATTCCGGAACCGGGAACCCGGTCAGGTATGATGAAAACGGAGCGAAGGCTTCCGGAAGGCCGGAAGGTTCCGTAATGACCGCGCCGTTCGAACTGTCGGGTCAAAAATTTACCGCGTTAAACGGCGGACCTGTTTTCAAATTCACTCAAGCTCTTTCGTTCTTTGTGCAATGCGAGACGGAAAATGAAATCGGCGGACTCTGGGAAAAGCTTTCGGTAGACAGTCCCAAAATATTCTGGCCCCTTAAAGAATACCCTTTCAGCAAAAAATATGCTTGGGTCACAGACAAGTTCGGTCTTTCATGGCAATTGAATTATACGGGTTCGAAGCAGAAAATTGCTCCTTTCCTAATGTTTGACGGTAGGCAATGGGGAAAAGCCGAAGAGGCTGTAAATTTTTACACAGCCGTATTTCCGGACTCGCATATTGATTCCGTTGTACGCTACGGACCGGAGAATAAACAATGCGAGGGCCTGGTTGTTCACGGCGTATTCAAACTTTCGGGACAAGAATTTATTGTCATGGACAGCGGCATGCCTAACAATATAAATTTCAATGAGTCGCTTTCATTTGTCGTCAATTGTGAGGATCAGGATGAAGTCGATTATTACTGGAACAAACTTTCCGCAGTCCCGGAAGCCGAACAATGCGGCTGGCTTAAAGATAAATACGGAGTATCCTGGCAAATAGTGCCGATAATTTTACCTAAGCTGCTGGGCGGCAAAGATTCCGCAAAGTCTCAAAGAGCTATGCAGGCAATGCTTAAAATGAAAAAGATTGATATTGCGGAATTGGAGAATGCATAATCGTCCGGAGTTAAATCTGCTAAATTGTTTAATTGTTAAATTGTTAAAACTGCTGCGTATACAGGATTGTTAAAAAAGCAATTTAGCAATTAGACAATTTAAAAATTAAACAAATGTTCTAGCTTCCTTAACAATAAAGAAGGAAAAGAAATATGTCGACCATAAAACTTCATAGAGTTATCAAAGCAGGCCCGGAAAAAATTTACCGTGCATTTCTTGATGCAGATGCACAGGCCAAATGGCTTCCGCCGAACGGGTTCACATGTAAAGTACATCATCTGGATGCCAAAGTCGGCGGGACCTATAAAATGTCGTTCACAAATTTTTCAACCGGGAAAAGCCAATCCTTCGGCGGTAAATTTCTTGAAATGGTTCAGGGCGAATATCTTCGCTATTCGGATCGATTTGATGATCCGAATTTGCCGGGAGAAATAATAAATACAATAACGATTAAGCATGTTTCGTGCGGGTCGGATGTTAGTATTGTTCAGGACGGAGTACCGGATGCTATTCCGCCCGAATTTTGCTATCTCGGCTGGCAGGAATCGCTCGATCAATTAACTAAACTCGTTGAGCCGGAGATACCGGATTAATTCATATGTATATGAAAAGTAAAAACATAAATCCGTCCCTTGAGGAGCTAAAGATACTGGTTGGTGATTGGGCAATGGAACTGTCAAATGCAGTTTTTCTTCCCGACCCTGCCGCAACAATTAAAGGCAGTGCTTCTTTTGAGTGGTTCGAGGATGGTAATTTTTTAATCATGCGCCAGGGAATGAAAAGTAACGGCGTGCCTTGGGCTACTTGGTTTATTGGTCGTGATCAAGATTCCTCCGATTATACCGTGCTTTATATTGACGACAGGCGGGTGTCAAGGGTTTATGAGATGAGCTTTGCCAAAGGGATATGGAAAATTTGGCGTAATGTTCCAAAGTTTTCTCAGCGATTTACCGGCAAAATAGATAAAGACGGCAAAGTAATAAAAGCATCGTGGGAGAAATCAACAGACGGTAAAAATTGGGAACATGATTTTGATTTGAAGTATACGAAAATATAAAATTTATAATACGAGTTAACCGCTTTCAATTTTAAACTAATTTACTCGACAGTGGAATTATGCTTAATAGCTTTTTATTCTATACTTTGTGCTACTTTGTGAAAACTTAGTGTAACTTTGCGACCGGTTTTTTGCTTCACAAAGTCTCACAAAGGAAACACAAAGTCCCACAAATAGTTAATTTTTGACAGTTTTTAGGATGTTTATTCATATATGCGGTCAACTTGTGTTAATAAAGTAAAACAAATTGAAGTCTAATAATAAATTAGGAGAAGTTACGGGAGTTCCTGAAGGCAACCTTATAGGCGTTGCAGGCCCGGTAAAGTCATCTTCAAGACAAAAATGAAAATCATAAACAGCTAAAAAGGAAAAACAAAATGAGAAAAATAATTGTCCAGGAATTCATAACGTTAGACGGCGTAATGCAGGCGCCCGGCGGACCCGAGGAAGATAAATCAGACGGTTTCAAGTACGGCGGCTGGGTTGCGCCGTATTTTTCCGAAGCCGACGAAGCGGCCGGCAAGTTCATGCAGAGATGGATGGAATCTACTGACATTCTTCTAGGTCGAAAAACTTATGATATTTTTGCCGCCTACTGGCCTTCGCATGCGGATATGTGGCCGGGGATCAATGACGTCGCCAAATATGTTGTGAGTACTTCCAAGAACAAGTCGGACATTGAAAAGTCCGGATGGAAAAACTCTGTTTTACTAGCAAGCGTCGATGACATCAAAAAGGTGAAGAACTCTGAAGGTTCCGAAATTAAAGTTCACGGCAGCGGTAACCTGGCTCAGACACTTTTCAAGCATGATCTGGTAGATGAGCTGTGCCTCATGACGTTCCCGGTAACACTGGGTACGGGCAAGCGTCTGTACGGCAATGGCAATATCCCGAGAGCCTTCGCACTGACCGATAGTTTGATTACATCAAACGGCGTCATTTTCACTTATTACAAGCGTGCCGGAGAAGTAAAGACAGGCACTGTCGGAGCTTAGAGAAACGATAGTTG
Source organism: Ignavibacteriaceae bacterium (assembly GCA_046706945.1). Taxonomy (GTDB): domain Bacteria; phylum Bacteroidota; class Ignavibacteria; order Ignavibacteriales; family Ignavibacteriaceae; genus FEN-1297. The sequence goes on along the minus strand of JBJKOY010000087.1, from coordinate 3,536 downwards.
AGCAGATGGCACGATCTGCACAATAAGAAATAAATTTTATATGAAGACACAAGAACTAATCAAAGATTATATTACCATTCAACCTGAACCAAAACGCAGCGACATGCAAGCGTTGCACCGCATCATTCTGAAAGTAATGCCGAAGTGTAAATTATGGTTCTTAGACGGCAAGGACGATAAAGGTAAAACCGTATCTAACCCTAATATAGGATATGGAATTCAGACTATAAAATATACCGACGGAAAAACCAGAGAGTTTTATCAAATCGGTATCAGTGCAAACAAGACCGGAATCTCTGTCTATATCCTTGGTATTAAAGATAAGAAATATTTATCTATGACATACGGGAAAAAACTCGGCAAGGCGAGCGTGAGCGGATATTGCATTAGGTTCAAAACGCTGAATGATATAAACATTGATATACTTGAAGCGGCAATACGGTCCGGGCTTGAGGCATCGAATTGATAATTTATTAAAATAAAATTATGAAAAGAAATAAATTACTGCGGTTGGACAACGTCGGCATCGTGGTAGAATCCCTCGATGAGGCAATCTCTTTTTTCACAGAGCTCGGCCTGAAGCTCGAAGGGCGAACTATAGTCGAAGGAGAATGGGCCGGGCGAGTTACCGGGCTGGGTTCACAACGTGTCGAGATTGCGATGATGGTCACTCCCGACGGCCTCAGCCGGCTGGAGTTATCACGATTTCTTGCCCCGCCTCCGGTTGCCGATCACCGGAACGCGCCTGTTAATGCTTTTGGCTACTTACGCGTAATGTTCGCAGTGGACGACATCGACGAGATGCTCGACAGGCTCCGCAAGCGCGGCGCGCAGCTCGTAGGCGATGTGGTTCAGTACGAGGACTCATACCGGCTCTGCTACATCAGAGGACCGGAAGGACTTCTCATCGGGCTGGCAGAACAGCTCGGTAAAAATAGATAAAGCGAGAAAATTCGGAAGAGGATTTTAATGTGAACCGCTTAAGATCAATAAAGTAAAGTTATTTTAGAATAGTACACTGGAAGTTGAAATTGCATACATGAAAAAGAGTATAAAAGTATTTATAAGTCAGGTAAGGAAAATGACTAATGAAAATATTTCTTTGGATCCTTCAGGTACTACTTGCCGCCCAATTTCTTCAGCACGGTATAATGATGGTATTTCCCCCGGCAGAATATGTTGAGGTAATGAATGCCACACTGGGAACCGGGTTCCGCTACTTCATCGGCATAGCTGAATTACTCGCCGTTGTTGGTCTTATCCTGCCCGGTGTATTGCGCATTTATACATGGCTGATACCGTTGACGGCCGTTGGTTTGATGGCTGTGACGGGCAGTGCTACTGTTTTTCACTCAATCAGAGGCGAAGCCGGTAGTGCGATCTATACTGCCGTACTATTTATAATTATTGCTTTCGTTGCATATATGCGGTGGAAAATAAAACCTATTCTGCCGCGACAAGCAATTAGACCTTCGGTTTAATATAATGAGATTCTTTATCAAAAATTTCAGAATCGGAACGAGATGAGAAAAATTATTATCCAAAAGTTTATTACCTTAGACGGACTAATTCAAGCACCCGGCAGACCTGAGGAAGATAAATCGAGTGACTTCAAGTACGGTGGCCGGACAGCACCGTATTTTTACGAAGCCGACGAAGCGGAAGTTGAGTTCATGCAAAAAAATATGAATTCCACCGATCTTCTTTTGGAAAAGAAAACATATGAGACTTTTGCTGCCTACTGGCCCGATCATGCGGACATATGGCCGGGTATCAATAATGTTACAAAATATGTGGTTTCTAATAGTCTAACGGAACTTGCATGGAAAAACACAAAGCTGATTTCTGGCTACGTCGTAGCATGCATAAAAGAACTCAGTGTTGGGGACGGATCGATCTTAAAAGTAATAGGCAGTGGAAATTTCACCCAGACATGGTTTAAACATGACCTCGTCGTTGAGTTGCGGCTCATAATTTTTCCGGTAATGCTCGGTACTGGTAAACCCTTGTTCGGCGAGGGTACAATTCCTGCAGCATTTACATTAACGGAGAGTTTAGTTGCACCAAATGGTTAAATTTTCGCTAATTACATGTGAGCCGGAAAAGTAAAGACAGGTTCAATTAATGAAGGGATAAATTAGATAAAAGAAACAAAAAATAAATATATTCTCTGCGGGGATTATGAAAGAAGGCAGATACAATGGTGACAAATAAAATAAAACCTGAAATTTTCATTTTGGATGAGCCGATAAAAATATTTTGTGTTAATGCCGACTCGTTTCCGGAAGGTGTAATGAAGGCTCATCAAACATTGCACGGCATTGCATCATTTAATCCGGGACGGAGATTCTTCGGTATTTCCTGGGGAAAGCAATCAATCACTTATAAAGCAGGCGCAACGGAATTGCATCCGGGCGAATTGAATAAAAAAGGATTAGAAGAATTTACCGTAAGAAAAGGAAAGTATCTTGCAGTTATGTTAAATGATTTTAATCAAATCAAAGACGTATTTGCCCGGCTTATCGAGGATACCAGAATTGATCCGAATGGTTATTGTGTTGAAATGTACCTCGATATGGATAAAGTACGATGTATGGTAACGCTAAAGTAAATGTTCCGTTCTTTTTCCAGCATTGCCGTGATAACGAGGAAATTCCTTTTGATCATCTCGCAGTCAACAGGCAAGGACTTCCTATATTCCATGAAATAACGATCGGCGGGCATCAACTCAATAATAACTTTACGATAATAGCTAAGGATATCGGATTATTATAAAAATCAAATACAATTTATAACAGGAGTTAATACGACGGACATACAAGATTTTAAAAGCGGATATGCGCCGGTAAGCGGTATTAAGATGTATTATGAAATTCACGGTGAAGGAAACCCTTTAGTTTTAATTCACGGAGGCGGTTCAAATATAAAAACTACTTTCGGAAGGGTACTGCCGCTGTTTGCAAAGTATCATAAGGTGATTGCCGTAGAATTACAGGCGCATGGGCATACCGGCGACAGAGACGCTCCGGAATCTTTTGAGCAAGACGCCGCCGATGTTGCGGGATTGCTCTCTAATCATAAGATTCAGCGAGCGGATTTTTTAGGATTCAGCAACGGCGGTCAGACATGTATACAATTATCGTTAGATCATCCCGAAATAATTAACAAAATGATCATAGTCTCTGCGTTTTATAAAAGAGACGGTGCCGCGAAAGGTTTATTTGAAGGTCTGGGAAAGGCCGCCCTGGAGGATCTGCCTTCAATCTTTAAGGAGGCTTATTTACAGATTAATAACGATTCGGCCGGTTTGCAAAATATGTTTGAAAAAGATAAAGCAAGAATGGTTGACTTTAAAGGATGGAGCGATGAACAAATATCTTCTATAAAAATTCCTACACTCATTGTCGCAGGAAATAAAGATGTAGTAACCCCGGAACATGTTTTAGAAATGAATCATAGAATTCAAAACAGCGAATTAGTGATCTTGCCCGGCACTCACGGTTATTTAATAGGGGAAGGAATGCCTGCAAATGAAA
>JBJKOY010000086.1:0-1726 GCA_046706945.1 Ignavibacteriaceae bacterium | reverse complement strand
CCGTAAGCAGCGTTAAAAAAATAATTTTAGTCTCGCTGAGAACCATAGCGCTCCTGCTGCTGCTTTTTGCTTTCTTCGAGCCGGTCCTGTCATTTGCGAAAAAGAAAATCCTCGAGCCGGTGAACCTGGTTTTTGTAGATAATTCAAGGTCTATCAGGATTAATGACGGGACGCATAGGGAGGATACGGAAATAAAATTCCTAAAAGATTTGAATACTAACGGATTAAAAGACAATACCGAACTTTATACTTTCGGAACGAAAATAAGTCCTTTGAGCTTTGACAGCCTTAACAAAGTAAATTTTTCCGAAGGCGGTACGGATTTTTCAAACATATTTTATTTTCTCGGCAAATCGAATATTAATATTTCTTCGGTCGTAATCGTCAGCGACGGCGTTATTACCGAAGGAGCCGATCCGCTTCACGTTGCGGAAAGGCTTAACCTGCCGGTCTATACCGTAGGCGTAGGGGATACTACAAGAAGGAACGATATATCGGTTAAAAACGTGCTGCACAACCATTTGATATATTCCGAAACACCCACTTCAATTGTGGCGACAATCGCAAATACCGGCTTTACGGGAAATAACGTCCCGGTATCTCTTTACGAAGGCGCAAAACTTTTGGATCAAAAAAACGCCGCTTTGAACAGCGAGGGCGTTCAGAACGTGAATTTCACTTATACGCCGAAGACAAGCGGCGAGAAAAAATTAACTATTTCGATAGCCGATACGAAGGGAGAATTTACTTATGCCAATAACAAGAAGATCTTTTACATAAATGTACTGAGCAACAAAGTTAAAGTTCTAATCCTTGCCGGCAGTCCGTCGACCGATGTTGCGTTTATAAAAAATACGTTAAAGTCGGACAGGAATTTAACCGTTAATTCGGTTACGCAGGCGGCGCCCGACAAATTTATCGAAAACAGCAACCGCCGGGAACTTCTTGACAGCGCAAACGTGCTGTTTCTTGTAGGCTTTCCCTCACAAGACACGCCTCCTGCCCTGCTGCAATCGGTCCTGACCGCTATAACTGATAAAGACAAACCTTTTTTCATTACACTATCCGACGGTACGGACTTTAATAAGTTAAAACGGTTCCAAAGCGAACTCCCGTTTATCATCAATAATATTAATTCCGACTATATAGAAATTCAGCCATATATATCAGCCGATCAGCTCGACAATCCCCTGCTTCAGAACAACGCTTCGGACCCGGTCACCGCGTGGAACAACCTGCCGCCGGTATACCAGCCGGATGTGGATATGCAGCCGAAGCCCGAAAGCCAGGTTTTATCGCTTGTAAAAGTCAACAACATTCCGATGAACCGGGCGCTGATTGTTACAAGAATGCTGGGGAAGCAGAAGTCGATTGCCGTGCTCGCGAAGGATATCTGGCGCTGGAAGCTGGAAACAGTTCCGCAGAATCTCGACCTGTTCGACAGGTTCGTTCTGGCTTCCGTAAAATGGCTGAACTCCAAAGAAGACCACAAACAGGTGGCCATTAAAACGTCCAAAAAGATTTATTCGCTCGGCGAACCGGTTGAGTTCTCGGCGCAGGTATACGATCAATCATTCAACCCTGTTTCCAATGCCGAGGTCAAAGTAAATATCAGCGACGGCAATAAAAATTTCCCGTTAAATCTTAATTCTCTCGGCAGCGGCTTATACGAAGGAAGATTTACAACGGATAAAGCCGGCGATTATTCGTTTTCCGGTACGGCCTC
>JBJKOY010000085.1:0-1970 GCA_046706945.1 Ignavibacteriaceae bacterium | reverse complement strand
GGACCGGTACCGGAGACTTTATTTATATCTACTCCAAGTTCTCTTGCAATCCTTCTGACCGACGGTGCGGCGGGCGCTGAGCCTTTGGAAATCGGCGGCTGATGATCCGTTTCTCCAGGAAGCATTTTTTCGATCTCCCCCCTGGGTGCTTCGACGTTCGATTCCTTCGTTTCCTCTTTAGGCTCTTCTTTAACTTCTTCGGCCTGTTGTACCGTGACGGTTTTTTCTTTTTCGGAGGCTGCCGATTCCACTCTCAGCAGTACCTGACCCACGGTAGCTTTATCGCCTTCCTTAATAAGCACCTGGGTTATTTTTCCCGTAACGCTCGACGGAACTTCGATTGTTGCTTTATCCGTTTCTATTTCCATTACACCCTGGTCTTTTTCTATCAAGTCGCCTGCTTTCACGAGTACGGTAAGTACGTCTGCCGAATCTATATTCTCCCCGAGTTCGGGCAGCTTCATCTCGATAATTTCCTTTTTCGCCGGTTCTTTATTTCCGGGTTGCGTCTTTTCAGGAGCCGGGACAGCTTTATCCTCCTTCGCTCCCGCCGGGGAATCCTTCTTTACTTCTTCCTTACCGGCAGGCCGGGATATTTCTCTCTCCGGAGATTTTTCCTGCTTGCCGTTTTCATCAACCGTAAAAACAGTCTGCCCTACCTTAACCTTTTCGCCTTCTTTAACCAATACTTCTTTAACCGTGCCGGAAACACCGGAAGGTACTTCGATCGTGGCTTTGTCCGTTTCTATTTCCAGTACGCTTTGTTCCTTTTCAACCTTATCTCCCGCTTTTATTAAAACGGTAAGTATATCGGCAGAATCTATATTTTCCCCGAGTTCCGGTAATTTAAATTCTTTAGCCATTTTAAACCTTGCTTAAATTTTTCAGTTTAATTTCATTTTATATGAAATACGGTACCTTTTAGGCAGCGCATATCAACGGTAAATCTGACTAGGCGTATCCGGATTCATTTTAAAATCCTTTATTGCCTTTTCCGCGACGGTATTTTTAATTACACCTTCCTCTACCAAAGCAAACAAAGTGGCAACAACTATATTTTTAGCGTCTACTTCAAAGAAGTCCCGCAAACCCGTTCTGCTCTCGCTTCTTCCGAAACCGTTGGTTCCGAGAGAATGCAGCTTCCGCGGAAACCACTTGGAAATAGAATCTGAGAGTTCGTTAACGTAATCGGAAGCGGCGACGAAAACGCCTTCCTCGTCCTTCAGCATTTGGGAAACATAAGGAACTTTCGCTTTCTTTCCGGGATGCAGTCTGTTCCATCTTTCGGTATCCAGTCCGTCTTTTCTGAGCTCCTTGTAACTAGTAACGCTCCAGACATCCGCGGCAACTTTATAATCTTCTTCTAGAATTTCCTGCGCTTTCAGTACTTCGTTTAATATCGTGCCGCTGCCGAAAAGCTGCGCTTTGGGTTTTAAAGTCTTCTTCGAAGAAGCTTTAAACTTGTACATGCCTTTTAAGATGCCTTCCTTAGCACCCTCGGGCATAGGGGGCATGGCATAATTTTCGTTCATTACGGTCATATAATAAAACACGCGTTCCTGCTCCTCGTACATTCTCCTAATGCCGTCTCTTACGATCACGGCGATTTCAAAAGCGAAGGCAGGATCGTAAGCGATTAAATTGGGAACGGGATAAGCCATTAAGTGGCTGTTGCCGTCCTGGTGCTGAAGTCCTTCGCCGGCTAGAGTTGTCCTTCCCGCGGTTCCTCCCACAAGAAAGCCTTTGCAGCTCATATCGCCTGCGGCCCAGATAAGATCGGCCGCCCTGTTGAAACCGAACATCGAGTAATATACATAGAACGGGATCATGTTTATACCGTGAGTGGCATAAGCCGTACCCGCGGCAATAAACGACGACATAGCACCGGCTTCCGTAATTCCTTCTTCGAGAATTTGCCCGTTCGTCGCCTCTTTGTAATAAAGAAGACTTTCCTTGTCGACCGGTTCGTA
>JBJKOY010000084.1:0-23697 GCA_046706945.1 Ignavibacteriaceae bacterium | reverse complement strand
CCTCCTGTACAATGAATAAAGTACCGCAAGAATAACGAGCAGACCTAAAACATCCTGGATAATTGTAATTATCGAATATACCGGTCCGAGAAAAGACAAGCTGAAAGGAGTATAAAAGCCCTGAATTAGTGCTTCGATTATCGCAAAGAGAAATAGAATAAAACCCCAGAAAATAAGGAAATGCAGAATTCCCGCTTTTTTGTCCCTTAATAATTTAGACTGACCGAATGCAACTTTAACAACATTTTTAAACCTTTCAGCATAATTTCCCGAACGGTTGTCCTTTTTCCCGGCCACTAACAAATAGCCGATCAGCCGTTTGCAGTTATATGCAAAAAATGCCATTGCAGCAATAAATAATATTATGAAAATGACATTATTAAGATTCATAACGTAACTTTGGCTGGCTTATTTAAGCCGGTTAAAAAATGAGTTAATTTTGCATGATTTTTCGGGAAATACCCTTAAAAATTCCCGCGGCCAAAAATACTTTTACGACGGCCCATAAAAGGAACACCGCTGCTCCTCCGATCATGGCTTCTTTCATATTATGCATGTAAAACGCGCCCAGGAAAAGCGCGCCGGTTAATAATATTACTGCTTCTCCCGCAAACATAGAAGCGACCACGCCGATATAACTTTTGCTTTTTTCAACCAAATAACCCGTTAAAAACGCACCTAAAGGAAAAGCTATAAGGTAGCCGCCGGTAGGTCCCAGCAGCCGTGCAAAACCGATTGACGTGTCGGGGATCTGCGCAAATACCGGAAGACCCATGCAACCCAGGAACAAATATATTAGCTGGCTGTAGGCTCCTTTTTTGCTGCCTAAAAAGGCGCCGGCAAGAACAACCATCATTGTCTGAAGCGTAAACGGAACCGGTTTTACCGGTATCGTAATCTGCGCAGCTACTGCCGTCAACATCGTAAAAGAAAAAATCCAGAACCATTGAGAGGTACTTATATTCGAAATAAAATTTATAAGTCTGCTGTTTTTAACTTTTTCCTTCGATCGCATTATTTCCTCATAATAAATTTTTCTTAAAAAATTTTTCCGTTTTATTTAATAGAGTCTCAAATTTATTATTTGTTCCTTCAAACGGATGCTTTATATCAAATGTATGCCCTGCGGACGGAATCTTGAAAAATTCCGCAAAACTTTTATCCGACCAGTTATAAATCATTTCGCCTTCGGATACCGGCACAGCGAGATCCTGTTCACCGTGACAGATTAATAAAGGTTTATGCAGATTTCCCACGGCATTTTGAATATTTAAGCTTCCGTCCGAATTTTTTTCAAGATCGTCAAGCAAAGAAACATTCAATTTCATTTTTTGTTTAGTCCGACTGTTAATTACCTCAAAAACTCGTTTTTTCCGCCAATTTTCTTTTTGACGCACGGAATATCTGTCTAAATAGGCAACGGAAGCCCACACCGCAACCGCACGGATATTCTTAAATCTACCGGCCGTCAATAAAGAAATGGCACCGCCCCTGCTGTGGCCTAACAATCCTAAATTTTTATTTTTTGATTTCCCGAAGAAATCGCTTAAATATGCCGTTACTAATTCGGATAGTTCAGCTATTTCAAGAGAAAATGTATTTTCCGCAAATTTTTCCGGCTCGGTGAATTCTGTTAATGTTTCTCCGATTCCGTTATGAGAAAAATTAAAAGTAATAACAAAAAATCCTTTTGTTCCGAAATATTCGGCTAAATAAGGTCCGAATCCCCAATCTTTAAACCCTTTGAATCCGTGAACAAATATTAAACAGGGAGCAACTTCAATATTTTCAATACCAAAAGCAGATATTCTAAGTTTATCGTTCCGCGTTGTAGTCAGTATAAAATCTTTGCTCATCGGTTCAAATATGCTTAATATAGATAGAAAAGTCAAGAAAATTGGATAAAATGTAAACTTTCTAAAATATCTGTTTCATTCTGCAGATTCGACTGCGTCATTGCATCCTTATATTAACATGCATCTAATGCTTTGAAATACGGATATTGAAATAGCCGCATACCGGGCAGAATTTGATGTTTCGATAACACCCGGATTTACAGATACAATAATTCAGACTTATTAAAATACACAATTATGGAAATCCGGTACTCACCGGATAACCTCCCGGCCCTTCCGGTTATTTTTCACCAAGGTTTATCTTTGTTTTTTTGCCTTAATTGTTTATTTTTTAATTTAGTTAGAAAAAGAAAGTTTTACTGGAGTTGTTAAATGAGATACTTATTGGTCATCCCGTCAATAGATATTAAACACGGAAAAACCGTAAGAGTAGTTCAGGGTATTCCGGAATTGAACAGCCCGGAATACGGGAGCGATCCCGTGGAAATGGCAAAAATATGGCGGGCGGAAAATTCCAAGCTTATCCATGTGGTCGACTTCGACGCCGCCGCTAGTCATAGCCACGAGAACCTGCATATAATAGAACAGATTTGTTCTTCGGTTATTATCCCCGTTCAATTTGCCGGCGGCGTGCGGAACCTGGAAGACGTTCAAATAATGATGGACACCGGAATAAGCAGACTGGTAATGAGCACAATGGCTATTGACAAACCGGATGAGTTTAAAAAAATATTCGAAAAATACGGTCCGGCCAAAATCGCAATATCACTGGATATAATAGACGAAGAAGTGGTTATAAAGGGCAGAAAAATTAAAACGGGCATTCATTATAAAGATTTTGCAAGGAGAATGGCCGGTATGGGGGTTGAGCGCTTTATAGTAACGGACGTATTGAGAAACGGAATACTCGGAGGACCTAATCTTGTTTATTCGAAAGAAGTCGCGGAAATTACGGATGCAAAAGTAACACTGTCCGGCGGAATCAGGAACAAAGACGAATTAATGGATGTCCAGAACCTGCTTCCCGATAACATTGATTCCGTAATCGTAGGGCGCGCATTATACGAGAACAGGTTCCCGTGTCAAAAATTATGGCGCGTTGCCGAATCGGGTATTTTCAGATAAAGGAAGAATATGAAAGATAACAAAAACGAAACTATCCACAGCAGTTTCTGGTCGAATATATTTAACTCTCCAGCGGAAAAAGTAGATCTGCAGAATTCCCTACTTTCCATTCCCATATTCTCGGAACTCGATAAGAAGGATCTCTCGCTATTGACGGAAATTACTCACAACCGTAATTACCTTGCGGGAGAATACGTATTTTACCAGAACGATCCCGGCATAGGCCTTTATATTATACGGGAAGGCGAAGTAATCGTTCAAAGGTCGGTCGACTCGAACGAGATTATCTCGCTTGCTACTTTTTATAAAGGCGATTTTTTCGGAGAACTTGCGCTGGTCGACGGTGAAAAGCGCTCAGCTTCCGCAATTGCAAAAACGGATGCAAGGCTTGCGGTTATTTTTAAACCCGACCTTGACGAATTCATCGAGAACTTTCCCAAAAAAGGGATCAAGATTCTTCAGGGCATATCTCAAATTGTAGCCACCAGATTAAGGAGGGTGAACGAGGATCTAATTTTCTTGCACGCAAAGTTAAAAATAAAATCGGAGAAAGATTATGGAACCTGACATAAAAAAAGTACTGGTGCCCATCGATTTTTCTGATTATTCCAAAAGCGCACTGAAATACGCAGTAAATTTCACCAAACAGTTTAACGCGGAACTCATGCTTATCTACGTTGTTGAACCCGTTATTTATCCTCCGGACTTCAGCATGGGGCAGATAGCCATCCCTACGGTAGATCTGGAGATGGACAAGCGGGCCGCGGAAGAACTAGAAAAACTCGCGCGAAAGGAAATACCGGAAAACATACGGGTCAAAACACTTGTTAAAACCGGAAAACCTTTCATTGAAATAATCGAAACCGCGGCGGAGGAAAAAGCGGATATTATCATCATTGCCTCGCACGGGCACACCGGCGTGGAGCATATTTTATTCGGAAGCACCGCCGAGAAAGTGGTAAGAAAAGCGCCTTGTCCCGTCTTAACCATACGCGAGCCGATAAAAGGTTATAACTTTAAAGATGAGCTGGGAAAGGGAAATAAAAAGGACGATTGAAACCAAACTTAATTTTTTCTGTCGGTAACAAAATCCACCAGAACTTCAAGAGCTAATTTGGAAGGCGAATCGGGAAAGATTTTCAGCAGTTCTTTTGCCCGGCGGGAGAAATTATTAGCTTGCTCGAGCGCATATTCTATTCCTTTGTGTTCGCGTACGAACTCTATAATTGCCTTTACGTTCTCTTTCTTATTCCCCCTTTTTATCATCTTCCTTACGGACGCCGCTTCGTCTTTTGAGACCTGATTCAACGAATAAATCAAAGGCAGGGTAATTTTCTTTTCCTTAATATCTCCACCGATGGGTTTCCCGATGACGCTCAACGATCCTTCGTAATCGAGAATGTCGTCCCTTATCTGAAATGCTATGCCTATGGCTTCGCCGAAGTTTTTCATGGCTCGGTTAAATTCGGTATTTTGAGAAGCGCTTAAAGAGCCGATCAAGCAGCATGTTTCGAGCAGGGACGCCGTCTTATCCGAAATAATCTTGAAGTAAGTCGGCTCGTCTATATCAAGCTTGCGCGTCTTTCTAATCTGCAATAATTCCCCTTCGGACATTCTTTTGACGGTATTCGTTATTACCTCGAGGAAATCATGATCCTTGCCTTCTACCGCTATCATCAGGCCGCGGGCAAGCAGGTAGTCGCCCATAAGAACCGCAACCTTATTTTTAAATACAGCGTTTATCGACCAGAAGCCTCTCCTTTTGTCGGCATTGTCAACCACATCGTCGTGTACAAGCGTTGCAGTATGAAGAAGTTCGACCAAAACAGCTCCCCTATAAGTCCTTTCGGTGATACCGCCGGATATCTTAGCTGCAAGCAGAACCAGCAGAGGCCTGATTTTCTTGCCTTTCTGTCGGATAATATACCTGGCTATTAAATCGACAAGCGTATTTTCCGATTTAATGGATTTTTTAAACAATTCCTCGAATGTATCGAGCTCGCTTTTTATAGAATGACTTATATCTGATAACGGCTTGCTCATCAGGATTTTCTAACCGATAGTTTTGAAATAATAACACTAATTTCATACAGCAAAAACAAAGGTATGGCTAGTATTATCTGCGAGACGGGATCGGTACCGGGGGTTAAGATTGCCGCCGCGATGAATATTATTACAATGGCATGTCTCCGGTACTTGCTCATGAATTTGGGAGTAAGTATGCCTAGTTTTGTAAGGAAGAAAGAAATCATCGGAAGTTCGAATACCAGTCCGGAACCGAGCATTATGCTGATTATAATAGACATGTATTCGTTGATGGCAAATACGTTTTTTATTTCCGGGGTTCCGAATTGAGCCGCGAACTTTAAAGACAGAGGCAGCATAACGTAATAAGCAAAAACAATTCCTATCAAAAAACACAGCGTCGAGAACGTAACAATAGAAGAGATATATTTCCGTTCTTTCCTTCTTAATGCGGGGGCGATGAATTTCCAGAATTGATAGAATATATTCGGGAGACTTAATATAATTCCGCCGACTACGGCTACTTCGAAAAAGAGCATAAGCTGACCGAAAGGTTTAAGGTTCTGCAGTTCGACGCCCGCGTGTTTAGCCGGCAGCAGCAAAACGTTGTTGACAAGGAAATCGATAAAGATCCAGCAAATTACGGTGCCGACCACCATGCCTATTAAGGAATAAATAATGCGCCATCTAAGTTCCTCGAGATGCTCGAGGAACGTCATTTCTACCTCCCCTTCCTCTTGTTCTTCACTGTCTTCTATTGTTGTTAAATCTTCCGATGCCATTGGTAATTCAGATGATTAATTTAATTCGGCATACAAGGGGAATTCGGCACATAGTTTAATAACTTCATTCTTAATCCGGTCAAGTTTCTCTTCCGATTCGATATTATTTATCGAATCGTTTATCATCCCAGCGATACGGTTCATTTCGGGTTCTTTCATTTTCCGGGTTGTTGCCGCGGGAGTACCGATCCTAATTCCGCTGGTGACGAAGGGGCTTCTCGCGTCGAAAGGCACCATGTTTTTATTGACTGTTATTCCGGCTTTTCCCAAAGCAATCTCGGCCTGCTTGCCGGTAACGTTTTTATTCGACAGATCGATAAGCATAAGATGGTTGTCCGTACCGCCCGAAATAACGTCGAAACCGTATTCGCTTAATTTTGAAGAAAGCGCTTTCGCGTTTTTTATAATCTGCTCGGCATAAGCCTTGAAAGAATCTTCGAGAGCCTCGCCGAATGCTACCGCCTTTGCCATAATTATATGCATTAAAGGACCGCCCTGAATGCCTGGCATTACCGTACTGTCCAACAGTTCGGACATCATCTTTACCCTGTCCCCTTTGTGACTTTTAATTCCGAAGGGATTTTCCCTATCCTTACCCATTAAAATTATTCCGCCTCTCGGACCTCTAAGAGTTTTATGCGTCGTAGAAGTAACTACATCGCAGTACGGCAGCGGGTTTTCCAAGAGCCCTTTAGCTATTAATCCGGCAGGATGGGCCATATCGCAAATTAGAAAGGCTCCCACGGAATCCGCTATCTGTCTGAATTTTTCGTAATCCCATTCGCGCGAATAGGCGCTTGCCCCGGTAATTATTAATTTGGGTTTTTCTTTCTTGGCAAGGTCTTCGATTATATTGTAATCCAGAACCTTCGTCTCCGGATTAAGAGTATAACCTACCGCGTTATAGAGACTACCTGAGAAATTTACCGGGGATCCGTGAGTAAGGTGACCGCCGTGCGCAAGGCTGAGTCCCAAAAATTTATCGCCCGGCTTGAGCAGAGTCATTAATACGGCCATATTTGCCTGCGAACCGCTGTGCGGCTGCACGTTTACGTACTCGGCATCGAACAATTTCCTGAGCCGTTCCCTGGCTATATTCTCAGCCATATCGACAAACTCGCACCCGCCGTAATATCTTTTCCCGGGATAACCTTCTGCATACTTGTTCGTTAATAAAGTACCCGCGGCTTCCAGGACGGCAGGACTAACGAAATTTTCTGATGCTATCATTTCAAGTTTTTCCTGCTGGCGCAGTGTTTCTTTTTTCAAGACTTCGAAAATCTCGGAATCTTTTTTTAAATAATTGTACATATGGATGTTTATATTTAATTGTTAAATTATCGGAGACTTTTAACTCACAGAGAATAAGATAAAATTATCTTCGCCCGTTTCAGTCCCTCGTTAAATAATTTGCACCGACGTCCGGAGTTCGGTGTAAAACAAAAATCAGATATCTACGGAACAGTTACGCTTCTATCGATCCAGCCGTAACATTTTCCGGTAATCTGCAAAGTCTGGCCGGATTTATAACCCCTGAAGAAATAATCTTCCTTCGTGGGTACGGAGCTGGCAAGAGCGGTTATTCTTTCTTTAGCCTGTTCGAGCGTCGGATCGACGCTTGCCGCTTTTTTATAGGTTTCAACAGCCAATAAATAAACAAGTTTCGTATCGAAATTGAATTCGCAGCCTCTGGCAGCCTGTTCGTATAGCAGGCCTTCGTAGAAAATAGCCAAACCCCATCCGTGTGCTACTTCATTTGCTTTCTGATATTCCGTCCTTGCCTGCGCCAGTTTGTCTTCATCTTTGTAAACGGTGCCGAGGTTCAAATAAAAGTCCTTATTTTCGGGTTTTAACGAAATTAATTTTTTATATGCAGATTCGGCCTTGTCGTATTTTTTTTCCTGCTGATAAGCGGAAGCCAGCTGGGTCCAATAGGTGACGTTATCCGGCGTTTTATTCACAAGGAATTCCAGTGCTCCGATGGCTTCGTCGTACATCCCTGCTTTTAAGGCCGTCACGGCATATTCCCAGGCTTTCGCCAGGTTATTTTTATCAA
Source organism: Ignavibacteriaceae bacterium (assembly GCA_046706945.1). Classification (GTDB taxonomy): domain Bacteria; phylum Bacteroidota; class Ignavibacteria; order Ignavibacteriales; family Ignavibacteriaceae; genus FEN-1297. Next base: position 15,853 of record JBJKOY010000084.1, on the reverse strand, counting down.
GATCCCACGATTTCTTTTTGATCTTAACCAGTTCTTTTATATTCTGTACAAGGCTTTCCAATTCGGACGGCCACTGGCTGTTATCGGGTTGTTTTATACTGAGGTAAGTATAAAGATCGATTGCTTTTGTTTTATAATCGTTGTTGTTGTTTGCGTTGTTCTTATACAACTGCCCGAGCCTGTTATAATAATAAGTGGAAATGGTTGAGTCGTATTTTATGGCGTTCTGGTACTCGTTAATAACAGAATCCGGAGAATCGTTCAGCCATGTTTCGTCCACCAGAGCCTTTCTTGCTTCAAAATAACCCTTTTCTGCGGGATAATATTGTTCGGCCAAATTATAAAAATAGTCCATAGTATCCTGTATTGCCTTAACTTCTTTAGGCGCCACGTTAGCGGAATCGTGAAGATACCAAAGCGCGTCTTCCATTTTATAAAAGATCCATTGACTGAATTTTTTCGGGTTTTGTTTCAGAACTATCCAACCGTACGGTACCGCACTTTGGTATTCTTTGTTTTTATAATATTCGGAAAAAAGGCTGTAATTTGCCAAAACGGTCAACGAATCCGGTGAAGTAGGATTATAATCGTTCTGATTTTGAGAAAAACCTGTTGCCGAAAAAAATAAGAATAAGCAAACAATTAAGCCGAATAATTTAAATTGTTTTTTCAACATTTTTCCCTTGATTTATTTTTTAATATTCTTGCCTAATGAACCACAATTGCCCCAGATTTATCCCGAGGTTGAAAGTAAAAATATTCTCACGGACTAGGTTCGATCTGACACTTCCCTGAATACCGTATTCAAAATCAAGATCAACATAATTTGTATAACTCAAAGGCACCGAGAACCCTGCCGAAACGGACATCCTGTTAATACCGGTGTTATTAACCTTATACTGCGTTTTTTCGTAGCTTAAACCGGCCCGCCAAATTAATTGTTCCCAAAAGGATCCTCCAATAACTTCTTTCGGGTGGTATTCCACCCCGGCTCCGAACCTAAGTGAATTTCTTAATTCGTCTGATTTCTTTCCGCCGTAGGAAAAATTCTGCCACGGCTGGGAAACGACATCCAAACTTAATAAATAATCGTTATTTATTGCAAAACTTAATCCGGCGGAGACGCGCATGGGTATTTTTATATTTGCAGTTCCGCCCCTCAGCGTATCGGTGCTTAAACTTGAAACAGAAGTTATCAGCGAATCGGTTCTTAAACTGCCCATAAAATTAACGGAGAGCCCGACTCTTACGTCCGATACTTTTTTAATATTAAGCACTGAACTTATATCGGGAGATAGAACTCCCGCGGTGCCTCCCAATCCGGTGGGAGTGAGTAATTCCTCGTATTGGTTTGAACTCCCGCTGGAACCGACAACCGAAGAGGATGATTTGTAATCCAGGTTGCCGAAATAATAGTCGAAGGTTGCGCCTACGGCCATACCGAACGGGAGCTTATAGCTAGCGCCGATGAAAGTTTTTGTAATTCCGCCTCTGCCTGTATACGTAATATTATAATTATCGGAACTCCCGGGTATGCTGAAATTACTTTCCAGCTTATAATTAAGACTTGTAAAAGGTACAAGACCTATCGCGGCCGAGATACCCGAGCCTGAACTAATGGGAAATCCGAAAGTGAACCCTTTGATCTGGGCATAATCGTTATAACCGCTTCCGGCATTATCGGCCAGAGTTAGACCTTTGTAGGTTATGCTGAGGTTAAATCTTGTCTTTTGAAGGTTAATCCACGTGGCGGGATTTATGAGTTCTATATTATCCGGTAAAGCCAGTGCGGCGCCTGTTTGCCCCATACCCAGACTCATGGAGGAAAACGAATATACCGGATCGCCGATGCCGATACTCGAATATACTGAACTGCTCTGGGCATAAATTAAATAAGGGAAAATCGACACAACGAAAAAACAGGAGACGATTATTCGTTTAATTTTCATATTAATTTCTTGTTGTGTAAGTAATTTTTAATTTGGGACGCAAATTATAATCCGGATATTTACTTCCCTTTATCGCATAAAGATCGACGTCTTCCGTTTGATCGTAATCCTGAATTACGATGCCCTGGTTCTTTTGCGAATTCACCCACTTTTGCACTAATTTGGAAATATCTCCCTGCATAGTACCGCCGATAAAAGCCAAGGTAACATAGTTCGAAGAATCTATCGTTGCGGAAGCGCTGTCGGATAGATTCCATATCGTAATCCCGTTGTAGACATCCTTTACGTAGTGCGATTCAATCGTATCTACATTCAAAGTCAGTATTGCTTGATTTATTGTTGCGTGTGCAGGAATTTTTGAAATATCGAAACTTAATTTGGAATGAAATGCCACGCCTCCCTGAACCACTGTTTCACCCGTCTTGACCTGCGGAGCCGTTCCCTGAACAACGCTGATATCGGCTACGGGAGCGAATGCAAGCGTATCCACATAAACCCCGGGTTTTTGAAAAACGACGTACAGCTTGGAATAATTTGTATTGGACAGGTTGTAAGCCCAATAGGCCACAAGTTTTTTTGTATCCGGGGTAGGTTTCATATATAAGCCCTCTATAGCCGAATAGTTTGAATCTATATATGCATTGAGCCAGTTTGAAACCAATGAATTATCAAGCGAGAATGTGGTGATAGAATCCTTAACATTTTTATTGGAGCTTAAATCTGCGGCACCGTACGACAAACCGGGCAAACTGTCGGCATCGAAAGTGCCTATTCCCCAAGAACTGGTAACCGAATGAACGGTAAAATTAAAATTAGCGAGAGTATCGCCGAAGGTTATGTACGGAAATAAAGTAACATAAGCCGAAGAGATTGTAACGCTGTCGTGCTTAAAAGCGCTTGCAATCGAATCGGCGATGCCGAAGAAATAAAACTTCAGAAGAACAGATCCCTGAGCGTTGTTATAATTTCCGAGCAGAAGCTTAGTACCCGAACCCAACGGGATTACTTTTTTATAGTACGAAGAGGTTTGTTTAATCGAATCGGCGGCCGAATCCAGGATTTTTACATTTAATACATTGTTTTTTAAGAGCCCTATTCCTATATCGGTCGGATTGTCTTTACAAGAAAACGAAATAATTCCTAAGATGCCGGCAGCTAATAACAGGAGTTTTCTGTATGCCAATTATTTTTCTCCATTCAAATCTTTTTGAATAAACTCGCACACTTCTTTAATATTTCGAGCCACAAAGGTGGGAAATTTATTTTGATTTTTCAAGCTATAAAAACTTTCCTCACCGTAACCGGTTTTTACAAGTATTGTTTTAAGACCGGCGTTCTGACCGCACTCTATATCCGTAACTGCATCCCCCACAAAATAAGATCCGGATAGTTCGATACCCAATTCTTCCGAGGCCTTGTAAACCAGTTCCGGAGAAGGTTTTCTGCACCGGCATTCTTCTTCGCTGCTGAAATCCGGATGTGCCGGGCAATAATAAAATTTATCTATTGAGACGTTAAAATCGGCTAAGAGTTCATTAATTCTGGAATTTACCGCTGCGACCATATCGTCGTTCAATATTCCTCTGGCTATACCGGATTGATTTGAAACGACAACCAGACGATAATGCAATTTGTTTTTCAATACCGAAAGAGCTTCCCCGACGCCCGGTAAGAGTCTTACTTGCAACGGATCCCCCAAGTACCCGGGATCTTCATTAATTGTACCGTCGCGATCTAAGAAAACAGCGTATCCAGACATTAATTATTATTCAAAATCGTTTTATATAAGTCGATATATTTTTTTGCCGAAGCGTTCCAGCTGAAATCGGATTTCATGCCCGATCTCATAATTTTAGTCCAAGTTTTCTTGTCCTCAAAAATTTTAAGCGCTCTTTTAAGTTCCTTGATCATGGCACCGCCGTCGTAAGGCTTAAACATAAAACCGTTGCCTTCGCCTGTTTTATCGTTATACTTGACGACTGTATCCGCCAATCCACCGGTTTCCCTGACCAGCGGCACCGTACCGTACATAAGGCTGTACATTTGATTCAAGCCGCAGGGTTCGTATCTCGACGGCATTAGAAAAATATCCGCCCCGCCTTCTATCAGGTGCGCAAGCTGGTCGTCGAACCCGAGATAACATGAAAATTTTTCGGGATACTTTTTTAAAGCTTTTTCAAAGAAAGTATGATATTTCTTATCACCGGTTCCCAGCAGTACCAGCTGAATATTCATTTCCATAAGTTCCGCAAATACCTCGGTAACAAGGTCGAATCCTTTTGCGTCGTACAGCCTGGATATCATCCCGATTATGGGTATTTTTTCGTCGTACGCAAAGCCGAATTTTTCGGCAAGGGCCTCTTTGTTAATTTGTTTAACGGAAATATTTTTCCCGGAATATTTCTTCGGTAAATGTTTATCTTTCTCCGGGTTCCATACCCGCATATCGATACCGTTCACGATGCCGTACAGGTCGTTTTTCCTTTTGGCCAGCACCTGTTTTAATCCCGCGCCGAGCTCGTCATCTGTCCTGATTTCATCGGCGTAAGTTTCGCTGACGGTATTTATGACGTCGGAATACATCAAACCGGATTTCATAAAATTAATTTTACCGTATATTTCCAAGCCTTTTTCCGAATTAAGATCTTCCGGAAGCCCGAGTTTTGCAAATGAAGATTTGGGAAACATTCCCTGGTATGCGAGATTATGTATCGTAAAAAGAGTTTTGAATTGAGAGAATTGCACGTTTTCGTTAAAAAGGGTCTTAAGGTAAGCGGGGATTAAGCCGGTCTGCCAGTCGTTGCAGTGAATTATATCCGGTATCCACCCCAATTTGGAGATTAACTCGAAAACTGCCCTTGCTAAAAGCACAAATCTTTCGTCGTTGTCCGGATAATCATCCCCGGATAAGGGATCAATATATAAGCTGTTCCTGCTCCCGAAGTATTCCTGGTTGTCCAGGAAATAAATCTGCACCCGGACTTTTTGTCCCGGAAGGAAACACGATTTTATCGAAAATACGACATCCTTTTCGCCTATCTGCGCATGAAGATCTTTTAACCTGACTACTTCGTGTATCTTAAATTTTCTATCGTCAACTGCACCGTATTTGGGGACAACTATCCTGACCTCGTGTCCCATCTCCGAGAGCATTTGCGGCAATGCGGCGGATACATCCGCCAGTCCCCCGGTTTTTACAAAAGGAACCACTTCGGATGTGACAAACAAAACTTTTAGTTTTTTTGCAGCCATAATAGATAATTTTTTATTAATAATGTTGTAATTTACTAAATTAAATAGTTTTTCTCAAAATATTCTTTTACTCAACCTTCCAAGACCCGTTAAAGATATGAATTTATAATTATCATACATATTATTTTTAATGTTATTTTTTTATTTTGCGGATAAATAATTCTTAACATCGTAAAATTGAACCGAAATGAATAAAAAATTCTTAATAATAATTTTAATTTCAGCAACATCCTTGTTTTTTATCCCCTCATGCGGAACATCTACGGGCAGCCGCTACAACAGAACCGCCGATAAGGAAAACGAGAAAAAATTTGAGGAAGCAAAATCCGAAGAGAAATATCCGGAAAACTTTAATCTAGATAACTATAGAACGAAAATCGATGCCCCGGAAATAAAAAGAGACAGCGCGGTTGCGGCCGACCTCGATGCTTGGTATAATTATAGGACTATTCCTACTAAAAACGACACGAACAAAACCGTAATAAAAACCGTTCCGGGATACAGGGTTCAGGTAATTTCAACGGATAATCTGGATGAAGCAAATACCGTAAGATCCGAAATTTATTTTAAGACGAACCAAAAAGCCGTCTACGTAATCTTCGACCCGCCGTTCTACAAAGTGGAAGTAGGCGATTTTATTGATATTAACGACGCGAAAAATCTCAGCTTTAAGTTCAAACAAATGGGGTACAAAGACGCCAGGGTAGTCAACGAGACTATAAATATTTTCGAATGACTTAAATGATCACCGTTATTACAAATCCTGCTCAAATTATTACTGTAGATACCGGAGGCGAAAATATTAAACACGGCCGCGGTATGAACGAGATCAAACCGGTTTACGACCATCATCTATTGATCGAGGACGGGCTAATAAAAGATTTTGTCCCTTTTTATTCTTCGGCCGGACTGCATTATGACCGCCGCATCGATGCAACCGGGAAAACCATACTTCCGGGATTTGTCGAATGCCATACGCATTCCGCGTTTTCCGGTTCCAGAGCCGAAGAGTTTAATCAAAAGCTTAAAGGAATTTCATACGAAGAAATTGCTTCCGGAGGCGGGGGAATAAATAAAACGGTTGAGTCCGTTAGAAATTTTTCTTTTGCGAAGCTTGCGGAGATCACCGGGAAAAGAGTTAAGCATTTTATTAGTCAAGGCGTTACAACTTTAGAGATAAAAAGCGGTTACGGCCTTGATTTTAATAATGAGATTAAACTGCTAAGAGTAATTAACTACCTAAATTCAATATACCCCATAGAAATAATTTCCACATTTTTAGGCGCGCATGTTTACCCGGTTGAATTTAAGTATGACAAAGCCGGATATTTGAGTCTGCTGACTGACCGGCTTCTTCCCTTTATTGCCGAAAATAACCTGGCAAATTTATGCGACGGTTTTTGCGAATCAACGGCTTTTTCTTCCGAAGATTTAACTGCCTTGTTTAACAAAGCGAGAGAGCTCGGTTTCGGCCTGAAACTGCACACGGATCAATTTAATTCAATCGGCGGTATTAAGCTCGCTGTTAAATTCAAGGTATTGAGCGTCGAACATCTTGAAGTAATAACTCCTGATGATATAAGCACATTAAGCGGACAGAATATCGTTCCGGTACTGCTACCCGGAGTTTCTTTTTTCCTGAACTGCAGTTATGCGCCGGGAAGAGCTCTGATAGATAATGATGCACCAGTTGCCCTGGCTACCGATTACAACCCCGGTTCTTCAAACATCAAAAATATTCCGCTTATCATGAGCCTTGCGGCACTAAAAATGGGAATGACGGCCGAAGAGATCATTTCCGCTTATACGATTAATTCCGCCGCCGCTTTGAATGCGAACAAGAAAGCAGGCAGTATAGAAATTAATAAAAACGCGGACCTTGCCATTCTGGATACCGACAATTACCTGGATATAATTTATAATATCGGGGAGAATTTAAATTGTATGACTGTTAAGAACGGCGAGTTAATTTTCAAATCCGCCGGCTGCAGTTAAAGAATTAATGATTAACGACTTTTGATATCGAAAACCAAGTTACTCTGGGTCCATCTCGCTTTCAGGTTTAAAGTATCGGGGTAAACCCAGAATCTTTCGGAAGGAACAAACGGATAAGCTTTTCCGAAATCATACATGCCGTTCCCGTTTTTATCGTAAAAACACCAGAACCTGTACTTGCCCGGCAGAACGCGGTTAAACTCAAAATTCAAATTATTTTCTACTGGTTTCTTATATATTTTATTCGCATTGTTCATGTTTTCAAGTACAAGAAAAGGTTTTTCGCTTAACTCCGCTCCGACTAATTTCCCCGAGATGCCCGTAAAATCAAGTCCGTTGATCGTCTTAATTTTATATTGGTAAAGCGTATCGTATTTATTCCCGGCTATATCCTTGAAATATGATAAGTTTATTTTTATGAGATAAAAATTATTCGGCTTAAGCTGATGATCCGGTTTGACGGTAAATGAAGCGTTGTCTATAAAACGTACCCGGTGAGGCACCGGTGAGCCTGAGGTATCCGTAAAAGAAATGCCTTTTTTCGCCTCGAGCGAATCAAACGCATCGTTGAAGAAGAAAGTGAAATCCTGATTAATAAAATCCGCATCGGACGAACCGTTGGGCGGCGAAGCGCTGAATATACCCGGTTTTGTCGTATCCGCTTTTGCGCTTAAAGTAAGCGCGGTTATATCCGAATGAAATATATTGCCGAACGAATCCTTGATATATTTTGCCTCAACAAATGCTTCGTCTTTAACCGGGAAGGCCGAATCGACTGCAAGAACCATTTCACCAGTTTTGGTATTTCCTTTAAATGCATATACGGGCTTGACGGTTTTACCCGAGGTGGAATCGATCAATATAAAATTCGAAGATCTGATGGTTGAAGTATCGATCTCCCGGCTGAATTTTAAAAGGACATGGTTTCTGTCCGTCATTACCGCATTGATTAATCTCGGTTTTACCGTATCGAATTTGGTAACGAAGAAATTCAATCCGCCGTACGAAGTATCCTTATCCGTAAGATTGATGTCTTGGAACGGGATTCCTATTTCGTCCTGTTCCGGCTGATATATCAAATCCATGTACTGGTCCCTAACGGCAAAAATTCTATACTCCCCGCTTTTCAATCCGAGCAGTTTGTATTCGCCGCCGATGCCGGTCTGTGAAATATAATCCGGTTTGTATTTCATCGGGTTGATTGAACTGTCGCCTTTGATATAGGCAAAGATCAAAATCCCGCTGGGCTTGTCGGTAAAAACTTTGCCCGAAATACTTCCTTTGTCAATTTTACTGCCAGTGGAAAACACGAAAGAATAAGACTGGGCCATATGGTTGTGGTTGTTATAATCCTGAACGCCCGTACCTACGGAAACAACGTACGTAACGTCCTCTTTTAATTTGCCGGGGAAATAAACTTTAACCGACTTATTTGTCCAATCGTATTCGCTTTGACCGCTTATTGCCGGAGAGATAAACAACGCGTCGTTAAAAGTACCGTGAACAATAAATTTAGAAAAATTAATTTCGATATGATCGTCTTTAAAATTTGTAGTGCCGTTCTCCGGGTACGTACTTTCAATAACGGGAGGAACAAGATCCACCGCACCGCCGCCGGGCGGCAATTGATTCGCGCAGCCGGCAAACATTACTGCCGTCAGCAGAAGGAGAATCTTTATCTTCTTTTTTGCGAGTTCAGCCATTTTCTATATTTCTCAACGTGCTGCAAATGCTCTCTATAGTCCGACGAAAATACGTGTGCGCCGTTTCCGTCTGCTACAAAATATAAATAATTATTTTTTGCAGGATAAAGAGACGATAAAATTGCTTTCCTGCCCGGATTGTCGATAGGTCCCGGAGGCAGCCCGGGATGTAAATAAGTATTATACGGGGATTTTATTTTCAAATCGTTATAGTATACCCTTCCCCATTTTTTATTCATAATAAATTCTATGGTCGGATCGGCCTGAAGGGGCATGCCTCTCTTTAACCTGTTGAGGTATACCGAAGCAATTTCCGGCATTTCGTCCGCGTTATTGGTTTCTCCTTCCACGATGGAAGCCAGAGTAAGAATCTGGTTAACCGAATATCCCGTCTCCTTAGCTCTCTCTCTTAAAGAGTCGTTCATAAAATTTTTAAACCCGTCTACCATCATGGAAACGACTTCACGCGGGGAAGAATGCTCGTACATATCATATTTCCTCGGGAGCAGGTATCCTGTAAGGGAAGCCGCATTTATTCCGAGAGAATCGATAAATTCTTTATTGCGGCACAGACCTACAACAGCCGCGGAATCCAGCCCGAGGTCGTAATGAAGCTTGGCGGCAACCCATTGAACGGTGCTTCCGTTTAAAATTGAAATAGTCTTCAAATAATCGGCTTTGGAATGCATTAAAAAATCCAGCAGATCAAGGTAGCTGAGGCCGTTGGGGATATAGTATCTCGCCGCTTTAATTTTCCGGGAAGCGCCGTAGATAAACGCGGCGGCTCTCATGTTAAACTTGTTCGGTATAACGCCCTTTTCGTACAGGTCATGTACAATTTCCGATAAAGGCTCCCCGCGCTTAACTTCTAGCATGACCGGAGCAGGCCCGTTGTAATAATTCGGCGTAAAGAAAGTATAGTAGAAAAGAGACAACAGCGCGACAAAAAAGAAAACGACAACCAGAAATTCTTTCCTCGATAACAAATTACTTAATTTCAATTTCATCATATCTTTAGAAACTCTGAAGATATTGCCTTTTTCCTTCTCTTCATGCTGTATGGCTCTCGATTCATCCAGTATCCTTTCGTATATTCTCAGCAGCGCCGCTTCACTCAGAGGGTCTTCCCTGTAGGAAGCAATTCGCTTGCTTATTTCCTTCTCGCGTTCGGGATTATAGGTCGGCATGTTCAGAGTACGTTTTATCCTGCCGATCAAAACAGAATGAAGTGTTCTTTTACTGAGAAGCTTTACTAACTGTTGGTCTACTTCGTCAATCCCCTCCCTGAGCTTTTTAAGAAGTTCCTTTCTCTCCTCGGGAGTAAGGGATTCCAATTCGGTCTCGACTTTTTTATAAATATTATCCATCAGTTCTCTATTTTATGCGCCGAATACTACTCGAAGTGACCTGATTTAAGTCCGGGAAACGGGCTGTAATCCAACCCCGATGCCGATCCGGTTTCGAATAATTTGGATCCGCGGAAGGCGATCATTGCCGCATTGTCCCCGCAATATTCAAAAGCTGGTATAATTATTTTTTTACCGTAATTAGAAGCAAGACGTGTTACCGCTTCCCTTAACGGTTTGTTGGCAGCCACGCCTCCTACCAAAGATACCGAATTCACGCCGTATTCGTTTAAGGCTCTCTCCGTATTCTTTATCAATGCCTTTATTACGGCATTTTGAAAGGACGCCGAAATATCGTAAAGATCGGCTTCGGGTATTTTTCCTCCTGCCGGGTAATTTTTTTGTATATATCTTAATACCGATGTTTTCAAACCGCTGAAAGAAAAATTATATTTGTCTTTTAATTCCGCAACCGGGAATAATATCTTATCCTTATCGCCTTTTTCGGCATTTGCTTGAATTCTGGGACCTCCGGGATATCCCAGACCCAGCATTTTAGATACCTTGTCGAAGGCTTCTCCGGCCGCGTCGTCAACGGTTGTTCCCAGCTTTTTAATTTTCAGGAAATTTTCAACAAGCAGCAGCAGCGTATGACCGCCGGAAACAACAAGAGCAAGATACGGAAAATCAGGCTTATCTTTCATAAGGAAGCCGGAAAAAATATGACCTTCTATATGATTTACAGCGACAAAAGGTTTTTTTAGCGAATAGGAGAGTCCTTTAGCGAAAGTCAATCCGACAAGCAAAGCGCCGATTAATCCGGGTCCGGCGGTTGCCGTTATAAGGTCTATATCCGAGAGGTTAATGTTTGATTTTATAAGGGCGTCTTTCAAAAGGGGTATTACAATCTGCAGATGAGCTCTGCTAGAAAGCTCGGGGACAACCCCGCCGTACCTTGTATGAAAATCCTGTGAAGAAATTAAGTTCGCGGCCAGCTTCCCGCCGGAGATAACCGCAACCGATGTTTCGTCGCACGAACTTTCAATTCCTAGAACATTCATTTAGTTTACCGAGAAAATACTCTTAAAAATATAACCTGCTATTTGCGGATTTTCTTTCAGTCTTCTGATGGAATACGGGTACCAGTCCTTTCCGAACGGCACATATATCCGGATTTTATAACCGTCCGCATTAATCTTATCCCGCAGGTCTTCCCTTACGCCGAGCAGCATTTGGAACTCGAATTTTTCCTTCGGGATTTTCAATTCCTTAACCATATTATACGCTGCGTCGATTAGGTATTCGTCGTGCGTAGCAATGCCTACGTAATTACCGGCTTTCAAAATCGTCTCCAGTACTTTTAAATAATTGTTCCTTATTACCTGTCTGTCTTTATATGCGATTGAAGGCTGTTCGATATAAATACCTTTGCACAGCCTGAAATTCGTGCCTAATTTATTCATTACCACAACGTCGTCGAAAGTTCTCTTTAAATAAGCTTGAATAACCACGCCCACGTTGTCGTAGTTTTCTCTTAACCTTCTGTAACGATTAAAAGTAAGGTCGGTATAAGGAGAATCTTCCATATCCACCCTTACGAAATTATTTATTTGCCGGGCTTTTTCGACAAGCTCGGATATATGTGTATAAGCCAATTCCTCGTCCATGCTTAAACCCATTTGCGTGGGTTTGATCGACAGATTGGCGTTAAGCTTGAAGTTATCAATAGTTTCAAGAACTTCCAACGCTTTATTTTTTGCCTCGCAAGCTTCCTGTTTATTTTTTACGGATTCTCCGAGAACATCAATTGTGGCAAGGATACCTTTTTTATTCAGATACTTAACCATTTCAACTGCTTTTTCCAAGGTCTCACCGGCTATGTATCTTTTTGAAAATATTCCGATTACTGCTTTTGGCATCAGCTGAACCATCGCTACAATAATTTTGTTAAAGAACGACACAGCATACTCCTGTCAATATATTTTTTTGTTTAGCCGACTGAAAAAACAAACAGCGAAGCGGTCAATCAGCTTTTGTATATTTTACCCGCTTCGTAGGTTCCGAACTTTTTTATATTTAAAGATATTTCATCCAAATGATTTAGCGCCAGTTTTATTTTTTCATCTTCAAGACTCCCGAAAAGATCCGTGTAGAATATGTACTGGAAAGGTTTATGCGGAATAGGCCTTGACTCAATTTTAAGCAGGTCGATATCCCTTAGCGCAAATACGCTCAATGCTTTAAACAAAGCCCCGGGTATGCTTTTTAGTTCAAAGCATATCGAAGTTTTGGGACTATCGTATATTTTTTTAATTTTATTCCTGCTTATAGCTAAAAACCTTGTGAAATTTTCTTTATTATTTTGAATGTTGCTCTTCAGAATTTTCAAATTATAAATACGCGCCGCCTCCCTTCCGGCAATAGCGGCAATTGCATCATGGTCCGAATCCCTCGAAAGCAACGCGGAACCGGCCGTGTCGTAGGCCGGTATTACTTCCGCTTTCTTTAATGTTTTCAGGAATTCCGAACACTGACCCAGCGCCTGGGGATGGGAATAAACCTTCCTGATTTCGCCGAGCTTATATCTTTTATTTGCCAGCAGGTGGTGATTTATTTGAAGGTTAAGTTCCCCGACGATCGTAAGCGAATATTTCAGCAGAAGATCGTAGGTTTCGAATACTATTCCGTACAGCGAATTCTCAATCGGGATTACGCCGTAATCGACCTCAGAGTTTTTAACTTTTCTAAAAACATCGTCGAAAGAAAACGAAGGCGAGATCGAAATGCGGTCGCCGAAGAATAACTTAGACGCCGTTTCGCTGTAAGCTCCCCTTTCGCCCTGAAAGGCTACCCTTTTCATCTTCTCTTATAATCCTTCCAAAATTTTTACAAATAGTTCCGTTTTAATTTCAAGTTCCTTTAAGGTGCCGTTATTTTCAAAGATAAAATCCGCCCTTTTCTTTTTTTCCGAGTCCGGGATTTGATTCCGGTCTCTCCCGGCGAAATCCTTTTCGGTAAATCCCCCGGATGTTTTCCTTTTCATTCTTAAGCCCGGGTCCGATGTTAAGAGAACGATATAATCGAACATATTTTCCATATCCGCTTCGTAAATCAACGCCGCTTCGGCAAAAACAGCATTTTTATCCCGAAGCATTTCCGTCATTTGTTTCGCGAGCCTTTCTTTAACAGCCGGATGTACTATCGAATTTATTAATAAAACCTTGGCGGGATCCGAAAAGACTTTACCTGCAAGGAACTTATTATTCAACACCCCGCCGGTATAAGCTTCTTTCCCGAACTCTTTGATAATCCGGCTTTTTATCTTATTGTCGGCAACAAGCAATTGTTTTGACAGCAAGTCGACATCGATAACCGGAAATCCTTTTTCCCGCAGCATGGAACAGAAAACGGATTTACCGGACCCTATGCTTCCGGTAATTCCGACTCTTATTTTTTTAATCTTGCTCATCGATATTAAAAGGAAAGGATTCTGGAAATTTTTTTAAACTTACTGCGGTTAATTTATACGGTTTCCCGGCTGTAGGCGTAGTGGCCGAGTGTCGTAATAATTGCGGACCGGCGGAAGGATATTTGAACCGCCCGGCGTAACATTTGAGATCGGAAATCGGAAGCATCATAATTTTTACCTGGCGTAACCGATTTTTCTTACTTCCCGTATTACGGTAACCTTGATCTGCCCGGGATATTCCATTTCATTTTCTATTTTGGCGGCTATATCGTGCGCAAGTTTGTCGGCTACAACATCGTCTATCTTGTCGTGTTCAACAACAACGCGGACTTCCCTGCCGGCTTGTATCGCATAAGTTTTGGCCACACCCTCGAAAGACTTAGCAAGCGCTTCCAGATTTTCCAGCCGCTTTACATAGCCCTCCAGTGGTTCTCTCCTGGCTCCCGGACGGGCGCCGCTGATAGCGTCCGCGGCCTGCACTAGCGGCGCAATAGGATGTTCCATTTCAATATCTTCATGGTGGGAACCTACGGCGTTAACGACAATAGGTTGTTCTTTATATTTTTTTGTAAGTTCGTAGCCGAGAAGTGCATGGGGACCTTCGACGCTTTTGTCCACCGTTTTACCGATATCGTGCAGAAGTCCTGCGCGTTTTGCCAGATTAGTGTCCAACCCCAGCTCCGCGGCCATAATACCGGTGAGATAAGCTACTTCCACGCTGTGCTGGAGCAGGTTCTGTCCGTAGCTCGACCTGTATTTCATCTTTCCAATATGCTTAATTAATTCCTGGTGCATGTTGTGCAGGCCGAGCTGCAGTATGGTATTTTCGCCGTCGCGTAAAAGTTCTTCTTCCAGTTCCTGGCGAACTTTTTCGACTATTTCTTCTATCCTGGCAGGATGAATTCTTCCGTCGGCAATCAATCTTTCCAGAGAAACTCTTGCTACTTCCCTCCTGAACTGGTCGAACGACGACAGGATTACCGCTTCGGGCGTATCGTCAACGATAACATCCACCCCGGTGGCGGCTTCGAACGACCTAATGTTCCTTCCTTCCTTGCCGATAATCCTGCCCTTCATTTCGTCGTTTTGAATTTGAACGACGGAAACCGTAGTTTCGATCGAATGATCGGCCGCGGTTCTTTGAATTGCCTGAACTATTATTTTCTGAGCTTCCTTTTTTGCATCCGATTTGGCTTTGTCGTGGATCTCTTTAATTACGACAGATACATCCGACTTTGCCTGGTTCACCATGTTTTCCATGAGCATTTTTTTTGCCTCATCGGCAGTGAGTCCGGAAATTTTTTCGAGCCTGGCATTTTGCTCGGATTCCATTTTATCTAGTTCGGCAACTTTATTTTCAATGTTCTTTTTAAAATCAATCAGTTCTTTTTCCGAATGTTTATTCTCCTTCTCCTTTCGCAATACAAGTTCAAATTTTTTTTCAATATTCTCTTCGCGAGTATTTAATTGCTTTTCAAGGTTATTGATTTTCTGCCGCTTTTGATTGACTTCGCTATCGAACTCCATTTTCTTTTTGTACCATTCATCTTTAACCTCAAGTAATTTCTCCCGTTTTATATTATTTGATTCTTTCTGTGCTTCCGATATAATATGCTTTGCTCTTTCCTCCGCCGATGCTATACTTTTTTTCCCTATTCTGGAATTTAACATCCACCCTAAATAAAAAAATAATACAACGAGGACAATCACCATCGGAATTAGCAGGATTATGTCCATTTTGCCTCCAATGTGGGATTAAAATATTAAACCGCCGCTGTCAGTCACTGACTAATAACAGGTGAAAAACCCTATCTTAAGCCAGTGTGGGAATCTGCCCGAACGCTTTTTGCTTCCTCCGCCCGATAGAAACCGGGATCCCGGCCCTCAAGGGACCTAAAGGATGAGGCCTGCAATAGACGCCGAAAGTCAAACTCCCTATTTGATATTGTTAGTTTTTCTTTTTATTACGGACTGACAGAGCGGTATTTAAAATTAAGATGGGCTAGACATATTCGGTTCGTTTAACAGAAGCTTAATCTTTTTTATTTTATCCGACGCCTGAATTAAAAATTCCCTATTTTTGTTTTTTTCCAAAAATAAGTCGTAAGCTATATTCAAACAAGCAATTATGGCTATAGT
>JBJKOY010000083.1:0-78016 GCA_046706945.1 Ignavibacteriaceae bacterium | reverse complement strand
CAATTCCTCTCGCCCGGCCGTCTATTACGACAAGATCCAGCATTTCTCTGCGGGAATACATTTTCACCTTGCCCGAATGTATCTGTCTGCTCAATGCGCTGTATGCGCCGAGAAGAAGCTGCTGACCCGTTTGACCTCTTGCATAGAACGTTCTTGAAACCTGCGCGCCGCCGAAGGAACGGTTGTCCAGCAGTCCTCCGTATTCCCTTGCAAAAGGAACGCCTTGTGCTACGCACTGGTCGATAATATTATTGCTGATTTCAGCAAGACGGTAAACATTCGCTTCGCGTGCCCTGAAATCGCCTCCTTTAACCGTATCGTAAAATAACCTGAAAATCGAATCGCCGTCGTTGGGATAATTTTTTGCGGCGTTTATGCCGCCTTGAGCCGCAATGCTGTGAGCGCGTCTCGGGCTGTCGTGAAATGAAAATGATTTTATGTTATAGCCGAGCTCTGCAAGTGTTGCGGCAGCCGATGCGCCTGCCAGTCCGGTACCGACAACGATAATCTCATATTTTCTTTTATTGGCAGGGTTAACCAGTTTCATGTTAAATTTATGGTTCGTCCATTTGGTCTCAATGGAACCGGCCGGAACTTTTGAATCCAATATATTCATTACATACCTCCCCGAGAAATTAAAAAGTAAAGCGGTATGGAAGCAAAACCTGCAGCCATAAGAATAGCGTACAGAGTTCCCAATTTTTTAACGGTAGGGAAATATTTTTTATGGTTCCACCCGAAGGTTTGAAACGCGCTTTGAAAACCGTGATTAAGATGCAACCCCAGCAGTATCATGGCAAATACGTAAAACAACGAATATACCGGATCTGCGAACCATCCCGTAACTATTTGATAAAGGGATTTTCCGGTCTGCTCGAAATTATTGGGATACCAGAATGTCTGAAGATGGATGACGAGAAAGATGAAAATGATACTCCCCGTCTGCACGGTTGTTCTTGAGTATATGCTGCTGTCTTTTGATTGGGCCTTCACTGCATACTTTACCGGTTTCGCTTTCCTGTTGTCAAACCAGAGCTTAATTCCGTCGTATATGTGCACGATGAAAATTGTCGCAAGTATTACCTCTATTACTCTGACGATCGGTCTCAGCGTTTCAAGCCCGCCTGCATAATCGGTAAACGCTTTCTCTCCGAAAAAGAGAGTTAAATTTCCGATAAGATGCAGAATCAGGAAAAGCATCAGCAAAACACCCGTTAATCCCATAAAAAATTTTTTGCCGATTGAAGAGCTCGTGAATCGACTAAACCAACTCATTAAATTTCTCCTTTAAGATTCTTTATCTGAAAATTTTATCCTGAAAAATCAAGGTCATGCGGATCTTCCGGTCTGCTTCGGTTATAATTCGGTAGAACCTGAACAGAGAAAATAACCTGTCGAAAGAAATATTTCCGGTGCCGGGAATAATTTTGGGAGATTAATACTTTTTCCGTCTTCCCTGATTCTGACTGATTTTTTACCACCGAAGAGATGCATAACCGGTTGGCAATCCAAGATAAATGAAAACAACAATATTTATTTGGTCAAAATTATCAAATAACAAATATAAAATCAATTTTAACCGGGTAATTAAATAATTATAAAAGTATGCCTTTTGCTGTGGACGGTATATAATTAATAATTTGAAAGGAAGCGTAACTTATTGAGGCTCATTATTATTTTTTAAGCCTCCAAATTCTCCGCTATTTTATTCCGGATGACATAAAGGCAAACGTGCTTTGCGCCTTCCTTGGAATAATTGAATTTCGACTTCAAATTTTTAATCAGAAAACTCACTTCTTCTTTGGTACGTTCGTCGTATACTTCAAATTTGGGCGAGCCGTATTCTTTTATGGCGCTTTCAAATGAAGAATATTGCAAAAAAGGACGGAATATATGCTCGCGCAGGTTGTTTATATACGTATTGTATAGTTCATTGTAAATTTCCGTATCCGAGATTTTATCATCGTCCGACATCTGCTGCAAATTAATTCCGAATCTAGAGGCTATTGTTTCCCTGTATTTAACCCTCGACCTCTCGGTTACGTCGCTCGGCAGCAAGTACTGCTCTATCGAATTAAAAAACTGTTCGTTTACTTCAACGTTTTCCTTCGTATAGGGCGATAAGTGCTTTTCGCCCAGATCGTAATTTGATGCGAATAAATAATTTTGAATGTCCTTGCTTATGCGTTCTTCGTTCTGGTGGAACAGCGACTCTTTTATTTCCTGCATGATGTTGTAATTGTAAAGTCTTATCACGGATTCTATAAATCCTTTCGGGATACGTTCGCAGTACTGCTCGTGCTTCTTGAAAAACGCTCTTATGTCTTCCATGGTAATTTGCACTATCTCAACATCAGAACCGTTTTCTCCGTTAATTTTTTTCGGTATGGCATTATAGAATTCGTTGAAAATATAAATTGATTCCCTCCCCGAAAATCCGAACTTGCCTTCTTTATCCGATTCTTTAATGATCTTTCGCCTTATTACCTTATTGAATTTTTTCCTGTCTTCGTCGGTCAGCCAGTACGGTATTTTATTGGAATAAATGCTCAGCTTTAGAAGAAGCATATTATCGTCGCAGTACTCGGAATATTTTTCGTAGTCCTGGATCCATTCATGTATGGCCGGAGATTCAATATTTAAACGGGAACTGATTATAATTTTTGCAAAATTCTCAAGTACTCCGGGAAGAAAATATTTTTTTATCTGCGTACCCAGGGAATGGATATAGATTTTCACTTCTTCGGAATAATTAAGGATATAATTAACGTTTATTTCTATAATACGGTCGCGGAACGAATCGGGGGACGAAATTTTATGTTTGTCCTCAGGGTTCATAACGGCGAAGAATAGGGAGTTTACGTTTTCCTCGATATCTCCTATTTTGTGGACCCCTTCGCTTATTATTCCGTGCAGGTTTTGAAACCTCTTCTCGTTTTCTCCCTTTACGTCCATAATTGCAAACACGCCGTTGTTGGTTCTGGCGTATCTGGAATAATAATATTGGATCAGGTTGCTGTCCCTGAAGCGGAGGCTTAACTGACGCTGCAGTTCGTCGTTGTTATACGTAATTTGTTCGGGTTCCTTGTCGGCCGAATTAAAAACACTGATCCCGTACCCCAGCCGCCTGTTGAATGCAAAGCGCCTCGCAAAGACCGTGTCGAAAACATCCGCCGGCGTTCTCAGACGGTTCAGCAGGGCCTCGTAGAGGGATGTACAAATAGTACAGGCGTTTTCGGTAAAAAGCCATTCGTATTCTTTTTTATGAAAAATCTTCAGCCTGGCTTCGTCGTTGGAGATCAGTTTATCCAGAATTTCGGCCCTGTATTCCCTCGGTATCACAAGAATGGGATGATCGTGACTGGGGCAAGGTACTTCCAAGACATCCGAATTAATATTGTGCGTATGAATAAGTCTTTTTTGATGCGTGTAATATTCTTCAAGAGCTTCTTTTACCAGGGGAGATACGTTTAGACCCAGTTTCTCGTTGTCCAGGCGCCAGAGTACTTCATAGTTTAAGCCCTCGGAGTCGTGTGTATATTCTTCGAACCTTCTCAACAGGTTGTTGAGGAATGTGCTTTTTCCGCTGCCGGGCGGTCCCATAAAAACATACACCTTGTTCTGCTGGGTTCCTTCTTTAAATGATTCGGCCAGCCTCACAAGCCGGTTGGCAAGCGGAAGGTCCGCAAAAAAAGGAGTATCCGTGTTTTCCACCAGCAGCTTGTCGCAGTTTATCGTCTTGTAGCTTATGTTCTCCGGATCGTCTTTGTATTCGTCTTCAATCTCGATATATTGATATATCATATCGCTGAAGAGCTGAAATACGTTCCTGAAATATACTAAAGGCCGTTCGCGTGTTTTGTTCAAAAACTCGCTGAACGGGATAATTGACCCTTCTTCGTATCTTTTTAATTTGCGGTCGAGCAAATTAATTATATCGTTCGATCTTAAGTTTTTATTGGGCATATTATGATCAGTTAATAATCTCTTTGGTTACTTTTTTATTTTCCACCGTGTACAGCACCTTGCGGAAATAAGTTTCGCTCTGGGAAATATTATCCGAATTGCTCCCGTCGAAATCCTCTTTCATCCTTTCCCAGTCTATTTCCATCGTTTCGAGGAACACTTTGTTCCCCCACAAATATTCTATCCCGATCAGCGTATTCGGGATATAGTCCGGCATTAATTCTTTGCTCTCGAACTGGTGATTTAAATAAAGCGATCCGTTCTCCTGTTTGGTGAATTTAAGGAAAGGCGGATGATACAAATTATTAATCAGCATATCTTTATAATCTTTAGCTTTTTTGCTTTTAACGTAATATTCCTTGACGCCCTTCTGGGGGTTAATTCTCTGGCCGACAACCATGAGCTTGTACCTGTCGATAAAATCCTGGTTTACGAATGTATTGAGGAAAGTAAGGTCGCAGAAATTTTCGCGCACGTGGAAAAGGAATTCGCGCCCTTTGTTCGCCGAGCTGTCGAATTTTTCTCTCTTTTCTATGTCGTTTAATTTCATAAATTCGTAAGAATATTTGCCTTTATTAGCGGAATCTTCGATATGCATCAGGAGGCGCCAGCCGATTGCGTAAGGATTTAATCCCACCTTTGACAATGAGGTTACTTTTGAGTTAATCCTTGCAAACGCGACTTCGTGGCCCCGGATCCTGTCGTCCTGGAGGAAAAGTTTTTCGTGCCAGTAGCTTGCCCACCCTTCGTTCATTACCTTGGTTCTTATCTGCGGCGAAAAATATAACGCGGTTTCGCGGATGATTTCCATTATGGTCTTCATCCATAAATTTTCTTCCTTATTAATAAAGACGCTCTCTTCCATTATGTACTGAAGCAAATCTGTATCGTGCTTCGATTGCTGCTCCTGTTTGAATTTTTTATAGGTGCCTTCGAATTCCGGATGTATTTTATTGACTTCGGTAAGGAACACTTCTTCTTTGGATTTGCCGTCATCCGGAAGAGAGTTGTTATATCTGTCGACTTCCTCTATAAATTTCTGCATGCCGATTTTTTGCTTATCCTGCAGGAAATGGCTGAAATAAAAATCGATTTCCTCCGGAAGTTTGAATATGTCGGCCTGTTCCTTATCTCTCAGCGTACTGAAATAACCGACAAGGTTGTCTATACCTCTGGTAAATTCTATAACGTAGTCTACTACCCTGCCTTTGTCGGAACGCAGCCTCGATATAATGCGTTTCTCGGTAAGAGCTTTTTCCTTAAAATCATAATCCCAGGTATGTTCGAAAAATTTATTGTTCTGGAAAAAATCTATATGGCTGAGCACGTGATAAAAAATCATAACATTCAGCCAGTCGGGATTCTCGTTGTTGTAGAATGAAATGGCGGGTCTTGTGTTTATCACCGTTTCATACGGGTTGTTGGGAAAGTACTCGTATTCGCCTTTGCCGCGAAGGACATCAATATCCTGCAGCCAGTAATCGTAGAGCGTGGGTATCATGTTCTTCGGCGAAAGCTCAAGAAGGTCGGTATTTGTAACTATATATTCGAGAGACGCTTTGTCGAATTTAAGCCCTGCATCCAACGCCCTTTCTTTGCAGCCCTCCATTATTTTCTTGGTATGTTGGTTTATCAGTTCCATTATTGGCTTATTAAAACCTTAATGCTTTGTATAATTCTTTCCTCGCTCGCTTCCGACGCGATGAACGAATCGAGATGAAGTATCTCCGGGTATTTTTCCAGCAGTTTGGATTCCTTTATGTAATTTTCGACTACTGTATTGCCGTGCGATGAATAGTTGTTCTCTGCAATTGTAATACCCACGCGGCTTGCGTATTTCAATATTTTCTCCAATTCCCTAATGGCTTTATTGTCTTCGTCTTCCCAGTCGTCTCCGTCGGTGCCGTGGAAGACATATATGTTGTAGTCGCGGGCCAGGTTTTCTTCCTCCACTATCCTGTTTACCATTTCATAGGCAGATGAGACGTCCGTTCCTCCGGCAACCGATTTATTAAAATAGGTATAAAAATCCGGTACTTCCTGAGCTTCCGTGTCGTGCACTATAAAACGGCTGATCACCTGTTTTTCGTATTGATAAATCAGCCAGCTGTTTATATAGACATGCTGGGTTACTATTACCTCGGTGGGTTTTCCCTGCATGGAACCGGAATAATCTCTCAGGAAGAAAACTATGGCCTGGGATTCGAAATCTCTTTCCTTCGAAAGGATGTGATAAATTCTGTCTTCCGGATTTATAATTAATTTTGTCGTATCGAATATATCGTCGGAGGCTATATTACCTAACGACAAATTTGTTTTAACAACCTGTTTGAGAGTCGCTTTTTTATCGAGCAGCTGGCCGTGCCCCTTGTAATTGTCCGTAAGGTCGTAAGTAAATTTCGTGAGCGAAGTTTTTTTCCCTTTGTCCTTTATATTCGGGAGTTCGAACTGTTCCGTTAAAATTCGTCCCACTTCGTAAGCATCGGCGCCCATGCCGTGCTGCCCGCCTTTTCCCTGGCCTGCTCCTTCACCGTCTCCTTCTTCTTCCCTTAGGGATTCTTCGCCGATCACTTCGCCTTCTTCTTCGTCGCCGCTTCCTCCCGTACTCGTTCCTTCGCCTCCCGTCGGCTGGCCGTTCCAGTGATAAAATTTTTCTTCTGTAGCCGTCGGGATGATGATCGTTTTCCCCTTTCCGTCCTTCGACGGTTTTACCAGTTTGCCCAGTTTTATTTTTCTGGGAAAGCCGTCCTTCTCTCTTAATTTATCGCGCTCCAGCAGTTTATCCAGGGCATAAAGCCTGCTGAGAGTTGTGCTGTCCGACGAAAAGTTGAGCAGATATTTGTTATCGCGGAAATCGTAAAAATCTCGATAATTTACGGGATCCGCAGATATAATATTTTTAATCCCGCCGACGAGATTATTGCTTGCGTCCTCAGCGGGTCCGGATTTTGATTTTCTTTTATTTTCCTTTTCTTCGGCTTCGGATATTTTATTGTTACTTGGCATAAATCAATTCAAATTTTTAAGATTGATGATCCTGGGTACAGAAAAATTCAATTGTTTTTTGAGCGCAGGTGGTACAGTAGCCAAGTTTGTTTTTCATGGTTGTTACTATTCTGTTGTAAAGTTTTTCGTTATCCTCGTTAGTACGGTTTGCCAGTGCGCCAACCAGTCCTCCGGCGGAAGCGATATCCGAGTTCAATCTGGTATCGGTTACCGCTTTTACAAGGTCCACGTTATCCATAAAGTCGTAATTCTTATCCGTCTGAAGGCGCTGCGCATAAATTTTTCTAACCTGACCGCGGAAAGATTCTTTTTGTTCCTGCGTCTTCATTTCGAGCTCGTTTTCCACCGCATTGACGAACCTCTCGTCGATCTTAATCGGCTGCATTTTTTTAGTTTGAGGATCGCGGTAAGTGATTATTTTATCCGGTCCCAGGTCAGACCGCCCCATGCCGACAATCATGTTAACGTACATCATTACGTCTTTCTTAATTGCTTCCGGTTCATCCATAAACGCGTTGAACATTTCGGTACGGATCCGTTTTCTGTATAAGTCTTTTCCGATTTTAAGATCTTCGAAATATTTCGCTCTTTCGTTGTTGTCCTGGATATAATCCAGAATAACTTCCTCCGCGGCTTTAAAAACGTTAAGACTGAACATGCACCTGCCCTCGTTCGTTTCGGAATAGCCGCGCTGTGTATTTATCATTCGCGCAAGGTCCCGCTGCCCGAGCCCTTTTTGTCCGAACCGTTTCGTTGTATCGGATTCATGCTCAAGTTGATCAACGATTTCCGCCAGGGTTTTTACGCTTTTCTCACCGGCGACCTCGCCTGCGGCCAGCTTCATCATTTCTACGGGCGTAAGTTTATCGTCGGCCCTAGGCAAGCGGCTGAGCGTAACGATGACCGAAAGAGTATAGGTAAGGTTAGGATCTATATGCAGCTTGTCGCCCATAAACGTGGTCTTATCGCCTACTCCCAGCGCGTATTTTGTAAGCTCTTCCTGGAGTTTGTAGTTTGTATTATGTGCTACATAACAGAACTTGCAGCGGTCGAGGATCGGTTTTTCTTCGTCGTTGGCCCTGAAGTTCTGTACGTCTGCGTTGTTGCTGGTAGCTATAATCATTGTGTCTATGGGCCATTTGAAAGCATCTATTTCGATTACGCGGTTCTGCACTACCCCAAGGTATATTTTCAGCAGATCCGTTTTGTTCTTGAATATCTCGTCCGCAAAATGTATCCCTCCGCCCCCTACTCTAGCCAGTGCTCCCCGCCTTAGATCGAAGCGGTAACGATTATTTGTGTTCGTAATGTGAAGAAGACGCTGAATACTTTCTTCGCCTACAAGGTCAACCCCGCAGCTGGTCAGTTTGTCCTTTGCCGGATATTTCCCGGTAATTGTCCCGAGCGTTTCGCTGATGGGAACAGTCACTACATCGATGCATTCCTTTACTTTTTCAAAATCGCCGTTATAGTAATTCTTTATATCGTTCAGGATGAATTCGGTATCGGCTCCTAGCGACCTGTAATTGGAATAAAATTCATCTATCTGCTTTTCCTTAAATCCCTGTTTGTACAGGTTCTCCTTGTTTTCTTCTTCCGAATCGAAAAGGTTCATCAAAAGGATCATGGGATCTTCATAAGTTTGAGATTCGATGGATCTTATTTTACCGTAACCGTCTAGGTCGGCGGGCAGTTTGAATCTGAAAGTATATTTATTGTTTACGGGTTCCGAAATATACCTGCGGTACATCGAAGAAAGGAAGTCGACGAAAAAAGTTTTTCCGTTGCCCGGTTCGCCTACCAGCACGAATGCCATTTCCTTACTTTCGCCGTTCTCGGCGGCATCCTTAATAAAGGCGACAAATTTGTTTATCACTTCGAATAATCCGATGATGTGTTTCTTCCCCGAACGGAACTGCAGAAAATCATAAGTGTTTTTCCCGTTCACAATTGCCGGTTTTATGAATTCCGGGTTATTGAAAAGCATTCTGGCAAGAGATTGAAAAATATTTTCAAACCTATGCTGATTGTTTTTTAACTCGTTTAAATAGATGTCCAACGACTTGCGGGTATTTTCCATTTGCTCCCTCCGCTAAATCAGTAAGGAAAGTTTTTGTACCTAAAACTTCGTCTTCTCTGGTTTAGTTAACTTTTGATTTAAAAATTATATAAAGTAATTACATATGCAATTAACTTTGTCACCTTTAAGTAGAATAAAATTATATTTATAAGTTTTGCTTTGCGGTTGTTTAACTGTTAATCCGTATCTTTATCGTTTATATATTAAAACCAAACTCTTTGACATTTTCAAGTACAAATTTGCTCATCAATAATACTTCTTATTTTATTATCGTTATATTATTGATTTTGTTAACGGATTTCCAGGTAAAAGCAGGGTAAAAATAAAAGCAATAACATTTTTTTTGTTGATTGCCCTAAAATGAAAAAGTTATAAAAAAATTTTTTTTGACCGTCTTACTTTATGACTCAAATTCATTAGAATCAAATAGCCCGGGTTTTATGTATTTAACATCACAGAATATCCTATGATCGATTATATACCGCTTGACGGACCGGCAAGCTAAATAAATATAGTCAGTAATATTATGGAAGAAAAGATTGATAACGTGATACGGATTCAGATGTAAAAAGTATATTTTTCGATATGTATTATATTTTGTCGCGAAATCTGCCGGATAAATTCAGTTTTTATTTCCGTTCAAATATTCAATAGCCTTATCAACCGACTGATGGGTGCCGGTTATAATGACGGTATCTTTAGCGGCAATCTTTTCTTCGCCGGCAGGGTTGGTTATGGTTTTATTACCGCGGACTATTGCTATTACGGTCGCGCCGGTCAGGGCTCTTAGGTTCAGCCCGCGCATATCTTTCCCGATATGTTTATTGTTTTCTTCTATGTAAAAGATCTCGGTCAGACCTGCCGCCAGTATCTCGTCGATATTGGTAAAAGAACGCGGGGCATCTTTATCCGACCGCATGAGATTGTAAGACTCGCCCCGTAATAATGCGGCCTGCTTCATGATAATATTCAAAGGCACGTGAAACTTCTCGAGAACTTTCCCGAAAATCTGTATCGAGGTTTCGAATTCTTCGGGTATTACCTCATTTGCCCCTAATTGTTTTAGGTCTTCTATTTCGGACGTGTATCTTGTCCTTACTATAGCATATATATTTTTGTTTAACCGTTTGGCAAGCCGCAGTCCGCTTTTGGATGCAACCGGATCCGAAATTGCGAAGACTATTACCGAAGCTTTCTCTACCGACGCCGCGTTTAGAATTTCTTCTTTCGTAACGTCTCCGTATATAATATTTTCTCCCCGGGTTTTTTCGGTTTTTACCGTTTCCGGGTTCATCTCTATCACTACGTATCCGATCCCGGTTTCTTTCAATACCCTTGACAGGTTCTTTCCGTTAAGACCGAAGCCGACAATAATTACATGACCGCTCATCGACGTTCTTCCGGCTGTTTTATCCGCGGGCAATAAATCCCCGATTTTTGTCCCGAGTAACGGAGCGAGTTTTATGAAGAACGGCGTCAATGCCATGGTAAAAATGGATGAAGCCAGGAAAGCATTATAAAACCCGCCGCTTATCAGGCCGTAATTTAATCCGGATTGCGATAGGACGAATGAAAATTCCCCGATCTGCGACAGGCTTAAGCCTGTTATTACTGCGGTCCGGAAAGGATATTTAATGGCTTTAACAAGAACCGTTATTACCGCGGTTTTTAAAAGAATTATCGCCGCGGTTACCGCCAGGAGAATTAATAAGTTTTCCGCTACGTATCCGATATTTAACAATAATCCGATCGACACGAAAAATATGCTGTTGAATGCATCCTTAAAGGGCAATATCTCGGCGGTTATTTGATGGCTGTATTCCGATTCGGACAGGATTAAACCTGCGATAAAGGCTCCTATTGCAAACGACAGACCGATTAAGTTTGTAAGATATGCGGTCCCGAGCAAAAGCATTATTGTGCCAACAGTAAACGCTTCGCGGATTCTTAACCTCACGAGCTGGTACAAAATCTTCGGCATTAAAAACCTGGCAAGCAATACGATGAGCGCAATAGCGCCGGATGCATACGCAAGCCTTAGCAGTATCCGCCAGACAGGGTATGTCTCTACGCCGCCCATTACGGGAAGTAAAATCAACATCGGCACTATCGCTAAATCCTGCAGGATTAAGATCACCAGGGAAATTCTTCCGTGCGGCGCGCCGATTTCGTTGCGGTCCGAAAGTAATTTAAGAACAATTGCCGTGCTCGACAGGCTTATCAACATCCCGTAAAAAACCGATCTGTTGATTGAGATGCCGAAAAAATAAAAGATCGCAGCACTAATAATTACGGTTATTAGGATTTGAAGAATTCCTGCGTAGAATAAAATTTTTTTTATTTTAACCAGGGCGCCGAATGAAACTTCCAGGCCGATGGTAAAGAGAAGTAAAATGACGCCGATTTCCGCCATCACCTCTATATCATTTATGTCGGAAATAAACTTGAACCCGTACGGACCGATTATAATACCTGCCGCCAGAAAACCCAGTATGCTGGGAATATTAATTTTTTTAAAAAGCCAAATTATTGGCAGCGAAACCAGCAGGATTATGACAATATCTTTTATAAACGAATATTGTTCCATAGACTGTTTAATTTAAAACCGGGTCCCGGCCGTTTATTTAAAATTCCGAACAGCTTATATAAAATACTTTAACCTGTTCGGGAGCAAAATTTACGCGGAATGATAAGTACCCGTTCCGCTTATTAAATGATGAATCTTCGTTTTTTAAAATTTCCGTTATATTTTTGATCTTGCTGCCGTCTGTCTTAAGTTTAATAACACCCGCTTTGGATTTATTTTCCGAATTGATTGCATATATTAAATAATTTCTCCCCTGCGTATGTACTTTTAAATTTATAAATCCGTCGTTGGATATAAATCGAGCGTCGGCGACAACTCCGGCTTCCTCGGCCAGTTCTATAATTAAATTATTCACGGGATTGTCCGGGTTTTCATAATAGCTTGCTCCGAGCGGTACTGCACTTAATATTGCTTTTCCTTTTCCGTAATTATTTTCTACGACCGCAGGTTCATTCGTATCTTCAAAAGTACCCAGGACCTCCGTTTTTCCTTCCAACTTGAGCCGGTCTCTGAAATATTTTCCTTCGAACACAAGTGAATTATATTTACCGGCCATTCTTATTTTATAAAATACTTTCTCTCCTTTCCAGTCGGGTCTTGCTGCGCCGAATAACGAATCCAGCCCGGCGCCGGGACTGACTCTATAGGCAAAATCGTTTTCGTCGATAGAAGCGGTTCTTGCGTCGGCGACAAGGCATCCGCCTTGACTAACGTAATCTTTCAGCAGGTCGGCAACTTTTCGTCTCATTACGATCTGAAACGGAAGAAAAATTATTTTATAAGCTTTCAAAGTTTCAAGATCCAAGACTCGATCCGTTCTTAAAATATCCGCGTTAATATTTTTTTCGTACAAGGCTTTGAAAAGCCCGGCATTGCTTTCATACATAAATTTTTGCGTTGAAGGTTCGGTTGTTTGTTCAAGCGTTTTTAATAATCCGACTATGTCTAATAAAATTGCGACTTGGGGCTTTTTCAGCCTGGCCTTAAATAATATGCCGCCGTACTTCTTAACAACCTCACCGAGGTCCTTTACCGCTTCGCCTCTTGGAGCCAGGCTTCCGTCAATCCGGCAAAGCCCTCTTCCTAAAGATTGTCTCCCTCTGAAAAACGGAAGCCATTTCCAAAAAATTATTCCTTTGCAATCATTTGCCAAAGCAGTCCAAGCCAGATCCGTTATAAAATTTTTCGTCAGGTACCCGTTTAATGCCAGCCCGTTCTGAGCATTTGTGTACAATTCGGTAAGGATATAATTTTTTTCCCCGGATGCGCATCTGACAGTATTGAAGGTAAGATTATGAAGCCAGAACGGGCAAGGTTTAAGGTCATGGGCTCTTTCCCATCCGTCCGGGTAATATGATATACCGTGTATATCGTCGTAATCGGCTATAACCCAGTTGTCCTGGTCATAAAATCCGAAATTATCGAAATTGGCCCATGGAGTACCGACGGGGTTGGCATTGACTGCATGTACCGAGTCAAATTTTCTCAATGTTTTCTTTAGTTTGGCCAGCAGGATCCCGTTATAATCGTTCATAAATAAGGTCCAGTCGATTTGCGGCATGGACGAATTCCAGTTATCGTTCAGAAAGGGAGATACCTGGTTCCAATCGGTGTAGTTGTTCCCCCAGATCCTTCCCAAGGTCTTTAGATTTCCGTATTTATTTTTCAGCCACTTTTTGAAATCCGATATAACATGTTCCGCGCTCGAGTAATAATGCGGTTCGTTCCAAATATTGTAAAAACCCAGTGCCGGGCTTTTCCCGTACTTTTTAATAACGGCTTTAAAATAATTCTCGACCAGCGGAAAAATTCTCGGGTCGTCAAAGTCGATATTTTCGTCGTTGTTTTTATTTCCGTTATCGAGATTATGTCCTTTCCACATCCCCTTCACCTCCCGGAATTTCCAGATGGGAAAATAGTAACCGTCCTGCTCTTCTTTCAGCATTATGGGGATAAACTTCATCCCTAATTGTTCTATTTTTTTTACCATATAATCCGTCCTCGTCCACCGTAATCTTTTCGTATCCGGGTTCCATTGATTCATTGGAAAGATCATTACGTAATTTATATTGGAGGATTTCATTAATGAGAAATCTTTATCGACCTCATTAAAAAAGTTACTGTCCGAAGAGTACTCTTCGTGAAAGATATTATAGACCGTACCGACGATTATATTTTGCACCGTCTGCCCCGAAGAAATTGCTGAGAATAACATTATAATTATAACCGGTAATTTATATTTCACTTGTAATTTTTTATTAAGTTAAAAACCGTGCAGGGGAATTCTTTGTATTTGCAAAGATACGGTTAATAATATAGTTAAATTTAATAAAAGATATTTTTAGAGCTTATTAAAATAATTATAAAAGGATTTTTAAAATGAACAACGGGAAATGGGATGCCGAAGATATTCCCGGGCAGCGCGGCAAGACGGTTATAGTCACCGGATCCAGCAGCGGCATCGGATTTGAAACCGCAGGCATTCTTGCGGGCAAAGGCGCAACCGTAATAATCGCGGTAAGAAATCCGACGAAAGGCGCCGCCGCCGTAAATAGGATCAAATCTACTTATTCAAATTGTGATGTAATCTTAATGGAACTCGATCTTGCAAATCTTGATTCGGTAAAGACTTTCGCGGGAAATTTTAAAAAGAACTATTCGAAGCTTGATTTGCTCGTCAATAATGCCGGTGTAATGGTGCCGCCTTACTCCAAGACAGCGGACGGTTTCGAATTGCAGTTCGGGACCAATCATTTAGGCCATTTTGCTCTGACCGGCCTGCTTATGGATGTAATTAAAAATAGCGAGGACGCACGCATAATAAGCGTGTCGAGCGCCGCTCATAAATCGGGTAATTTGAATTTTGAGGATCTGAACTGGGAAAAAAGAAAATATAGGGCATGGCGCGCATACGGCGACAGCAAAATAGCGAACCTGTATTTTACATATGAACTTCAAAGAAGGCTCGATGGCTCGAATCCCGGAATAATTGCGGCCGCATCGCACCCCGGCTGGACGGCAACGGATCTTCAAAGATACAGCGGGATAACCAAATTGCTAAATCCTTTGTTTGCTCAAAAAACCTATATGGGGGCTTTGCCTACCTTATATGCTTCTACCGCGCCGGATGTGAAAGGCGGAGAATTTTTCGGACCGGACGGATGGCAGGAGTTACGCGGCTATCCGAAGAAGGTCGAATCGAATAAGTTATCCCACGATAAAAAAATAGCGGAACGATTGTGGACTGTTTCGGAAGAATTAACGGGAATTAAATTTTAAAGCGGATAATATAAATTATAACAGACGCCGATTTTAAAATAATAATTATTCTGATCTTTGTTAAATTTTATATAATCCGATGACGCTTCAAGGATAAGATCGATTTCCTCATTAAGATTGATTATATAACCGGCGGATGCTCCCAGATAATAAACGAAGGCCAGATCTTCATTATTAAATTTTGAAAACGGTATTATGCTTATTCCGACATACGGAATTAAATAAAAATGTTTCTCCAGTCTTAATTCCGGACCTATGTTTAGATACAATGAAGTATTGTAAATACCGATCTCGTTATATAAACCGACCTGGGAAGGGGAGTAATCCAGAGGGAAATAAAAATTCGAAATACTGTATGATATGTTCACAAAAAACTTTTCCGAATAGGATGACAATTTCATGTTATCATTTGCGGAATAGCCGGCGGCAAAGGCGGCCCTGTAGTTCGTAGGAAAATAAAAGCCCAAACTTGTATTTTCGTAATTAGGTTCGGAACCATTATTAATTTTTAGGGAATCGTTTTTTCCAGGTCGGCAATCGGACGTTGTACTTACAACAAATATAAAGGAAAGTGAAACAACTATAAATAATCTCATGACAAGTTTCTCCCTTTAATTTATTTTAACATTCCGGCACATCCTGCGGTGCCTGTTCTTTACGATTATTTGACAATATTATTTAAACTAAGGTTTTACGGATGGGAAAATAAATGCGGATTTAAATATACCGAGAAACGAAAATTTATTATAAGCTATATAGGATATGCAAAAATTTTTTAAAACCGGATCAAATAATTTAAATAAAATCGATTCAAGGAATTAAGGTACGGCGGCAAAATGAGAATCTACCAAGTCACATTAAATACCGAACAATAGCTGCCCCGGATAGCCTTAAGTTTTCTTATTCCGCTTTATAAATCCAAAACGCCGCTATACTTTAATTCATGCTTCTTATTCTCACTTCGCAATATTTCCTGTCCTTCATTAATTTTATTAAAATGTTTGTATCCGTATTACCGAAGTGGTAGGGATATAAAATTTTCGGTTTGAACATATCTGCGGCGTGGGCTACCATTTCCGGCGTCATCGTATAAGGAAGATTCATGGGAAGAAATGCTATGTATATATCTTTTAGGTTTTTCATCTCCGGAATATCTTCCGTATCGCCCGCAATATAAATGTTTTTGTCCCCGAATTTAATTACATACCCGTTTCCGATCCCCTTTGGGTGGAAAGGCTGGCCGTCGTTTCTTTTATGCACTATGTTGTAAGCCGGAACCGCCTTTATTTCCAGCCCTTTTACCGTTTTTTCGTCGCCGTTATTCATTACGGTTCCTTCTTTCAATGTTTCATCGCAAGTCCGGGTCAATATTATTTCGGTCCCCTTCTTCTTCAGAAGATTAATTGTTTTTGGATCGAAGTGATCCCCGTGTTCGTGCGTAATTAATATTATATCGGCTTTGGGCATTTCGGAATAATCGGCGAACATGCTTACAGGATCGGCATAAATTATCATTCCCCTATATTGGAACATAAGCGAAGCGTGTTTGATAAAAGTGATTATCAGGTCGCCGCCGGATGTTTTTATCGTATCCCTTTCAAATTTATTCTCAGCCGAGGAAGCGGACGTTAAAAGCATAATTATTCCCGTAAAAAGTAAAACAAAATATTTCATAAACCCTCCTTAAAGTTGATTTAGTATTATGATTTAAATGTACCACCAACATAAAGCGGAAGAGTCTTTAAAATTATAGGAACCCGAACTACCGGGGGATTAAATATTTCTAAAAGACTCCCGTATAAATTCCGAGATTTAAGCTTATAATATTTACATTTGGCAGACACTAAACGGAAAAACAAACGATACTCTCGGTTCGATCCTCTTCTGAGGCCGGTAATCTATAATATGATTATTTGCGTCATATATCGGCGAGAAAGTCCATTTGTAAAGCATTGAGACCACAAGGTACGGCAGCGGTTTGTAGCCGAATTCAAAGTACAGGTATGATCTGTCGTCCAGGGTAAAAAGATCTTTCTCGTTCCTGATATTTATTTTATCGTAACCGGTGCTTACTAAAAAGGGAAGCGTCTCGGGGGCGACCTGACCTTCAATATGAAGCTCTCCGCTGTTCGGTGTCTTATCAAGCCGTTCATAGCTGCCGATTATATAAAATGATCCGAGTATGTTTACGTTAAGCTCCCCGAAATAACCGTTATCCGGGTTTACCAGGTTATTCAGCGTCTCGGCTTTGCTGGAAAACGTTCCGCTCGCGGTATCTACCTGGAATCTTTGCAATTCATATAGAGAGTTGAAATAAGAAGCAATATAACGCTTGTTATTAAATCTCCTCTCAAGTTTTACCGATGCATTGACCAAGCCCAAACCGTTTAAGTTGACCATGATTCCCGTTGCAACACCGCTTCCGAAATTTATTATCTTCGAATAATCGGCATATAAAACCGTTTTCAGCATTCCGGTGGATATTATAGGCAGCCCCGCATCCAAACCAACTATATTCATTACCCCTTTATTATTGTCCGAGATAAATTTATTAGCGGTTCTGTCGAAATGCCCGGAGATAATCCCCGCGTTCCTGTTGAAGTCGCCTGCATAGGTTGCTCCTACTTCGAAGTTGCCTATAATAGGGATTTCGCCCGCGGACGAAAATTTCAAAGGCCGCACGTAGCCTCTTATTCCCACAATTCCTGCCTGGGCAAAATCGCTGTATATAGATTCGAAGCCGAAATTCCCGAAATCAATATCCGTTACCAGTCCGATCTTCCTGGCATCGTAACTAGGACTGTTGTTATAAAGTGAAATTATGCTCCCGTGCCCGAGAGTATAATAATCCAGGGCGCCTAATTTTATGTATACGGGATCGTTCTTCACGCCGTAACGTACGTACCGTATGATGCTGAGATAATCCGTAATACTGTTGAAATTTTCTTTGCGTATATTACCGTTTCTATTTATATCGAAGGTTAGGTCTAGTCCTACGCCGAAATTACCGAGGGCAATCTCCGGGCGCAGATGAAAAGTATAATATAATTCTCCGTCGATCCAATTTAGGCCCATGCCCCCGTCGAACATTCCGTTGCAGGGAGTAGGCTGTGGAATAAATTGCGGGTAACAGTTTATAAAAAATATTACTGTAAATACGGCGGTAATGATTTTTTTCATTTTTTACCTTTGATTATACTGTTGTGCAAAATAAAATAATTATTCTTATAAGTCCATTTATATTAACGGATTATTGCAAGTTTCTGAATCGTGCTCTCCGTCTGGTTTCCCTTTTTCATAATTACTTTATACAGGTAAACTCCGTTGGCCAGTATATCCCCATCGGCGTCCCGTCCGTCCCAATGGATTCGATTAAAATCATATTCAAGTTGTCCGGAATTTCTTTCTATGGTTTTAATCAGTCTTCCGGCAATTGTGTATATCATGATCTTTATTTCGTCGGGTATTTGCGTCAATTTGAATGTAAAGTACGTATCGTACTTGAAAGGATTCGGATAATTGTAAACGTAAAGAAGCCGGGCTTCTCCCGAAACAAGGAAAGATTTCGCGGAAGCGGCGGAATCGGCATAAGTTCCCAGGCTATTTTTTGCTATTACCTGCAGATTGTATTCGCCGTTTTGAAGCTCGGGCCTGTAATTAATTACGAATTTAGGATTACTTCCGCTGAAGCTGTAAGTTATTTGATTATTATTAAGATAATATACCGGTTTTCCGTTTAAAAACATTTGTATATCGGAAGTATCCGTTACTGGCACCAATGTCGGGTCGTTGAGAGATATTTTAATATCGGGATTGCTCGAAACATATTCGCCGTCTACAATGTCTTTTCCGTCGAATGCAATATCTACGGTTGGTTTTGCGGTATCTTTTTTAATATAAAACGGGATTGAATAATAGTTATTATCTTTATACGATTCGCGGACTCTGTTCTCCGGATCTATTGTTACGGCAAAGGCCTTGCTGCCGCTTCCGTCGGATGTATTGTAATTCGCGGTAAACAGCCTGCGGCTTCGCGGGTTTAAAGAATCTACTTCTGTACTAAAAATAGGTTTTCTGGAGTTATCTGAATTCACCAAATCCAGCCTAACGTTGAAACTGTCTGCCGGCGCGCCTCCCGCATTGTATACGTAGAATTGAAGACCTTCGTTACCGCCGACAGTCAACGTATCTTCGGATACCGCGATTACCTGATAATTAATTCCCAATTCGGGAAGAAGTTTGTACTTTACAGCAAGCGATTTAATTACGGGTGATATATTTTGACTGCCTGCAGTCATTTTAATTAGAAATTTCAACCCGACGTAATTCCGGGCATCGATGCCTTTAAGCGAAGCAAAACCGTTATCTAAGTTTAAGGTATTTAAGGTATCGACAGTTTTATTATTTTTAATTCCCAGCGGGAAAACATTCAAAGAAGTACCGGGAGGCATAACTGTGTTTATATGCACGCTGTCCCATTCCGCCGAGTTCTGAATCTCAGGCATTACTATCCGGCCCGATTTATATTTAATAGATTTCACGGTGTCAATTTCCGCAATACCCTGGAATTGTTTTTTGTACACTTCCGGTACTGTGCCCGGTGCGGCGCCTTTTCTGCCGATCATGCACCACGATTCCCT
The DNA here is from genome assembly GCA_046706945.1 of Ignavibacteriaceae bacterium. Classification (GTDB taxonomy): domain Bacteria; phylum Bacteroidota; class Ignavibacteria; order Ignavibacteriales; family Ignavibacteriaceae; genus FEN-1297. The sequence goes on along the minus strand of JBJKOY010000083.1, from coordinate 58,458 downwards.
GTACCGGACGCTGTCGATAAATTTGCTGCCCCAATTTTTAATTTCATTTCGTACGGGAGTTCCGCCTGAATAACCGATAACGGATTGCGCGGCATCGTCGCAGACAGTCATAGCAAGAACGGTCCCGGCGGGCAGGCTTTTCAAATAGTTTAATAAAGAGTCGCCGGCCGGTGGGTTAGGATAAACGAAATATTTTATATCCGTCGGAATTAGATTCACCGTATCTATTATGGCCGTAGCTATTCCCCAAAAGAAAGTACTCGATAAAAGCTCCTTTCTGTTATATTGCATTGTGGCAAATTCACCGTCGCTGAAACCCGCAGATTGGATTTTCAATTCGTCTTTGGTTGTCGCTAATGTCCATCCTGATTTGCTCGAATCGTATGAGGTATTATCCTGTATTATATCGTTCGAATTATTGACCGGTCGTGAGATATACCAGTTATAATCCGAAGCACCGTAGGTAAAAGAATAAGCCTTGGACCATAACGACGAATTGGACGGTTTTATCCTCCACCAATATCTTTGCGACTTTAATAATCCTTTCAATGGTATATCCGTATAAAAAATACCTATACTGCCTTTATATTCTGCGGAATTAGCAAAAGTATCCGAAGTGTCCAGTTGAAAATCATATTGATTGGTTAAATCACCAGGATTATAAACCGGATTCAACAAAGTTATCTTGCCGGAATTTAAGTTGTCGTATTTTTCGTCGGCCAAGTTTCTGAAAGATAACGAGTATATGTTTATATCGGCGCTAGCGGAATTATCGTTCTTGTAAATCTCGGCAAGATGGCCCGCGCTGTCCAAAACAACACTAACGGTATGTTCTCCCGGTAAATTTTTAACGGGTATATTAACGCTTAACGAATCAGATAACAGCGGTACCGGAACGCGGAAGCTTTTATAAAATACGGATACGTTGTTTAATTTATCGCTGACGGAAATATCAACGCTGTCGTCGGGAACGGAACCGTAGTTATGGTAATAAACCTTCACCGGTAAATAATCGTCCTGGCTGGTAGGATTATCGTTCAAGAAGCGGATATCTCCGGCGGAAATACTGAGATTAGGTTTTAAAGGTAGTCTAAGGTTAATTAGAGGATCGCCGAATAATATATTACAATAAGCAAAGACCCTGTTTACATCGCTGTAGCCGTTTTCCTGAAATCTTTTTATGACGGTTAGAAGATGGGCTTCGGCAATGTTTGTGACGGTATCTTTTAAAATATATTCGTAGAAGTAAAGAGGCGCAGAAACGGCGGTTGAAACATATCCCAAGCTTGAATTCCCGAGGTAGCCGATAGCCTGTCCCTGATCCGATTCGGATAGGAATAATTCGCTGAAAGCTTTTACGTCCGGTTCTGCAAACTTCCCTGTCGAACACCCGAAATCGGTTATTAAAGGGAACCTGTCATCGTAGGTATTTTTCAAATCGTTCACGGAGGTTATTCCGTTGTCCCACGTCTGGGTTCCGCTGTGACCCAGATAAGATATGAAAAGCCCGCCGTTATTTATCGAGTTTTGAATTTGATTATTCGTGAAAGGACCGAAATTGGTTACGGGATTTATTGTTTTATAAAAATTAATGCCTTCGCCTCCTACGGGTTTGGGTTTTACAAGATAATTTAAAACCGAATCGTTCACGGATTTTAACTGCGCCAGTTCGCTGGGCAGTGACGGGTCACCGCCCGAGAAAAAAAGAAATGTTTTGTTCCATTCATCGTAAGGGCGCGTCAAATATTTGCGGTATTTACCCAGATAAAAAATCACCTGCGAGTTGTCGGATGCCGGGATTCTTCCGACAAGCATCTGCGGGATATCGATTTGAGTGGTATCCCATGTGCAGTACCAGTTGTCGCTTACCGGATCTCCGTACGAGGGTACCAGGTCCTGCTTACGGACCTGCGGAACCGGACTCCATAAATTTTTATAATCGTAGTTTGCATCCCCGATTAAGGTTAAATATGTCGGGCTCGGAGGCGTCCAGTTATTGTAAGCGTATAATAAAAAATTTCTAATCGCCTCCGGTTTTGCATAACCGTAAGAAAATTCGTCGTAGATATCATCTACATACGCCACATATGTTCTTATATGATAACTATTGTCTATAAAATCATTGTACTGGGAAACCGACTGCTGTAATAATTTATTGGATATTATTATATCGTCGGCTCCCAAGCCGGATTTTCTTAAGTTTAAAAACTTCTTATTTTCCGCAAAGAGGGGCGATTTAATGTATTTGGGAGCAATAAGAATGTAAGCGTCGCCGCCGGATACCGTATCCTTGAAAGTCAACACTTTATCCGCGGCGCCCGATACCGAATAATTCTCCATTTTCACCGTATCCGGTTTAACCTTATAAAGAATAAAGCTAGAGTCGCTGCCTATATTTGAGATCTTTATTATTCGCAATTTCTTGGAAAGCGAATCCGGAAAAGCAAAGTATAAGGAATCGTTTGAGGCATCCAGTTCCCTGTAATATTCAATATCAATCCAATCTAGCAAAACCTGTTGAAACGTACCGGCGGTAGGCAAGCCTGTAAGTTTAAGCGTATTGCTTCCGTTATTTAAAATCCCTGTTGGAAAATACGAAGAGAAATTAACTGTCTGTGTATAATCGAAACTAATGGTGTCCGCTACCGGGTTTGAATTTATACTTATCCCTACTTTATGAGCGTTTACCTGAACATCGGCGGCGTTGCTTATTAATCTTGCTACTGTATGGAACCTGGATCCCGGGACCGCATCCGAAACCGTAAAAGGCAGTGAAAAACCGCCGCCGGTTCCCCAGAAGGCCCATGTCCATACCTTGTTTTCCTGCCAAAACGGAAGCTGAACCCTGGGAACCGATGCATCGTAGTACCACAGCCTGACGTCTTTTTCGAAGTGCTGTAAATTTATATAAGAAGTCAAGGTATCGTTTGAATTGTTCGTATCGGTATTGACGACTTTTATCCTCTCCCCCTTAACACCGCTCCAGGTGAGCCAAACAATTGTAGTGTCGGAATATCTATTCATATAATTTAAATAATCGCTTCCGGCAGGCACAATTTTTCTGTAATCGGGCGAGCCGTAATTTTTGGTAGCCCAGAATTCTATAAAGTCTCCGGCAGAAAAAATATTTGCGTTCTCGGTTTTGAAATATAAGGGCAGCTGGCGGCCCTTGCAATAAATTTTTACCGTTGAGGGATCTATTTCCGAAGGATCGGCGCCGTAATTAATTAAGTCCTGGTATCCGATTCTGTATATACCGTCCGAGGGAATTTTTAGTTTGATGTACCGGTTGTTATAATTGATCCAATTTCCCGTTGAATCCGCATAGCCGCTTAATTTTCGGTATGAACGGAAATTTTGAGCATCCTTATAATTAATAATAATTTTACTTAACATTTTATCGTAAATACTTTCCGGGGAATTATTGACCGAATACGGTACATTCCCGCCGTAGGCAGCGCTTAAATCCAGAGACAGGAGTATCTTTGTCTGCTTGGTTTTCCAATTATAAAACGCCGTATTTATTTTAACAACTCCGCAATAATAATTTCTGATCCATGTATATCCTAAAATTTCGTATTCTTTAGGAGGGTATTGGTCAGATCTGAAATAAATCTTTTGCATATTTTGCGGGATATATTGAAGCACCGAATCGCTAACGTTTTTCACCGAAGGATTTACCGCAATTTTAATTCCGTTAAATGTCTTATAAACTTGACGGCTAAGGTTGACGGTCAATTTGCTTTGAGGCGGAAGGGCTATATAAATTATCTTCGAAGGAAGTATCGGAGCGCCAGGTTTATCCTCGTTCAATGAATATTTGAAATCCAGGTATTTACCGTTTTCGCCGTTAAGCAGAGAATAAACGTCGGAAAAATCCAATCTGTAATTAAAAGAATTATCCTGGGATGCGAGTTTTAAAACTTTGAACTGTCCGAATAATTTACTTTGAATAATCAAAATAAATAAAACCGTTAAGGAAATATAGAAGAAAATAATTTTTTGTTTCTTATAGAAAAGCAGCATTTATAGTTTATCCGAAGTAACAATTTATATTAACGGAAATTCCGGGTTTAAATGGCAAAATTTATAATTTTAATAATTCTTTTCAGCGTATAAATTTTTCATCCCGTAAAATATTTAAAATATTAAATATTTTGCTTAATAACATTTTGATAACGGTTCTAAAAAAGTCCTGCACGGAGGATTACAATTTAGTTTTTATTCGTTTTTAAAATAAATTGTTTTAATAATAAGAAAAAAAAGACAGGTATTCCAACAATATACCTATCGAAATATTTTATAGGATGCCTCAAGACCCTTACTGACCATTCGAGTCCCAATTTACGAATAAAAGCCGGTCCTCTGGTCTTTTCCTCAGCCAGGAAAGTAATTAAATCTCCCACCGACTGGATAACAACGCAGTTCAGTTTATCTTTATTTTTATCTATCCACAATTCCTGCTTCGGTGTTCCCATACCCACCCATAATATATCGGGTATTTTTTCATTTATTAATCCGACGGGATTTCCCATTTTCGCACCCGAGTATCCGTTCAAGGTACCGGCTATTTTCAGTCGAGGAAATTTTTCACCCAATTTTCGCACTGCTTTTTTAAGCATTTCGTCTCCGGAGCCTAATAGAAATATACTCCATCCTTCATTCTGGCAATCATCCAGAAATTTTAACGAACAGTCCGTAAAATTAAACCGTAATTTTAAGATCGAATTGTTCAATATTCTCGAAGCAAACCATATACCTATTCCGTCAGGATGAATAATATCTGCACCTAGGAGAGCCGTTCTTAGAGATTTATTTTTTCTTAATAATCTCACCGTATGAGCGTTTAAATAATTTATAACGATTTTGTTTTTCGAACCTATAGCTTCTTTTATATTTTCATAGAGATACCCGTAGTCCAGATTATCAACGGGTATCTTAAAAAGCTCCTTTTTTAAGGAGTCACCCTTTAATTTGGGAAGGGCTGTCTTATCTGACAAGTTCATTGTAAATTTCGTCGAGTTTCTTGAAATAATTATCGCACGAACATTCGGCTGTTACTTTTTTGTATAAATTCTCTCCCAATAATTTTGATTTTTCCGGATTATCAAGTACATAATTAATTTTTTCCGCCAGTTGATCGGCATTACCCGGCTCGAAAAGCAATCCGTTTTCCCCGTCCTCTATAAATTCCGCAATTCCTCCCGTCCTCGAACCAATGAAGGGTTTTTTCATCATGCCGGATTCAAGCATAACATAAGACAAGGATTCAATTAAAGAGGGTAATATCACTGTATCGGTGACGCAATAAAAAGGACTCGGATTTTCCACGGAAGGAAATATTTTTATATTATAAGGTAAATCTTTTATTATTTTATTTAACGAACTATCGTAAAAGTCGCCGATTATCAAGAGCATCAAGTCATTTCTTTGCACCGATAATTTTTCAAACGATCTGATCAGTATGTCTATGCCTTTAAGCGCGGTAATTCTTCCCAAAAATAAAAATATCTTTAAATCCGGCGGGATATTCAATTCTTGTTTAAGTACCTTTATCTCATCACACTGTTGAATGTTCGATGCTTCGACGAAGTTAAGTAAGGTGTTTATCTTTTCAGAAGGGACATTGAAAAAATCCGTGAGCAATAAAAACACCGTATTGCTAACGGCTATAATGCGTTCCGATTTGAAACTCAAATATTTATGTCCTTTCAAAACGCTGTGAACGGTAGCTATTGTCCTAATTTTTAATATCTTACCCGTTATAAAAGCAAGCAGTTCCGGATATCTGTGATGCGTATGTATGATATTAATTTTATTTTTACGGCAAAAGAATAACAACGAAATAAGATTGGGCAGGAAAAAAATCAAATTTATCTTCCCCCTGGAGAAATTCATAATTTTGATAGTAACTTTAATCTTTTTTAATCTGCTTAACGAATTTCCCCTGTTTGTTATAAAGAATAATTTATATTTTTCGTCTGCCGAATAATGCTTGCACAAATCAATAATATTTCGGCTTACACCGCACGAATAATTGAAATCGGGAGAAATATGTAAAATCTTTATTTTATTCAACTTTAAGAATCTTTTTTATATGAAAATCAGCATTATTACCCCTACAAATAATTCGGAAAAACATATATCCCGCAATATAACTACCGTGTTGAATCAGTCCTTCGATGATTTTGAACAGATCATTGTAGATAATGAAAGCAGCGACAATACACTAGAAATCGCTTCCGAATTATATTCAAAAGCGGGTAAAAATAAAAGCTTAAAGATTATTTGCGAACCTGATTACGGGATAGCCGATGCATTTAATAAAGGGATAAGCAAGGCGGAAGGAGAAATAATTACTTTTTTAAATAGCGATGACGAATATATGCAAAACGACGTTCTGTCAACCGTTGAATCGGTATTCGGGAATGAAGGAATATTATTCACGCACGGGAATATTTTCTTTTATGATCCGGTCAGAGGTTCAGTAATAAAAACTCCGCTCGGCAACTCTCTTGCAGACGGAATGATTTTTTTCCATCCTTCAATGTTTTTCAAAAAAGAATTATTTAAAAAATACGGTGTCTTCGATACGAAATTCCGTTATGCTATGGACTTTGAGCTGCTATGCCGTTTTTTATCTAAAGATCCATGCTTTCTTTCAAAAGGGAATTATTTGAATAAAACTTTGACAAGGATGAACTTCGGAGGGAATTCATGGGAAAAACCGGTGCAAGCTCTTAAGGAAACCAAAATAATATTAAAGACTTATAATATGTGGAATCTAAGGGCTCGATGGAAATACTTACTAAATAGGGCAAAAACCTTTATAATTATAGGAATGGTAAAATACAGATTCGGCTTTCTTTTAATTAAATTAAGAAAATTTAAATGGGATTACTTTAACAGGCATAATTTATATTCCAATGTTAGGATTAAATAAATTCCGGATTTTCCTTCAAAACAGGTTATTATTCTTAATTCAGGAAATATTTTTTTCTCTTTTTATTAAGGGGAATTACTTTTACAACAATAGAGTTTTAATTGTAAGACTCGATTCAATCGGTGATTATATATTATTCAGAAATTTCATCGAACAATTGAGGAAAGTTCCAGAATATTCTAATGCCCATATAACTTTATGCGGAAACGTTAAATGGAAGAAATTAGCACAAGAGTTGGATTCCGAATTTATTGACGAGTTTCTATGGTTGAATACTAAAAAATTTTACAATAATATAATTTATAGATTGGACTTTCTTCGGAAAATATTCGGTTTAAAATTCGGAGTTGTTATAGAACCGACTTTCAGCAGGGAAGCATTATTCGGAGATTCGATAGTTAGAGCTACCAATGCAAAAATTAGAATAGGATCCAGCGGAGAACCGGTTCCTCGAAAAGAGTGGAAACGTAAGCATATTACCAACAAATTTTATACGAAAATTATACCCGCCTCACCCGCTCATAAATTTGAATTTTTAAGGAACCTCGAATTTTTTGAAATATTACTAAATAGAAAGATAGATTTAAAATACCCTTACATTGAAATCGAAGGCTTGAGAAATGAATTTACCCATAATAAGGAATATATCGTTCTTGCGGTCGGCGCCGGTATAAATAGTAGGAAATGGTCCATTAAAAATTATTTGGTTTTAATCAATTGGATAATTAAAGAGACGACATACGACATAATATTAGTAGGCGACAAAAATGATTGCAAACGGACCAAAAGACTGAATAGTGTATTTAACAACAAAATAAAAAATTTAACGGGCAGAACTACGTTACCCGAATTACTTTCGGTTATTTATCACGCAAGATTAATTGTTACTCACGATAGCGCCGTTCTTCATATTTCTTATGTGTTGAAGAAACAATTTATCTGTATTTCCAACGGACAACATATTAACAGATTTCATCCTTATCCGGATGACGGTAACAATATATATTTATATCCCTGGAAAAGGCCCGATTTACTAGGTGAAAAAGAATTTAATAAAATGAGTATGGGAAAAGGATTCAACATTAATAGAATTACGATTAAGGAAGTTACCTCGGGGATTAAAAAATTACTCGAAGCAAAAGATGTCTGTTAAAAAGATTTATCTCCTCGCAAGCCATAATTCGGGGTTTTGTTTTTCCCTTGAGTTCCAGATCTCGAAATGAAGGACATTACCCTCTATGCTTTCCCCTACCTTGCCTAAAACGGTCCCGAGTTTTACTTTGTCTCCCTCTTTAACATAAATGTCCGAAAGGTGGCTGTATACCGTTCTGTAATCTCCTTTGTGCGTAACAATAATTACGCTGCCGTAGCCGGGAAGCCAGTCTATTGCCGATACAACGCCTTCTGCAACTGCAATAACTTTTTCATCCGGCGATGTCTTGATATCCACGCCGTAATTTAACGTCACCGTATTTAATCTGGCATTCCTGTTTTCCCCGAATTTTTTAACTATCCGCCCCGAACGTACGGGCCAGTTTAATCTTCCCTTTAACGAAGAAAATGAAGAAAAGCCCGCAGTAGATAAATCGATATCATATTCTTTTTCAGGCGTGCTTTCCGTTCCCGAGCCGGCCTCGGCTAATTTCCTTTCCCCTGCATTCATCTTGCGGGCCGCAAGTCTGGCTTCTTCTTCTTTTTTCTTTCTTTCGGCCTCTTCAATAAGATTGCTGATTATATCCTGAATCCGGCTTTCGGCGTCTTTTTTTGCCTTAATTTCGCTTAAAAGCGCGTTTTTATCGTTTCTAATTCTTTTTAAGATACTTCGTCTCTCAGCCCTTTTTTCCTGCAGATTTTTCTCTTCTTGCTGTTTTTGATCTGCTAAAAGTATTTTATCGCGCTTTTCTTTTTCGAGACGCACTTTTACCGCAGTCAAACTAACTTTTTTATCTTTCAATGTTCGTAAATCTTTCAGCCTTCTCTCTGAAAACCGCTTTAAATATTTGTATCTGAGAAGCGCCTGTTCGAACGAATCGGCGTCCAGTATGCTTACCCAATCGTTCAGAGAACCGTGCTTATAAACGGATACCACATACTTTGAATAATTCTTCTTCAGCACCGAAATATCTTCCTGGAGACCAGATATCCTGCTTTCGTTCACCGAGATTTGTTTTTCTTTCAACTGTTCCTCGTAAAGCAGGTTTGAAATTAATTTTCTCAGCAGGAAATTTTGTTTATTATAATTCTCAAGAACGTTATAGGATTCGCGTTCTTTCCTGGTCTTTAATTTCAGCCGGTTTTGGAGTGATGTAATTTCGTCTTTGATGCGGGAAAGTTCGTTTTTTTTGGCGGCGATCCGGTTATTTTCCTGTGCCGAAAGATTAAGTACGCAAACTAATATTATTAAAAAAACTTTAATAATGCTTCTACTTACCATTTGATTATTGTTGCATCATCCGGGACCTTGAAATCTATTGCAATTTCGGGCCGGTTTGCCAGCATTTTTTTGTATTTGATGGAAACGCTTTGATCGTTCTCGTAATCGCGGAGATCTATTGTATAAGGTACGGCAACATTTTCAAGATAGTCGAAATCCGAATATTTCCCTTCCAGAATTTTATCTCCTGATCCGTTCAATACTGTAAAGTCAGTAATACCTAGCTGTCTGATATCCACCCTGTAAATAGTAGTAATATCTGTAAGTGAATCGGCATAAGTCAACACATAATTGTCGTAATCCACGGAATATTTGGTCGGTTGCTTATAAAGATGGCTGGTAAGATTTACGGCACCGATAAAAGCATCAATAAGATCTTTGAACGGAAGATTCACTTTGAATATGTTCCTCAGAACATCGTCGGTAACTTTTCCTTCGTACGCGGTATTATGAAGGGCATCGTAAAAGATAAAATTGTTTTCCGTTACAAGCGACTGGGCCAGTTCTATTCCGAACGGCCCCATAACGGTAAAATATAATGAATCGGGTTTTATTAAAACAACCTGGAAATTTGCTTTGTTGTCGAACCTGTCCGTTTTAATAAATATGGTCCCGCTCCCCTCAAAATTTTTTATTCGTCTCCGGTTAATTTCAAGTTTATTGACAAGCCTTTCTGCCGGAAGAATTTCAATTTCACCTGTTGGCTTGGAAGGGACACATCCGTTGAATATTAAAAGGAGGAACTCCAAAACTGCTAACAAAGCAATAAATAATTTTCTCAACTTATACCTTTTTCGATTTTTTCCTTAAGTTCATTGTTGTTTTTATCCAATTTAAGGGCTTTTTCCCAAATCGATCTGGCTTTTTCTTTATTTCCCATTTTAAATTCAACGTCTCCAAGATGATCCAGTATATCGGGTTTTTCTCCTCCGGTTTTAAGGGCCTTTTCAATATAGCCTTTCGCAGAATCGTACTCGCCTTTTTTAAAATATATCCACCCCATAGTATCCAGATAAGCGGAATTTTCAGGATCGACTTTAAGCGCAATTTTGGACATCCTCATAGCTTTGTCCAGTTTAATTCCTCTTTCAGAAAGAGAATAGGCATAATTATTATTTATCAATGCATTTGTAGAATCTATTTGAAGGGCGGTTTGATACGTGCTGTCGCATTTGGCCCAATCTTTTTGGGTATCATAAATCAAACCGAGAGTACCGAGCAAATTAACGTCCTTTGGAGAAAGATCCAGGGCTTTTTTCAGGTAAACTATTGCTTCGTCGTTGTCTTTCAATTGGCTTAAAGTGAATGCATACGCGGAAAGAGCGTTCAAATCCGTGGGATTAAGATCCACGGCTTTCTTTAAATATTTTTTAGCTTCCTCGTTTTGATTGTTTTGAGCGAGGGAAATTCCGAGGATAAAATTTACGCGGAAATCATCAGGGAAAGTTTTTATCGCTTCATCCATCACTTTAACCGCATCCGCATATTTATGATTGTCGAAATAAAGGCCGCCCAGCCTAACCCAGGCTTCAACATTCCAGCTAGCCAATTTAGTTGCGGATTGGAATTCACCTATTGCCGCAGAATCGTTCTTCTCGTTAATAGCAATCGCCCCGAGGTACATCTTTACCTGCCATGCTGAGGTATCTTTATCCATGGTATTAAAAAAGTTCTTGGCGATGGGAGTTAAAGTACTGTCTTTTAAGGAAGCTTCGAAATAAGAAGCTCCTATCTTTAATTTTATATCGAAGGGGACATCGCTGCGTTTCATTATATACTCGTATTGGTCCGCAGCTTCTTTCCATTTGTCCTGCGCAAGGTAAATTTGCGCTTTCCTTTCGCGAGCATCTAGATCGTCGGGGTATAAAGCAATTACGTCGTTGATAATTTTTAAAGCCTCATCGTATTTTTTTGCCCGCTGATAATATTCGGCAAGAAGTTTTTGCAGCGACGAATTACTCGGGTCAATGGTCAGCAATTGTCTGATCGAACCTGCCGCTTTGTTAAAATCACCAAGGCTCGCGTTCAACTCGGCTACTCTGATTAGCACGCTCCAGTCCGGACCTATCATATCCGTGATCTTGTTGTAAATATTTATGGCTTTAAGAGGTTTGTTCGATTCATATATCCTTGCAAGTCTGTAATATGCATCCACATTGCTGGAATCAAGTCTTATTACCTTGTTCAATACAACGGCTGCCGAATCAGGCTGTTTTCCGGTAGTATAAATATCGGCTAACAAATTATAAAAATCGATTTTAGTAGAATCCATCTGAAGTGCTTTTCTTGCGTTTTCCAGCGCTAAAGACAGTTTATTTAAATAAAAATAATTTTTGGCCAATGCAAAATAAATACCGGGTCGGGGTGAAATCCTCAATGCATCCTGATAATCGATAATTGCGTTAGCATAATCGCCTTTGGCCTCTGCTAGTGAACCGTTTATAAATTGATCGAGAGCTTCCGCGGAAGAATCACTGTTTTTATCATTTAACAAAGAAACAGTACTGTCGTTCGAGTTAATGCTTTGTGTAGTTTCTTTTTGGACCGAACAGCCAATAAACAACAAAGATACGGACATGAACAATATAAATATTTTAATCATATATTCACTTAATTTATCAGATGTTAATATACCAAAAAATGCCATACAATTTAATTCTAATAGGCATTCGGAAAAATATATTTCCCTTTCAATAAATTATTATTTCGAAAACATGAAAATATGAAAAAATTAAGATATATCCTTCATTTATCTCACATTTCTTGCGTGCGAATTTTCTAAAGGTTATTTTTGTGCAAACTTTTAAGGGAAATGGAAAAATTCGATTTAGGACTGGCTTTTGTATGGGAATACGACGATGATTTTATTAATCTGACGGAGGATATCTTCCGGAAAGCCGGGCTTACAAGTTTTCGAGTATCGGATTATAATATAAACGAAGTTAGAGAAAGGATTCTTGCCAAAGATCTTTCGTTTTCTTTTTATCTTGACAGGGCATGGGACGTAAACGAAAATTTCGAGGAATTGGGTAAAATCCTCGCCAAAAGGAAAACGGTTGTTTTCAATCCTTATAATAAAGTACTGCATGCAATAGATAAAGCCAGCATGCATCTGGAATTCATCACCGCCGGACTGCATGTGCCATATTCCATAATTATTCCCCCCCACAGCGAGAAAGAGGAAATTTATATCTCAATCGATGATCTTGCTTTGCTAGGAAGACCGTTTATCATAAAGCCCTGCAATACGACGGGCGGAGGAGTCGGAGTTGTTACGGGAGCCGAAACACTGAAGGAAGTCCTTGACGAAAGGGCTACAAATTCAGACGATAAATATATTCTACAGGAAAAGATATATCCTTATTTATTTAAAAAACAAAGAGCTTGGTTCAGATCTTTTTGGGCATTCGGCAAAGCCATTCCCGTATGGTGGGATGACCAGACTCATTTTTATAAAATACTTACGAATGAAGATATTATTAAATATAATCTGAAAAGCCTTTTTAATATAACAAGAAGGATAGCCAAAATTATTCAATTGGATTTCTTTTCAACGGAGATAGTGTTTACCGATAAAAGCCAGTTCCTTGTAATTGACTATGTAAATGATCAATGTGATATGAGGCTTAAATCGAAGCACATTGACGGCGTACCGGATGAAGTGGTGGAGCTTATAATAAAAAATATGTTGAAAAAGATTAGGAACATCAAAAGCACCCAACATCATTAATTCCTTTGACATACTAATGGATTGGATTCAAATTTATATTATTATTCTGCTTCTTTGTTCTACTGTATGTTACGGGATTTATTACTACGTTTTTAGCATATATGAAATCATTTATCGCCTTGAACCAAATGAATTATATTCGGATTATAGTTCAAAGATTAAATTGAGTATTATTCCCTTGAATTCGATCGGTAAAAAAGTGCCAATTAGATACTCAAGAACAAAATTCGAGATAAAATCCGGGGATGAACTGGTTAATATAATTACCGAGAATTGTAAAAAGGGGCAATTAATCATACAAACAAAGCATATGCACGGCAAAGTGATTGTTCTTTTTAAGTCTGAACATGCGTTATTTCCTTCTTCAGTGGAAATAAATATTTTCCCTAAAAAAGAAATAATTAAAGATAAAAGCATAAAAAATCTTTAAATTTAATCGGGGTTTTTTCATTTATCTCTAAATAATATCCAGAAAAATATGAGGAAATATGAAAAAATTATTCTTTTACTTCATTTTTTTAGTGATAGGGGCTACATTCTTATATGCTCAAGGAACCGCAGGCACCAACGCAAAGTTTGAATATAGATCTTTAATAGATATGCCTACGGCCGGAATTTTGCAAAAAGGATATGTAGGCATTACTTCGGATGTTCTACCCGGAGGAACCTTAATTGAGAAGATCGAGGTCGGCGTTTTTGATAATATAAGTTTCGGAATATCTTACGGAGGCGTAAATGTTATTGGCGCGGGTAGGCCCGATTGGTACAATTACCCGGGAATTAATATTCGATTTAGAGTTATAAATGAAACGGTTGCTTTTCCTGCCGTTACATTTGGATTTGATTCTCAAGGTAAAGGCGAATATTTTGATTCTTTATCCAGATATGCGATCAAATCACCGGGATTTTTTGGAGCGGTGAGTAAAAATTTTCAATTTCTTGGATATCTAAGCCTTCACGGAACCGTAAATTATTCTTTGGAAAATAAAGACGGAGACAACTTCCTCAATCTGATGATCGGTGCCGAAAAAACAATCGGTTCTAATGTTTCACTTATAGGTGAATATAATTTTGCGTTTAACGACAATTCGACAAGGTATTTTGGAAAAGGAAACGGTTATTTAAATATCGGAATAAGATGGGCTGTCGGAGAGGGATTCACTCTCGGTTTTGATCTTAGAGATCTGCTTGATAATAAAAAATGGAGTCCTTCATCGGCGGATAGAGCAATAAGAATTGAATATATCAAGAGTATTTTTTAAAAAATACGCAATGTCATAAACTTAAACTTTTTAACTTTATTTTTGTCTAAATAAATAGATGGTTTTTGTATTAATTTATAGACAACAAAGTTTAATATTTTGTACACGTATAGGAACAGAAAAAAGTTTATGTTTCATATCATAAGATTTTTTTAAGTATTTATTTAGGCTCGGTTTTTGCAGATATTTATACGGGTAAAATAAGCGGAGGAGTTGAAAATGAAAAATTTAAAAATATGGAGCGGAATTATCCTGATAATTGCCGCTTTTTTGTTCGGTGGATGTTACACCCAGCTCGCCATGAATAACGGGTACGGTAGCGGCAACGATCAAGGATATCAGAACGGACAAACTCCTGCCGATTCACTTTACGGTGATCAGTACGGTTATTCAGATTCTTCAAGTTATTATCAAAACGGTAATTTTAACGATTATTACAATCAGCCTCCTTGGTCCTGGGATAATTATTATTACGGCTATCCTTCCTTTACACGTTATCCTTTCTGGCGATATAATTTTTCTTTAGGATTCGGTTGGGGAGACGGTTTTTATAATCCTTATTATTGGGATCCTTACGGATTATGGACAGGTTATTATCCCGGATATTGGGGACCGTACCCTTATTATCCTTCTTACTACAACCCATACTACGGTTATTACGGTTCGTATTATGGGGGTTACGGATATTACAATAACGGTCATCAATATACAAGATCGAGAGAAATGATAGGATTAAGAAATGATAACGGAGGTGGAAGAGGTGACAGAAACAGAAACGGCAGGGACGGTAATTCCGGTATTTATTCAACATCGAGTTCAAGACCGGAACCGTACAGCACAACCGGTTCCAACAACAATGCACGAAGACCCGCTTCCGTAAGTAATACAAACAACAATAGAAACCAAAGCAGATCAAGCGGTAGGACCTACAGATCTCCGAGAAATAATAACGGCAGAAACCAAGGGTACACCGGAAGCAGATCGGGTACAAGGAGACAGGAAAATCGTCCTACTTATTCACAACCGGGGAACAGGGGCAGCAGCAGTTACCACCCCAGGAGTGAACCGCGAAGTTATCAACCTCCGAGGTCATATTCTCCGCCAGCTAGAACCTATTCGGCACCCAGAAGTTACAGTCCCCCTCCGTCTCGTTCCGAAGGCGGAAGCAGAGGCGGATCGGACAGAAATAGAGGCAGGTAATAAAAATGAATAATATAAAAAAATATATAACACCTATTATCTTTTTACTGGCATTCGGATTAAGCGGCTGCTATACGGTAATATGGTCGCCCGATACTCCTATGCCCGCAGATGATAACAATAATGATTCGTATTATGATAATCCGTACTACGGCGAATATTATTATTACTATCATAATCATTGGTGGGATTCTTTTTTCCGCAACGGATATAATCAAGCAGGATCCGCATATTATAGGGATACCAGCAGAGCGATGACAAACCTTAGAAACGATAACGGCAGGAACGGCGGATATACCCCCGGGTTACAGGCTCCTCCGATTTCCACTACAGCTACTGTCGATAGATCCGGCGGCTCTACCGGTTCTGCCGATGTTAAAAGAACCGACAACAACGGTACCAGGAGCAGCTCAGGTTCAAGCAATGAAAATTCGAGAGGGAGCAATACTAATTCCGGAAATAAAAATTCCAATAATGATCGAAATTCCAACGGGAGGAACTAATGGAAAGCTTGTCTAGGAAATTCACAAAGCTTTTTATTATTGCGGGATTGCTCTTATGCAATAATATATACGCACAGAACAGTGTAGATGCATTGAGATTGGGTTACGACGGTTTGGGTAATAATGCCAGAGCTTTAGGAATGGGCAATAGTTATATCGGATTAAGCGATGACGGAGGTGCTGCGTTTTTTAACCCCGCAGGCTGGGCTCTAATCAACAAAATCGAATTTTCGGGCGGAATCAGCATTGACGGATATGATAACAACGGCGAATTTCTCAATAATTACAGCGATAACTCCAAATCATCCACCAGATTATCCAATCTTAGTTTTGCTCTGCCCTTCCCTACTACGCGCGGCAGTATGGTTTTCGGTATTGCTTATCATACTACCAAAGATTTCAACTCGACTATGAAATTTAACGGATTTAATTCCAGTAATTCGTCCAAAATTCAAGATTTAAATTCTTTTTCAAACATTCCATATGATCTTTATTTAACGGATACAAGCTTCAATACCATTATCAACGGCCGATTGAACCAAAGCGGAAGTTTAATAGAGAGCGGAGCATTGAATAATTGGACTTTTTCCGGAGCTATCGAGGCCTATAAAAATCTTTATGTCGGATTAAATCTAAACTTCATTTCCGGTTCTTACCAGAGTAATAATGATTATTACGAGACAGATACCAAGGGTATTTACAGCAACCTCGAAACGGATCCGGGTAATATAAACACGCTTGGATTTCAGCAGTTTTATTTAAATAAAATATTAAATTGGGATATTTCCGGCTGGAATGCAAAATTCGGAATGATTTACCAGGTGCAAAATGTCGCCAGGATCGGCTTGACGGTTCAATTCCCGAAAACATATACCGTAAAAGAAACTTTTACGGAAGACGGATATAGTCAGTTCCGGAATTATCAGTATAATTTGGATCAGTCGACATACAGCGATCAGGTGCAATACGATATAGTTACCCCTTATGAATTCGCAGGCGGTTTTTCTTTAAATATGAAGGGATTGATATTTGACGCTCAGGCAACTTATATAGACTATACCCAGCTTAAATTCGACAACGCAGACGGATTGACAGTTAATTATGTAAACGAACAAAACAATTATATGCAGCAGAATCTAAAATCCGTTTTGAATTATAACCTCGGCGCCGAGTATACGATCCCGGCTGTCGGTTTAAGATTGAGAGCAGGCTATATGGTGATGCCGTCTGCGTACCAGGGTGATCCTACCAGTTTTGATAGGAAATATTTCACCGCAGGTATTGGCTATCTTGCCGAAGGAGACTTCGGGATAGATCTTGCTTATGCCCATGGTTGGTGGGATTCGTATTATGATAATTACGGAACAAACCAATCAAGAATAAACGAAAAGCTTACTGACAACAGAGTTATTGTTTCCATGACTTACAGATTTTAACTCCTCTCTTAAAATCCCTCCCGGGTCTACGATCCGGAAGGGATTTTTTACCCACCGGATTTTTGATTGCCGACCATTTTTTGTACAAGCTTTTATCCTCCAAAGTATTATTTAATTGATGTTGTTAATTAAATCTGCAAGTGTTATTTTTTATTATGATACCGCGATTACATGATAAACATTATTCGAGGAATCTAAAAACCGCAATTATTTGCAGCCTGTCGGTTATTATTATTTTGTTTATTTTCTTTCCCGGAATAAATGGTAAAAAAGAAAAGATTTACGTTCCCCCTGAATTATTCTCAACGGATGATATTCCGCCCACAATACAGCCGAATGTATCTAGCGGAAAAAAATTCAGTATGCCCGAAATACCGGATATCAAATTTTCGGAGATTTCCTCACGAATCGAAATGCTGCATGACGTTTTAATCGGCACCCAAAATAATTTGCATAAAAATTCGGAAAATTTAAACCCGACAAAAAACAACCGGGGCAGCGGTGATTCTCCGGCATTTCAGCCTCGGCAAATTAAAGAAGTTTTGCCGGAAAAAACCTTTGAAAAAATCACAGGAGATATAATACTTTCTTTAAAGATCGGGAAGGATGGAAAGGTGGAGAAGTATATACTTCTCGCAAACACTACCGATAGCGAGGAATGTCTGCGGAATGTTCTTAATGCCGTTAAAGAGTCAAGGTGGCAGGTTAACAAAATCAACGGTCGCGAAGCAGAATACTGGATTAAAAAAGAATATCATTTCAAATAGCGCTTTCAAAGCAATTCTGCATACGTTCCCAACAAGACGCCAATTCGGATTTGACAAGAAAGTTGCCGCATCATATTTTTATAACACGAATTACAAACATTTGGGAGATCAGCATCAAAGGCGCAGTTTGCAGAATTGAAAGTAAAGACTATTATGTTTTCAGCAGCGTATCCGATGAAACAATCAGATGTTCGCTTAAGGGAAAATTCAAAAAAGATTTTAGGTTAAAAAAAGATAAGCTTTATCAAAGGGATATCGCCGCCGTAGGAGACTTAGTTGAGTTTGATTTAAACGACGACGGTACAGGTGTAATATATAAAATATTCGAAAGAAGAAATTATCTGTCGCGGAAAGCGCCTAAAATAAGGGGTGCAAGTTACCGCGGAGAAAGACTCGAACAAATTATCGCATCCAATCTGGACAACCTTTTTATAGTTGCCAGTACTTTCGAACCCGCATTTAATAACAAAGTTGTTGACAGGCTTCTCGTGCTGGGTGAAAGTGCCCGTCTAAATGTTTTTATTGTAATAAATAAATCGGATCTGGGTACCGAAGAAGCCGAATTTTGGAGCGAACTTTATAGGAAAATCGGCTATAAGGTCTATCTTGTTTCGGCACTGTACAATTCCGGTACTCAAGATGTTTTTGATCAATTAAGAAATAAAATAAATCTGTTTTTGGGTCATTCCGGAGTAGGCAAATCGTCTTTGATTAATGTAATGTTCCCTCATCTTAAATTAAAAACGGGTGAAATCAGCACTTTTACCGAAAAAGGAACGCATACTACAGTAACAAGCGTAATGATAAAAGTAGACGAAAGTACGTACGTATTGGATTCGCCGGGCTTAAGAGAAATTGAACCGTACGGGATCAAAAAAGAGGACCTGGGTCATTATTTCATTGAATTTTTACCATTTATTAATAATTGCAGGTTTAATACCTGCACGCATTTTCACGAACCCGGTTGTGCCGTAATTGACGCCGTAGAAAAAGAAGCCGTCTCTCGGGAAAGATACGGCAGTTATTTAAAAATGCTGGAAACAATAGAGGAGGACATTATTTTTCAATGATTTATTATTGTCTGATTGCTCACAAATTTGCGGTTGAACGGCACACCGTCTTTCTGTAGATTGGAAACCTTTTCTTAAAAATTTATATTTAACATTAAAAATTTTTTAACTGAAAAATGGAATCTCTCATATCTCTTTCTATTAAAGTCTTATCCGATTTCCTTTCGGAAATAAACGAAAAACTAAGACAAAAAAATCTGAACAACGCATTTATCAGTGTTTACGCCCGGCACGACGATCTTTCATTTTTTAACTCCCTTAACCGTACAATTAAGCAGTTCGAAAGATCTTTTTATTTCGAACAGCCTAATAAAAACTTCTCTGTCATAGGCTTAGATGAGGCGGAATCAGTATCCGAAAACGGGGATAGAAGGTTTGCCATGACGGATAAAAAAGTAAAGGAAATTAAAAATTCTTTCATTAATAACTGGGAAAACCTGGAAAAGAAACATATACCCATGTTCATGGGAGGGATGAAATTTACGTACGATCACGGCGACCCGGACTGGCAGGATTATGAGGACTCAACTTGGTTTATCCCCGAGATAATGCTTTTAAAACATTCTCATAACAATTTTATTTTTTTGAATTTCAATTATTCCGCCGGATCCTCCAAAGAACCGATAATCAATAAATTTAAAAGTAAACTCGAGAAATTGGTCACGGGGACAAATATCCCTGTAGCGAACCCGGCGCCGAAAATTGTCAAGAGCCTGGGAGAATCTCCAAAAGATAAGAAGAAATGGAAAAATTTGGTAACTGAAGCTCTTCGCAATATAGAGGAAAAAAGGATTGATAAAGTAGTACTTTCGAGGAAAGTCGAAATGTACATGTCGGAAGAACTTCATCTTGATTATGTTATTAAACAGTTCCGCACCAATTATCCGGAATGCTATTTATTTATATTTCACCGCGGAAAATCATCATTCTTCGGTGCGACTCCCGAAAAGCTGGCAAAATTTTCAAACGGTAGAATAGAGATAGATGCTCTGGCCGGATCCGCAGCCAGGGGAAATGACCCGGCCGAAGACGCTTTGCTTGAAAGTACGTTGCTTAACGATGCAAAGAATCTTAATGAACACAATATTGTAATCGATTACATAAAGGAATCCATTTCCGGAATCACAGTCAATTTAAAATTGGAAAAACACTGCGCGATTAAAAAACTCGCAAACATTCAGCATATATGGTCAAAAATTACTGCCGAAATAGATTCGACAAGTTCGATGTTCGGCCTTCTCAAAGAACTCTTCCCCACCCCGGCGGTTTGCGGTTTGCCCCGAGATACCGCTCTGCACCTGATTAAGAAGTCGGAAGGTTATAAAAGAGGCCTTTATTCCGGAATTATTGGCTGGTTTAATCTGGACAACGAAGCTGAATTTGCCGTTGCATTAAGATCCGCGCTGACAACGGGAAACAAACTTACCGCTTACGCCGGCGGAGGAATTGTACTAGACTCGGATCCCGATTCGGAATACAAAGAAACGGAGCTTAAACTAAAAACTATATTGTCCTTATTTACATATGAAAATAAAAATTAATAGAAACATACTTTGGGCCGAAACGTTTGTAAACGAACTTTCATCTCTGGGAGTTAAATATGCCGCCCTTTCGCCGGGATCCAGAAATACTCCGTTGACATTTGCATTCGCGAGCAATAAAAAAATTATAACTTATATTAATATCGACGAACGCAGCAGCGGATTTTTTGCGCTGGGACTGGCTAAAGCCTCCGGAACTCCGGTCGCGGTTGTCTGCACATCGGGAACGGCGACAACCGAACTGTACCCCGCCATTGTTGAAGCGTATCAGCAAAGAGTCCCGTTGATTATTTGTACTGCGGACCGCCCCCCCGAATTGTTAAATCGCGGCGCTAATCAAACCATAAATCAAAAAAAGTTGTATAAAAACCATATAAGGTTTTTTAAAGACGCTGGACTTCCATGCGCGACCGTCGATAGATTAAATGAACTTAAAGAAATTACACGCAGCGCGGTTATAACGGCTACAAACCAATCCCGCGGGCCTGTTCACATAAATTTCCCTTTCAGGAAACCGTTTGAACCCAGATCTTACACCGACGAAGTCAGCAACGGTATTTTAAACGTAAACTCAAAAGCGAACGAAAAATCACTTACTAGAAGATTCTGCCCGCCGGCGGCATCCTCCGAAACGAAATGGCTTGCTAGAATTTACGACTATTTAATAAGGAAGGAAAAGGGACTCATTATTATAGGACCCGATAACTACGACCGTAAATTTTTAATTAATTGCAAAAAGCTGTCGGAGATTCTTAAATATCCCATCCTTGCCGACGGAACTTCGCAGATCCGTTTCGGCAGCCATAAAGAGGGAAACATAATTACCAATTTCGATGCATTCCTCAGGTCCGCTAATTTCACCGTACAAAACGTTCCCGAAATAATTTTACAATTCGGAAGAACAATTACTTCCAAAGCATTTGATACTTTTCTCGAAAAAATTAACCCTCCCCGGTTTATGATAAACGAATACGGCGATTGGTTTGATCCCTCAGATAAAGCTACGGCCGCTATCGCATGCCTGCCGTATCACTTCTGCGGGATAATGAACGAAAAGATTTCTTCTGCCGGTTTTGCAAGAAGAAGAAATACCTGGCTTAATACTTTTAAACAAGCCGAAAAAATCGCCGACAAAGTTAAAAAAGAAGTAATCGACGGTTCAAAATTCCCGAACGAATGCCGTGTTATAAACGAAATTTTGCAAAGTATCCCGGAAGGCTGCAGGATCATGCTTTCCAACAGTATGCCCGTCAGGGATTTTGATTATTTTGCCTCTCACAGCAGGAAAAAAATAGTCCTGTACAACAACAGGGGCGCAAGCGGAATAGACGGAATAACATCGACGGCATTGGGAATCGCGGAAGCTTCCGGGGAACCGACTTTATTAATTACGGGGGATTTAGCTTTCTATTACGACCTGAACGGTTTACTTGCGGCAAAAAATTACAATATCCCTTTGGTTATCGTGCTTTTAAATAACAACGGAGGCGGCATATTCGAAATCCTACCTGTTTCGGGCTACGGCGAAATTTTCAAAAAATATTTTGTCGTACCTCATAATTTGGACTTTAAACATTTCATAAAAGCTTACGGCGGAAATTATTTCAAAATAACCGGGTGGTCTGATTTTAAAAAGACTTTGAAAACCGCGTTTTCGAAAAATCGGTTTTCTGTTCTGGAAATTAAGACAAACTCTTCGGATTCATTAAAATTACGCAAAGATTATTGGAAAATTGTCGGCAGGAAACTCAGCTAAATTCTTCTCTTGAGGATTTTCAATATTAATATTCATGTCGCATGTTAGGATCATCAAAAATGAAAATTAAACTTTCCGATACGGTTTTGAATTGCGAAATATATTCGGCAAAAGAAATCCATGCTTACGATATTTTGCTACTTCACGGATTTACCGGTTCCGCATTCGACTGGAATTTCCTGATACCCTCCCTAAAAAAAGAGTACAATGTTTATGCTATGGATCTTATAGGTCACGGTAACAGCGATTGCCCGGATAACCCGGAACTGTACACAATTGATCCGACTATTTCTCGAACCGACGAATTTATTTCAAAATTTCTCGGACGAAAACCCGTAATTATAGGGTATTCCATGGGAGGAAGGCTTGCATTATCCTACGCGGTAAAATACCCTGATAAAATAAACGGATTAATACTTGAAAGCGCTACATGGGGAATAAAAGAATCAAATTTGAGAGAAGGCCGGGTTGACAGCGATAAAAAAACCGCGGAATTTATTTTATCGAATGATATTGAAAAATTCGTTGATTACTGGATGAATAAGAATATTTTCGCTTCACAAAAAAGACTTCCGGGCGAACAACTGAAAAAAATTAAGTCGCAAAAAATGAAAAATAATAAAACCGGTTTGGCCAATTCGCTGCTCTCATCGGGAACCGGGAGTATGCCGCCGCTTCACGATTTAATAAATAAAATAAAAGTTCCCGTACTACTCTTAACCGGCGGACTCGACGAAAAATTTTCTCAAATTAATTCGGAAATGGTTAAATACCTGGATAACGCCAGGCATTTAATAATCCGGGATGCCGGACATAATGTGCATCTGGAAAAACCGGAAATATATATAAATGTGATAATGGATTTTCTAAAAAACATAAATTTTTCATAGTTTTATAATTCAATAAAATAAAATAGGACTTGTTATGAATATAAATTGGAAAAAGACCGGGGATTACCATGATATTATTTATGAAAAGACGGAGGGAATTGCTAAAATTACAATTAACAGGCCGGAAGTAAGGAACGCGTTTCGTCCTGAAACCGTTATCGAAATGTATAATGCTTTTTCGGATGCTAGAGAAGACCAGAGTATCGGCGTAGTGCTGCTTACAGGTAAAAGCCCTTCTAAAGACGGGAAATACGCATTTTGTTCGGGCGGAGATCAAAGGATCCGCGGCGATAAAGGATACGTGGGAAAAGACGGGGTACCCAGATTAAACGTACTGGACCTGCAAAAATTAATACGAAGCATTCCGAAACCGGTAATCGCCCTGGTTGCGGGCTACGCCATAGGAGGCGGACATGTCCTGCATGTAGTTTGCGATTTAACCATCGCGGCCGATAATGCAATATTCGGCCAGACCGGCCCCAAGGTGGGAAGTTTTGACGGAGGCTTCGGAGCTAGCTATCTTGCGAGGATGGTCGGACAGAAAAGAGCCAGGGAGATCTGGTATCTATGCAATCAATACAGCGCGGAAGAAGCTTTTAATATGGGTCTTGTCAACAAAGTTGTTCCGGTCGGGAAACTTGAAGAGGAAGGAATAACTTGGGCAAAAAGAATATTGCAGCATAGTCCTATGGCAATAAGATTATTAAAATCCGCCTTCAATGCCGAACTGGACGGGCAGGCGGGCATACAGGAATTGGCCGGCAATGCTACTCTTCTTTACTATATGAGCGAAGAAGCGCAGGAGGGGAAAAAAGCATATCTTGAAAAAAGAAAACCCGAGTTTAACAAATTTCCCAAACTTCCTTAAACATCGTAAATATGCAAGAAGAGACATTTAATACCACTAAATTTCAGAGCTGGATTTTGGCCAGCCGCCCGAAAACATTACCTGCAGCATTGGTACCGGTGATTGTCGGCTCGGCTCTGGCTGTAAGCGAAGATAAATTTAAATTCATTTATTCTCTGATAGCTTTAATATGTTCCTTATTAATTCAAATCGGAACCAACTTCGTAAACGATCTTTACGATTTTATGAAAGGAGCCGACAACGAAAAAAGGAAGGGCCCCATTAGAGTACTGGCTTCGGGATTGATAACCCGGAAAGAGATGGAAATAGGCAGCTTTATTATTTTCTTTACGGCATTTTTGCTGGGTTTAATCCTGGTAATGAAAGCCGGACTTTTAATATTAATAATCGGGGTTTTATCTATACTTGCAGGTATAGCTTATACTGCGGGACCGTTTCCTCTCGCATACAACGGGTTAGGCGATATTTTCGTCTTCATGTTCTTCGGAATAGTAGGAACAATGGGCACTTATTATATTCAGACGGAAAAACTTTCGATAATTTCTTTTCTTTCATCAATACCCGTCGGCGCATTAATTACCAACATCCTTGTTGTTAATAATTACAGGGACATTGAAGAGGACCAGGCAGCCGGGAAAAGGACACTTGCCGTAATCTTCGGTAAAAATTTTGCAAGGTTTCAATATATATTCCTGCTTATCGTTTCATTTCTTGTCCCGGCATTATTGTTTTTCTTTTATAAATTTAGTTTCTGGATCCTTCTTCCTTTATTGACCCTTCCGATTGCTTTTAGGTTGATCTTAATGCTTTTCCGTCTGGAAGGCCTGCAGTTAAACAAGACGCTGGAACTAACCGCCAAATTTTCGGCTATCTTCGGTTTATTATTCGCCGCGGGTCTGACTTTATGAACAAAATTGAACTTACATATTTCCCATATACTTTAAAATTTACCGAACCTTTTATTACCGCCAAAGGACAGATAAATGAAAGAAACGGGTTTATTATAAAGTTAAAAGGCGATTCCGGAATTTCAGGCACCGGCGATGCCGCTCCTTTCCCTGATTACGGCTCGGAATCAATAAAGGATGCGGCCCGGGCATTGGAAAATTTTAATCTTGAAATAAAAATAGATCTCGATAATCTTTTTACCAGTCTTGATTCAGTTCTACACGACTTTAAAGATCTACCATCAATCAGACACGGACTGGAGCAAGCTCTTCTTAACCTGATCTGCAAGGAAAAGAATATTACATTAAACGATCTTCTGAGAAGAAAATCGAATAGTATTATCAACGTAAATGCCGTACTCGGACTTATGCCTCCGGAACAGGCGGTGCAATCGGCGCAAAAATTTATTGAAGACGGTTATTCGACAATAAAATTAAAAGTAGGCCGATCATCATTCAACGAAGACTTGGAATGTATTGAAGGAATTAGAAAAATAAATGGAAATTTAAAAATCAGAGCGGATGTAAACGGCAGATGGAACCTCCGCGAAGCGAGGGAAAATATCAAAAGACTCGAGCGGTACGAACTCGAATTTATCGAGCAGCCGGTAAAAAGCTTTGACGAGTTCATAAAATTAAAGGGAACATCCGAAATTCCCCTTGCAGCGGATGAATCTGTGAGGTCGTTTGACGACGCGGACGATTTTATAAGAAAAAAAGCGGCGGATATTTTAGTATTAAAACCCATGATGATCGGAGGTATAATTCCGACATTGAAAATCATCGACCGGGCTTCCGACAACGGATTAAGAACTGTTATATCCTCTTCGTTCGAATCCGCGGTGGGGAAATCATTTGCGGTATTTGCAGCTTCGCTCATCAGGGAAAACATAGCTCACGGCTTATCGACCGCAGGATATTATGAAAAAGATTTATATGAAGATCCCTACCCGGTCTCCGACGGGAAAATATTCCTGTAAAAGAACCGTATTTTGAAAATATAACGGCGGGTGAAAAATACTCAACGTCAAATCAATAAGATATAAGTTTCTGTATGAATTTTTTCGGACTACTGGCAAGTAATAAATTAAACCTTTCAAAAGCGGCTCTTCTATACCGCGATGAGGTTTATGATTATTCATCCCTTTACGGAAAAATCTTATCCGCTCAATCCTTCCTAAAAGACAACGGTTTAGAAAAGGGCGACAGGGTTGCGCTGCTTGGCAGCAACGATCCCTCTTATGTAATTTACTTATTAGCTTTGTGGACATTACAGGCTGTTCCTGTTCCGATAAACAACAGACTTCTCCGAGAAGAAATAAACGACCAGATTTCATTCGCGGACTGCAAGTTCTTATTATACGGGAAATCATATAACGATGTAATAAGAAATTTCAAGGTTCGATCTTTAAAACTAGAAAACATTAATGATTTACCCTCATTGAAATGCGAAGGATTTTTACTTGATACGGACCCCGCGAAAACAGCATTAATACTCTTTACATCCGGATCGACCGGCAGTTCAAAAGCCGTCGTATTTTCTTTTAAGAACCTTATCAAGAGTGCGGAAACAGGGAATTCGTATTTCCGGCATACTCATGAAGATATATGGCTTGCCGCTCTTCCCTTTTATCACATCGGCGGATTCTCGGTAATAGTCAGGTCATTTTTATTCGGTACCGGACTTGCTCTTTCTGAAACTACCGGACATAAAGATTTGAAAAATGCATTTCATAATTATAACCCTTCCCTTTCGGCCCTGGTCGCAACTCAACTGAAAAGACTTCTCGACGAAAATGCAAAACCGAATCCGGCCTTGAGACATATTCTGCTGGGAGGAGGATTTATCGATCCGGGCCTGGTAAGGAAAGCGCTAGAAAACGGATGGAATGTTTCAAAATCTTTCGGAACGACCGAGACTTCTTCATTTGTAAGCATACTTACGAAAGAGAATTTTTACGGAAAACCCGACTCTGCCGGAAAGGCATTGCCGTCGAATAAAATACGAATCGTAGACGAAGCAAATAATATATTAAGCGAAGGTGTTTCCGGTGAAATTGTTATTGATGGCGATTCGGTAGCCCTGGGCTATTTGAATAATAAAACCGAAACGGAGAAAAAATTCAGAGGGAACGCCTTTTATACGGGAGACTACGGTTACCTCGACCGTGACGGATACTTGTATATAGAAGCACGCAGAAGCGATTTAATAGTCTCGGGAGGCGAAAACATCAATCCCAACGAAGTCGAAAAAATAATCTCGACGCATCCGGATATCAAAGAGGCCTTTATCTTCGGAAAGGAGGACGAAGAATGGGGATATATAATATGTGCGGCGCTGGTACTGAAAGATAGAAAACAATTAACTCTTGAAGAATTGAAATTGTTTATCAGGCATAAACTTCCCTCCTACAAGCATCCTAAAAAGATTTATTTACTCGACAATTTCCCCAAAACCGAAATGGGTAAAATTCAAAAAGAAAAACTGAAAGAAAAAATTTCAGAGATTAATCATTCAAGGTAGCGCTTTAGTCCCTCGGAAATATTCTTACTCATTTCTGTCTTCTTCCAGCTGTTTTTATCCGCGAAAACGTGCACTGTTTTTGCTTCGCAGCAAATTTCGGCTGCTTCATTAACGAAGGCATAGGTAAGTTCGAAAGAAGACGATTTTAGTCTGGTCACTTTCAATTCGACGGAAATTATTTCTCCGTATTTCATGGGTTTGCGGTAATGCGATTCTGCGGTTAAAACAGGAACAATATATTCCGGATTATTCCAATAATCTTCTTCTAGTTTAAAGCCGTCTATCATTGCCTCATATGCCTGGTGACATAGTTCGAAAACTCTTCCGTAAAAAAGTATGCCTGCAGGATCGCAATCGTAAAAATTTATTTTTGTTTTATGATAAAACATAAATTACCGTAATCATAATAATAAATTAGTTATTAATAGATAAAGAACCGAGGCTATAACGGTAAAGAATTCAAAATAGAAATATACAATTCATCTAAACCACGATAACCGATTCCGAAAGACAATCATCAATCAACAATCAACAATCATCAATCAACAATCATCAATCAACAATCATCAATCAAGACACCGTTTCTTCAACATTGTTTTCCTGCATTAAGGTCTTATGAACGGCAACGGCGCATTTTCGTCCTTCGGCGATAGCCCAGACAATCAAAGACTGCCCTCTTCTCATATCTCCGCAAGCAAAAACTTTGGCGAGTGAAGTTGCGTGCGCATTTTCGTCCAACCCGAATTCCGCTTTAACGTTGCCTCTTTTGTCCAATTCCATTCCCATTTCCGCCAATTCGTTTATCAATCCGCTCTGCAGAGGATGGACAAAACCTGCAGCAATTAAAACCAATTCGGCAGGTATCTCGAACTCGGTTCCCGGGACATCCGTAAATTTGCCGTTTTCAAATTTTACCTCGTTGCAGACGAGAGCCGTAACTTCCCCTTTATCGTTGCTTTTAAAAAGTTTTGTATTGATGCTCCATTTCCTAAAGGCGCCTTCTTCATGACTTGAAGAGGTACGCAGCATCAACGGCCAGTAAGGCCAGGGGGTATTTTCGGATCTTTCTGCCGGAGGCTGCGGTAAAATTTCAATCTGCGTAACCGATTTCGCACCTTGTCTGTTGGAAGTACCGACGCAATCGGAACCCGTATCTCCTCCTCCTATAACAACGACATTTTTGCCTTCGGCGGAAATCCTATCTCCTATTTCCTCTCCCGCAATAACCTTGTTCTGCTGGGTCAAGAATTCCATAGCGAAATAAATACCTTTTAATTCCCTTCCAGGGATTTGAATATCCCTGGGTTTTTCGGAACCCCCTGCGAGAATAACGGCGTCAAATTGCTCAAGAAGCTGTTTTGCCTGGATATCGACGCCAACATTTATTCCAGTCTTAAATTCAACTCCTTCAATTGCCATTTGCTGTACTCTTCTTTCGATAACCTGCTTCTCGAGTTTAAAATCAGGAATTCCGTATCTCAACAATCCTCCCACTTTAGCATTTTTTTCATAAACGGTTACGTTGTGCCCTGCTCTTACCAATTGCTGGGCGGCAGCAAGTCCCGACGGCCCCGAACCTACAATAGCAACGGATTTACCGCTCAATACATGAGGCATCCGGGGCTTTACCCATCCTTCCTCAAAGCCTTTATCGATAATTGTTCTTTCGACGGCTTTGATTGAAACGGGTTGTTCATTTATTCCAAGCGTACATGCGGTTTCGCAAGGTGCAGGGCATAATCTCGAAGTGAATTCGGGAAAGTTATTTGTTGAATGAAGATTATCCAGCGCGTCTTTCATAAGTCCCCTGTATACAAGGTCGTTCCACTCCGGTATATAATTTTGCACCGGGCATCCGGTATCTGCGTGACAAAATGGTATTCCGCAATCCATACATCTGGCAGCCTGAATCTTTGCTTCCTGCGAAGAAAAACGAGCATCGAATTCTTTAAACTTTTTAACTCTTTCGCTTACCGGTTCCTTTTTCAGATCCGCTCTTTGATATTCCATAAATCCGGTCGGTTTACCCATTTAAAACCTCCTCCAGTTCTTTTCCTTTTATATTGGTATTTTCCGCTTCTTTTTCCCTGGCAATTTTCGCAAGTGCCCTTTTATATTCACCCGGAATAATCTTCCAGAAATTTTCCTTCTCGTTTGTCCAGTTATTTAGGATGAACTCGGCTCTTTTTGAACCGGTATATTTAAAGTGATTGGAAATAAGTTCGTGCACTTCGGAAATATCTTCGTCGTAAATTAGATATTCAACATCTACCATTTCATGGTTGATGTATTTATTCGCTTCTTTTTTCGGATCCCAGATATATGCTATGCCTCCCGACATACCGGCCGCAAAGTTCCTCCCGGTTTTACCGAGAATAACGACTCTTCCTCCGGTCATATACTCACACCCGTGATCGCCGACGCCTTCAACGACGGCAAAAGCTCCCGAATTGCGCACGGCAAACCTTTCGCCGGCGACTCCGTTAATATACGCTTCGCCGCTTGTTGCGCCGTATAAACATGTATTTCCTATAATAATATTTTCCGCCGGATTGAAAGTTACTTCCTGCGGGATTTTAACTATCAGCCTGCCGCCAGACAATCCCTTGCCGGTATAATCGTTCGATTCACCGGTAAGATCCAGTTCTATCCCTTTCGCCAGGAATGTACCGAAACTTTGTCCTGCGGTGCCTCTTAATTCGATTTTTATAGTACCGTCCGGCAGCCCCTTGTCCCCGTACCTTTTTGCGACTTCGCTTGAAAGCATGGTTCCGGCGGAACGGTTGATGTTTCTGATTCTGCTTTTTATATGGACAGGGGTTCCGTCTTCCAGTGCCGGCGACGCTTCTTTTATAAATTCGAGATCTATCTGTTTTTCGAGCCCGTGGTTCTGTTCTCTTGTTCTGTAAAGGTTCGTATCGTAAAGCGGTGTAGGTTTAAACAGCGGTTTGCTTAAATCGATACCCCTGGCTTTCCAGTGATCGTGCAGTCTTACCTGGATAATCTTATCGGTCTGACCGATCATCTCGTTAAATGTTCTGAAGCCCAAGGCAGCCATATATTCTCTAACTTCTTCGGCTATGTAGAACATGAAGTTAACTACGTACTCGGGTTTACCGCTGAACTTTTTCCTCAGTTCCGGGTTTTGAGTTGCTACTCCAACTGGGCAGGTGTTTAAATGGCACTTGCGCATCATAATACAGCCCTGCGTAACGAGAGGCGCGGTGGAGAACCCGAATTCTTCGGCACCGAGAAGAGCTGCGATAACAACGTCGCGGCCGGTCTTCATCTGGCCGTCGGCGGCGAGGTAAACCCGGTCCCGCAGGCCGTTTAAAACAAGCGTTTGATGAGAGTCGCTTATTCCCAGTTCCCATGGCGTGCCGGCGTATTGTATGGAAGAGATAGGGCTTGCCCCGGTACCGCCGTCGTGGCCGCTAATTAAGATATGATCGGCGTGAGCTTTTGCAACGCCGGCGGCAATCGTGCCTACTCCCACTTCGGAAACGAGCTTGACGCTTACCCGGGCTTTGGGATTAATATTCTTCAGGTCGAAGATTAATTGTTTTAAATCTTCAATCGAATAAATATCATGGTGAGGAGGCGGGCTTATCAAAGTAACTCCGGGCGTACTGTGCCTTACGCCTGCAATAATCTTATCTACTTTAAAACCCGGGAGTTGACCGCCTTCGCCGGGTTTTGCTCCCTGGGCCATTTTTATCTGAAGTTCGTCGGCGTTGACAAGATAATGAGCCGTGACTCCGAACCTTGCCGAAGCTACCTGTTTAATAGCCGATCTCATGCTGTCGCCGTTCGGCAAAGGAATGAACCTTTCGGATTCTTCTCCTCCCTCTCCCGTATTTGATTTGCCCCCGATGCGGTTCATAGCAATTGCCAGAGAAGTATGAGCCTCTCTTGAAATCGAGCCGAAACTCATTGCGCCGGTGGCAAACCTTTTTACTATTTCGGAGGCAGGTTCAACTTCTTCAATAGGAATCTTTTTCCCGCTTATATCCAGATCAAATAAGCTCCTTAACGTAACCCTTTGCTTATCCTGGTTGTTTATCAAATCCGTATATTCTTTGAAAGTCTTATAGCTGCCCTGCCGAGTGCTTACCTGTAATTTCGATATCGTATAAGGACTCCATAAATGCTTTTCGCCGTCTCTCCTGTAATAATACAATCCGCCTACATCCAGGGTACTTTGGTCCACCTGCGGATCCAGTGCAACGGTATGCCTCCGGATAGTTTCCTCTTCAAGCATTTCAAGACTTAAGCCTTCTATCTTTGTAGGAGTGCCGGTAAAATAATTCTCGACTATTTCACTGTCCAATCCTACGGCTTCGAATATCTGAGCGCCGCAGTAGGATTGAAGCGTACTGATGCCCATCTTACTGAATATTTTGAAGAGTCCCTTGCTCACGGCTTTAACGAAATTATACTTTGCCGTCTTATAATCCCTTACTTCCGGAAGCATGCCCTTCTCTATCATATAAGCCAGAGTTTCGT
Organism: Ignavibacteriaceae bacterium; assembly: GCA_046706945.1. Taxonomy (GTDB): domain Bacteria; phylum Bacteroidota; class Ignavibacteria; order Ignavibacteriales; family Ignavibacteriaceae; genus FEN-1297. The sequence continues at coordinate 26,081 of JBJKOY010000083.1, read as the reverse complement.
AAGCAAGGTAAGGATTTATAGCATTGGCGCCGTAACCGCACAACAATGCAAAATGATGAACTTCCCTCGGCTCGCCGCTTTCCACTATCAGGCCCGTCTTAGTTCTCAATCCCGACCTAAGCAAAGCATGATGGACGCCGGATGTGGCCAGCAGGCTGGGTATGGCGGCGCAGTTCCTGTCTACGCCTTTATCCGAAAGAATAATCAGCGAGATACCCGATTTAACGGCTTCGACGGCTTCCTGGCAAATCTGATCCAGTCTTTCGCGCATGTTGTGCCTGACGAAAGGATTGAATATCAGCGGTATGGTTACGGATTTAAAATGTCCTTTCGTGATATTCCTTATCTTTTCCATCTGCGAATTCGAAAGCAGGGGATGTTCCAGCTCCAAACGGTGAGCGTGAAGCGGTGTTTCGGCAAGAAGGTTTTGTTCCGGTCCGACATAGGTCGTAAGTTCCATGACCAATTCTTCCCGAATCGAATCGATCGGGGGATTTGTAACTTGTGCAAAGACCTGCTTGAAATAACGGAACAAAAGCTGGGGTTTGTCAGATAATACAGCAAGTGCGGCATCGGATCCCATCGAGCCGACGGCTTCCTGCCCGTTAACGGACATCGGACCCATTACATGCTGAAGGTCTTCCTTTGTATAGCCGAAAATTCTTTGACGTATTAACAGGGTATCGAAATTTGCGTTATAGATATAATCGGGCGTCGGCAAGTGGGTAAGTTTAATCATATTTTCGTTAACCCACTGCCTGTATGGCTTGCGCGTTACGATATCTTTCTTAATTTCTTCGTCGTCAATAATCCTTCCCTGTTTAAGATCGAGAATGAACATTCGTCCGGGCTGCAGTTTTCCCTTAACGGCTACGTTATCAGCATCCACGCTGTGGGTTCCGGCCTCGGATGTAAGTACGACGAGGTCGTCCTTAGTCACGACGTATCTGGACGGCCTTAGGCCGTTTCTATCCAAAGTCGCACCGATGATATTCCCGTCGGTAAAGACCACGGCGGCAGGTCCGTCCCACGGTTCCATCATAGTAGCATGATATTCGTAGAACGCTCTCCTGTCAGGATCCATAAGATCGTTCTTCGACCAGGCTTCCGGGATCATCATCATCATTGCGTGAGGAAGGCTTCTGCCGCTCATTACAAGAAGTTCAAGAACAGAATCGAAAGTAGCAGAATCGCTCTGTCCTTCCATAATAATAGGAAGCATTCTCTTGAGATCTTTTCCGTAATAAGGCGATTCCATAACCGCCTGCCTTGCTGCCATCCAGTTCTTGTTCCCGCGCAGAGTATTTATTTCTCCGTTATGGGCTATCATCCTGAACGGATGTGCAAGATCCCATGTCGGGAAGGTATTGGTCGAGAATCTCATGTGGATCATAGCCATAGCCGATATCATATCGGTATCGTTAAGATCTTTGTAATACTTTCTTATCTGGGGAGCCAGAAGCATACCTTTATAAATTAATACTTTGCTTGAAAACGAAGGAACGTAATATTTGCTTCTATCCAGCTTAAGCTCAACCCGGATACGGTGATCGATAATTCTTCTTATTAAATATAATTTTCTCTCGAACTCATCCTGGGTATCGATTTTCTTTCCGGCTCCTATAAAGCAGTGTCTGATGAAAGGCTGGGTAGCCCTGGCGCCTTTTCCAGGTACCGAGGGTTCTACGGGTACATCCCTCCAGCCAAGGAACTTCTGATTTTCATCGATAACAATTTTCTCAATTATATTCTCTACGGCTTTTCTTAATATAGGATTTTGAGGCAGAAATATTACGCCGACGCCGTACTTACCTTCGGCGGGCAGATTTATTTTATTTTCGGCCGCAACCTTCCTCATAAACTCGTCCGGCATTTGAATTAACATTCCCGAGCCGTCTCCGGTTTCGGGATCGGCACCCACGGCGCCGCGATGCTCAAGATTCATGAGTATGTCGAGTCCTTTATCTATAATCGCCCTGGATTTCCTTCCTTTTACATCCGCTACAAAGCCCATCCCGCAAGCATCATGCTCAAAGGAAGGATCGTACATACCTTTTTTATTTTCATTTAAATTCATTTCTTCGGTTCCGTCATTTTCTTTTGCCTTATAATCATCATTTTGCCGCGCCATACAAAAGAACTCCTTTCAAGCAAGGTTTTTTTCAAGTTATATCAGATCTGTATTCGTATAAAATTTCTTTATTTTATAAGTTATATGCCGTGATTCTTAAAAAATTTAGGTTTTTATACAGTAAAAATAAATTAACTTAAGTAATTTAGAATATATTAAGAAATTTTCAATAGATAAAACAATTAATAATTAAAAAAATTTTGTTATTGTTATTATGATTAGATCAAACGGATGTCATCAAGGAAAGGAAGCTCGGTTCTCACTTCCTCAACGCAGTTTTCGGATATTTCGGCAATAAGAATTTTCTCCGATCCCGGTTCGCTTAGAATTTCTTTGCCCATCGGGTCATACAAAGAACTGAACCCGGTATAATTTAATTTCGGATCACTGCCTACTCTGTTCACGCCCGCGACATAGCATTGATTTTCAATAGCTCTTGCCTTAAGCAATGTACGCCAATGTTCTATTCTTGTATCCGGCCAGTTGGCTATAACGATAATCAATTCGGCTCTCGACTTTCCGTAAAACCTGTATAATTCCGGAAACCTTAAATCGTAACAGATAGACAGTCCGGTTTTGAAATTTTTTATTTTCGTCAAAACGGTTTTTTCGCCTTTTTTGTAATGTTTATCTTCCGTCGAATATGTGAACGGATGAATTTTCCGGTAGCAGGCCTTCAAGCTACCGTCTTCAATATGCACCAGCGAATTAAAATATCCGTCCTCATTCTTTTCAACTATCCCAGCCAGGACATCCGATTTATATTTCCGGGAAATTTCAGAAAAAAAGGTAAAGCTTTCGCCGTGCAGAGATTCCGCAAATTTTTCTGCTTTCATGGAAAACCCGGTAAGCGTCATTTCGGGAAAAACAAGTATATCGGCGCCGCGAAAATCCGTTTCCAGCATTGACATAATTTTCCCGCGGTTTTTCTGCTTATCCTCCCATACGGGGTCATATTGGAACAGACCGATTTTCATTCAAGGCCGTCCCGTAATAATATTATAACGCATCAACTTTTTTACCTGCGATCTTGTTTTTATACAAGCGGTAGTTAAGGCTGTCGCTTAATGCCTGAAAACTGGCTTTAATAATATTCTCGGATACGCCCACGGTGCTCCAAGTCTCGTTGCCGTCGCTTGATTGAATCATTACCCTGACCTTTGCGCCTGTTCCTTCCTTCTCGTCAAGGACGCGAACCTTATAGTCGATTAATTTTATCAACGCAACTTCCGGGTAAAATCTGATCAATGCTTTCCGGAGCGCATTATCAAGCGCATTAACGGGCCCGTCACCGTTTGAGGCCGTATGTTCGATTTCGCCGTCGACTTCAATCTTTAACACGGCTTCCGCATCGTTGGTACCTTTGTCGTCGTTAAACACCGTAACTTTCGAATCAAGTACGTTGAAGAAAGGCGAAAAGCCGTTCATTTCGGATCTAAGCAACAATTCGAATGAGGCTTCGGCGCCGTCAAATTGAAAACCGTCGAATTCCAGGGATTTAATATAACTGACGAGTTTTTTGCTTATTTCTCTGTCGTTTGAAAGATCAATTCCCAGTTCTTTGGCTTTATACCTAATATTGCTTTGGCCTGACAGGTCCGAAATAAGAACCCGCTGCTTATTACCTACGGATTCAGGACTAATGTGTTCGTACATCTTGCTGTCTTTCAGGACGGCACTGACATGCACGCCGCCTTTATGCGCAAAAGCCGATTTGCCGACGAATGCCGCCCTTGTATTGGGAACCATGTTCATCAGTTCGGATACAAAGTAAGATAATGATGTCAGGTGTTCCAAGTTAATGTCCCCGGGAGTTTCCAATCCCAGTTTTAAAATCAAATTCGGAATTATACTGCATAAATTTGCGTTGCCGCATCGCTCGCCGACGCCGTTAACCGTGCCCTGTACATGCACCGCCCCGGCCTGAACAGCCGCAAGGGTATTTGCGACTGCAGTTTCGGAATCGTTGTGGCAATGAATTCCCAGCGGCGCATTCAAATGATTCTTTATTTCAGAAACAATATCATAGACTTCATGGGGCATCGTGCCCCCGTTGGTATCGCACAATACAAGTACATCGGCTCCTCCTCTTTGCGCAGCCTGAAGCATTTTTACGGCAAAGCCGGCGTCCTGTTTGTATCCGTCGAAAAAATGTTCGGCATCGTAAATGACTCTTCTTCCCTTATTCTTTAGGAAGCTTACGGACCCGAATATAAGCTGTGCGTTTTCGTCTTCGGATAATCCCAGGCCTTTCTCTGAATGAAGTTTCCATGTTTTCCCGAATATTGAAACAACCTCGGTACCCGCTTTTATTAAAGCGGCAAGGTTTGCGTCATCTTCTATTTTTTCCAGCGATCTTGCCGTAGAGCCGAAGGCGCAGATCTTTGCATGTTTCAGCTTTAATTCCCCGGACCTTTGAAAAAATTCTTCGTCCCTCGGGTTGCTTCCCGGCCAGCCGCCTTCAATTATATCTATACCGAACTCATCCAGTTTTAGAGCGATTAATAATTTATCCTGGACGGATAGATTTACGCCTTCTCCCTGGGTTCCGTCCCTAAGAGTGGTGTCAAATAGTTCAATCTTATTTTTCATTTCGCTACCAATCTATTACTGTTTCTAAATCATTTTTTTACGGCATTAAAAGCACGCCGACAACCGTATATTATCCGGCAGCCGAAGTTAAACTATCATGCCGGAGTTCCTGGCATAATTAAAAATATCTCCTGCTTCAATTATCGGCAGAATATCCCCGAGCGAGCGCAACTGATAAGTATCTCCAGACGTAAAATTCTTCAGCATATTTGCATTAACATCCAGTTCAAGCTCATCGCCGGTTTTTATCTTGTCGCAGATTCTACCCGGAGTTTCAAAAGGCAATACGAAGCCGCCGTCTACGCAGTTTCTGTAAAAAATTCTGGCATAAGATTCGGCAATAACGGCTTTAACGCCTGCCTTATTGAGCGCGAAAGGAGCGTGTTCCCTTGAAGAACCGCATCCGAAGTTGGATCCTCCGATTATTATGTTGAAATCGGACAAATAATTCTCTCCTTTAATAAAAGGGATCCCTCCGTTCGGCAAACCCGACTCTTTGAGAGGGACCCCGGAGAGAGAAAAATGCCCGTACATTTTCGATTCTTCAGGATCCGTTAAACTGTATACCAAATGTTCTGCGGGAATAATTTGATCCGTATCGATATTATTCCCGAGGACAAACGCTTTTCCTTTAATTAATTTTTCCATTTAAATTTCAATCTCCCAATCTTTCTCATTATAAAATTTATTTCAAAAAATCTCTCGGATCCGTAATTACGCCGGCAACGGCGGACGATGCAACAGTCAGCGGCGAAGCAAGATATACTTCGGATTTTTTGCTTCCCATTCTTCCTGGGAAATTTCTGTTCGTCGTCGAAATTACCGTCTCGCCGTCTTTAGCTCTTCCGACCGTATCGGAAGGACCTCCCAGGCAGGCCGCGCATGAGGACTGGGCTATTTCGCATCCCGCGTCGCGGAATATTTGCAATAGCGAAACGCCGCTTATCGTTTCCTCTTCGAGCTGCCTTGCAACCTGCGTGCTGGCGGGTACTATGAAAGTCGGGACTTTAACTTTATTGCCGAAAATAATTTTAGCGGCCGCCTTAAAGTCGCTGAGCTTTCCTCCTGTGCACGAGCCGACGTAGCATTTTGTTAATTTTGTCCCCTGAACATTTCTAACCGTATCCAGGTTATCCGGGCTGTGCGGTTTGGCTACATGAGGTTCCATCTTTGTTACGTCGTAAGTATATTCCGCTTTATATTTAGCATCGTCATCGCTTCGGAAAATTTCATAGGATTTATTTGTTCTCTCTTTTACATAGGCTTCGATAACTTCGTCGGCCGCAATTATGCCGTTCATTGCTCCTGCCTCAATGGCCATGTTCGTAAGCGTCATCCGTTCGTCTACCGGTAATGAATACACTCCTTCGCCGTCGAACTCAAGTGCGCAGTAAGTTCCGCCGTCGGTGGTTATATCCCCCAAAACCTGAAGGATCATATCTTTGGCCGTAAGATACGGAGGAAGTTTCCCGTTGAAAGTAAATTTCAAGGACTCCGGTACTTTCTCCCATATCTTCCCGGTTCCCAAAATAAACGCCGCGTCGGTATTCCCTACGCCGGTGGAGAACATTCCGAATGCACCGGAGGTGCAGGTATGCGAGTCGGTACCGAAAAGCACCGTACCGGGAATATTATAACCTTCTTCCGCAAGGGCGATATGACATACGCCCTTATATCTTTCGGTTCCTACGTCGTAATAATTATCGACATCGTATTCTTTTGCAAAACTCCTCAGTATTTCGACGTTCCTGTTGGCCTGAGGATTTTTCGTAAATATGTAATGATCCGGGAAGATTACAAGTTTATCTTTATTCCATATCTTTGCTTTCTCTCCGAACTCCCGTTTCCAGATGCCTATTGTAGGCGGTCCGCACACATCATGCGTCATTAAAACATCCACGTTTAACCAAATATTGTCTCCGGGTTCAACTCTTGGCCTTCCGGATGCTTTAGCTAAAATTTTTTCCGTTATTGTCATTGACATTTTTCGTTCCTTTTATACTGCTTGAGATATATCCGATAATGAACTATTGTAATTTTCGCTTTCAGCTTTTAATCTTTCGTATTTGCGATAGTGATTCAAAGCCTGTAAATAAGCCTTGGCGCTGGCTTCGATAATATCCGTAGAAATACCCCTTCCCGTAAATGAATTCTCGTCTTCCCTGAGACGGACTATTACTTCTCCCATTGCCTGCCGGCCGGAGGTAACAGAACGGACATGGTACGATTCGAGATTCGGCTTAACGTCAAGCGCGCGCTCTATAGCGTTAAAGCACGCATCCACCGAGCCGTCACCCGTGGCCGATTCCTGGATTACTTCCTCGCTGCTCTTAATTTTAACGGTAGCGGTGGGGATTGAATTCGTGCCGATCATTACGTGGAGATAGTCCAATTCATAAAATTCGTCTTTCTTCGAATGCACCTGGTCTCCCATGAGAATTCTCAGATCGTCGTCGAACACTTCTTTTTTCTTATCCGCCAGTTCGAGAAACTTCTCATAGATATCTTTCAATTCGTCTTCATTCAATGTGTAGCCGAGTTCGAAGAGTCTGGATTTTAATCCGTGTCTTCCGGAATGACGGCCGAGTACGATTTTTGTTCTAGGTACGCCCACGCTCTCGGGCGTCATAATCTCGTACGTCTGCCGGTTCTTCAGCATCCCGTCCTGATGAATTCCCGATTCGTGAGCGAAAGCATTCTCGCCTACTACGGCTTTATTCGGCTGGACGATTATTCCGGTAAAGGAAGAAACCATTTTACTCGTATTATAAATTTCTTCCGTTCTGATATTTGTATAAAAATTATTTATATCTTTTCTTACCTTAAGAGCCATTATAATTTCCTCGAGCGATGCGTTGCCCGCACGTTCTCCGATGCCGTTTATAGTACCTTCTACCTGCCTGGCTCCGTTCTCAATTCCGCTTAAAGAATTTGCGACCGCAAGTCCGAGATCGTCGTGGCAGTGTACGCTTATTACGGCATTGTCTATATTCTTTACCCGTTTTTTCAGCTGCGCAATTTTCTGACCGAACTCCGAGGGGAAAGTATAGCCGGTCGTGTCGGGTATGTTAACGGTTGTAGCACCCGCTTCGATAGCGGCTTCAATAATTTCAGAAAGGTAAGACATATCGGTCCGTCCGGCGTCTTCCGCCGAAAACTCAACATCCTGGGTAAATGTCTTTGCATAAGAAACGAAATCCTGCGCCATCCTTAGTATGGTTTTCCTTTTTTCCTCCAGTGTTTTACCGTATCTTTCGTCTCCGAATTTTCCCAGTATGTGAATATCCGAAGTGCCTATGAAGGTATGAATTCTGAAGCGTTTTGCCCCTCGCAGTGAATCATAAGCTGCTTTTACGTCGACTTCTTTGGCTCTGGCAAGCCCGGTTATAACCGCGTCAACCTCGCCGGCAATGCGCTGGACGGCTTCGAACTGGGCAGGAGAAGAAACAGGAAATCCCGCTTCGATAATATCGATCCCGAGTTTTTCAAGCTGTTTTGCTATTTCTAATTTTTCATACACGTTTAAAGATGCACCGGGTGATTGTTCCCCGTCTCTTAAAGTAGTATCAAAAATTATTACTCTGTGATTATCCACTTTAATTACCTTTCTATGATTTTGTCATTGAACCTTTTTAAATTTTGTTTAATTTCAAATCTCTTTTTATTCCGTAATTTTATCGGCCGTAATATCTATTTCTTTTCCAAGACTAAATATTCCGAAACATGTTCGGTTGTCAACCATTCGCTGTTCAACTTTTTTCCGTGATATCCAACTATGAAGCCGTAACTCCTAAAGATTGTTCTTCATAAATTTTATTAAAATTATCTAAAACCGCTTCTTTCATTTTTTCCGTAGAAACGAGAACTGAACCGGGAGAAAAAATATCCGCTGTTCGGAATCCGGTTTCGAGCGTTTTTCCGATTGCGGCTTCAATTAATTCCGCAGCTTTATGCAGCTTGAACGAATGATAGAACATCATTGCAACCGACGATATGGTTGCAAGCGGATTTGCTTTTCCCTGCCCTGCGATGTCCGGAGCGCTTCCGTGAACCGGTTCATATAGCGCGTACTTGGTTCCAAGGCTTGCCGAGGGCAGCATTCCCAAACTGCCGGTGACCATCGACGCAATGTCGCTCAGTATGTCACCGAACATGTTTTGGGTAAGAATGACGTCGAACTGCCTGGGGTTGCGTACGATTTGCATGGCCGCATTATCCACGTACATATCGCTCAAAGCAACCTCGGGATAATCACGGTGAATCTCATGCACTACTTTTCGCCAGAACTGGGAACAATCAAGAACATTTGCCTTATCTACGGATACTACTCTCTTATCCCTGGTCATGGCCAGTTCAAATGCGTACCTGGCCATTCTTTCAACTTCCTCCCTGTGGTAAATCATAGTATTCCAACCTTTTTCGTCGTCGTATCCTCTCGGTTCCCCGAAATAAACATCTCCGGTTAATTCTCTTAATATTATAAAATCGGTGCCTTCCAGAACTTCGGGCTTCAACGTTGAAGCCGACAGCAATGCCGAATACACTTTGGCCGGCCGAATATTGTTGTAAAGGCCAAGTGCCTTCCTTAACTTTAATAAGGCTGCTTCAGGTTTCAGGTTTTGAGAAAGGTTTTCCCATTTCGGTCCTCCCACGGCTCCCAGCAGCACCGCATCGGCATCATAGCAGGCGCTCAGCGTTTCCTCGGTAAGGGGCTTGCCGTATTTATCGTACGAACAGCCTCCGGCTAAATATTCATTTAAAGTCAAATTCAAATTAAATTTCGCCGCAGCGGTTTTCATAACTTCTACCGCAGCGCTGACAACCTCGGGGCCGATACCGTCTCCCGGTAAAAGAGCAATATTCGCATTCATACGCCGACCTCTTCCTTTTTATTTTTCTTGAAGAGCCACTTCATCATCTCTCTCAGCTTCGAACCGACCTTTTCGATTTGATGCTCTTTATTCTCGGTCCTTAATTTTTGCATAAGGGGCTGGCCGGAGTTATATTCATCGAGCCATTCTTTCGCAAACTGACCCGACTGGATTTCGCCTAGTATTTTCTTCATTTCTTTTCTGGTTTCCGCAGTGATAAGCCTTTTTCCTCTGGTCATTCCGCCGTATTCAGCGGTATCGCTGACCGAATAATTCATTCGCGAAAGACCGCCTTCATAATAAAGATCGACTATTAATTTCATTTCGTGCATACATTCGAAGTACGCCAACTCCGGCGGATAACCAGCTTCGACCAATGTATCGAAACCGGCCTTAATTAATTCGGCCGAACCGCCGCATAAAACTGCCTGCTCTCCGAACAAGTCAGTCTCGGTTTCATCTTTAAAGTTAGTTTCAATAACGCCGGCTTTAGTACCGCCTATGCCCTTTGACCAGGCAAGCGCAGTATCTTTTGCTTTGCCTGACGCGTCCTGTTGAACGGCGATAAGGCAAGGCACTCCGGCGCCTTCCAGATAGGTTCGTCTTACCAGATGTCCCGGACTCTTGGGCGCAATCATAATAACATCCACGTCTTTCGGAGGGACTATTTGCTTGAAGTGTATGTTAAAACCGTGTGCAAAAGCCAGCGTATTTCCGGATTTAAGATTCGGCGCGATGTCCTTTTCATATACGGATTTCTGATTCTGATCCGGCACCAGCACCATAATAATATCCGCCCATTCCGAAGCTTCGGAAATAGTTTTAACCGTAAGGCCGGCCGCTTCGGCTTTAGCCCATTTATCGCTTTCTTTTCTCAAGCCCACGCATACGTTGCAGCCGCTCTCTTTTAGATTCAAAGCATGAGCATGTCCCTGGCTTCCGAAACCCAGCACGGCAATCTTTTTATTCGATATATTTTCCAACGACGCATCGCTCTCATAATAAACTTTCATTTTTATATCCTTATTTTTATTGTGTTATAGGTGTTTTTTCATGTCTCAACTGTTCGCCTCTTTTGAGGGCGACAGTCCCTGAACGCGCCATTTCCTTTATACCGTAGGGTTCAAGCACGTTTACAACCGCGTCTATTTTATCCGGCGGACCGGTTATTTCCAGCGTCAGTGTTTTATTATTTATGTCCACAACATTACCTCTGAAAATTTCGCAAATGTTCGTTATCTCCGCTCTCGTACCTTTTTGATAATATACGGAGATAAGCGCCAGATCCCTCTCGACCCTGTTCTGCCCGGTAAGATCTATAACCTTGATGGTATCAATAAGGCGGTTCAATTGCTTTACTATTTGTTCGATTATCTTATCGTCGCCCTCGGTAACAATCGTCATCCTCGAAATATCCGCGGTTTCCGTTTCACCGATGGAAATACTGTGGATGTTGAACCCCTTACCGCTAAACATTGTAGCAACTCTGTTGAAAGCGCCGAACTGGTTTTCAACTAAAACGGATATAGTGTGTTTCATATATCAAACCATCTCCTTTGGGTCTAAGCGTTTGGTCATCATTTCATTTATGGTAGCTCCCGAAGGAATTATCGGGAAAACCATTTCTTCTTTAACGACCTTGAATTCGATAAGGACCGGGCCGTCGTCAGTAGAGAAGGCTTCGTCCAGGATTTCGTCAACCTCATCCGGCCTGTTCGTAGAAAATGATTTTAGTCCGAATGCCTCGCCTACTTTTTTAAAATCCGGGTTGCTGTCAGAAAGATCGGTAAAGCTGTACTTCTCAGCGTGAAAAAGTTCCTGCCACTGGCGCACCATTCCTAAAAAGCTGTTGTTTATTATTATAAATTTGACGGGGAGTTTGTTATAGACCGCGGTGATAAGTTCCTGTATATTCATCTGAAATCCGCCGTCGCCCGATATCGAGATAACCGGCCTGTCCTTCACGCCGAAAGCGGCTCCTATCGAGGCGGGCAGCGCAAAGCCCATCGTTCCCAAACCTCCGCTGGTCAAATGAGACCGCGGGTGATTAAACTTGTAATACTGCGCGACCCACATTTGGTGCTGCCCGACGTCGGTTACCACAACCGCTTCACCTTTGGTCTTTTCATAAATTTTTTCCAGTACAAATTGTGTTCTGAGTTTTCCGTCATCTTTTTCGTAAGTTAACGGGCATTCTTCCCTCCACGCTTCTATTTGTTTCCACCAGTCGCTTATCTCAAGAGGTTCGTTGATCTCGGCGGCAAGCTCCGCAAGAACGTGCTTAACGTCTCCCACAATAGGAAGATCGACGATTACGTTTTTATCGATGCAGGTCGGATCTATATCGACATGAATTTTATAGGCTCCGGTGGCGAACGCGTCTACTTTACCCGTTACGCGGTCGTCGAACCTTGCGCCGAGCGATATCAGCAGGTCGCAGTTATTAACCGCCTGGTTCGCCCAGTACGTGCCGTGCATGCCTAGCATTCCCAGAGACTGCGGCTCGCTCATCGGGAAAGCACCGAGTCCCTGCAGCGTCATCGTAACAGGCAGGTTATTTTCCCTTACAAGAAGACTCAATTCCCTGTGTCCTCCCGACATTATAACTCCGCCTCCGACGTACAGCAAGGGTCTTTTCGCCTTTTTTAGAACTTCCGCGGCTTTCTTAATCTGATTTTGATGTCCGAGAAATGTAGGCTTATATCCTTTAAGATCAACCTTGTCCGGATATTCGAATTCGCAAACCGAAGCAATAACATCCTTCGGCAAATCGACGAGCACCGGTCCCGGTCTGCCCGTAGACGCAATAAAGAAAGCTTTCTTAATAATCGTCGCCAATTCCTTAACATCTCTTACAAGAAAATTATGCTTTGTTATCGGTCTTGTAATTCCGACGATGTCGGCTTCCTGAAAAGCATCGTTCCCGATAAGGTGCGTCGGCACCTGTCCGGTAAAGACTACAATCGGAACTGAATCCATATAAGCATCCGCTATACCGGTTACCGTATTGGTTGCACCGGGCCCGGAAGTAACCAGTACGACGCCCACCTTTCCCGTTGCTTTAGCATAACCCTCGGCCATATGCGCAGCGCCCTGCTCGTGCCTTACAAGTATGTGCCGAAGATGATCAACATCGTAGAGCTTCTCGTAAAGCTTTAGCACTGCGCCGCCGGGAAAACCGAACACATACTCAACCTTTTCTCGTTTAAGACATTCAAAAAAGATTTCGGCCCCGGACAACAATTGCTTGGAGGTTCTCATATTAGATCCTTTCTATCTTCTTGTAGTTCAAATAATATTTTCAATATAAAATCTTTTGCCGAAAACTTCGGCATTGCTCAAGTATTCGATGTGATGTTGTATATTTACTACGACACTTTTGGTGAGAGCAGCATCGACTGTACTACTTCTTGTGGAAGTTTTATGATAGCCGGATTTGAAACAAAAAAATCTCACATTCGCCTCTGAAAATTACAAAAAATAATCTTCAGATATAAAACTCGGGATCAGGTCAATCCCTATTCTAATTTCTTTCCATCATTTTATATTTTTTGAATTGGGATTGACCGGTATATCAGCCTAGGATTATAATACCTAGAATGCTAATAATTACGGAAATCCCTAGAATGATATCTAAAGAAAGGATAACTCTTGAATTGCGCACTACAACACGGCGGCCGCTGTTGTTTTGAACAGGGACTAATTCAAGGGTTGTATTTTTCGCCGGGTTGAACATACTTAATTTTAAATTATTGTACAAAATATAACATCATCCAATATTTGTCAAGTTAATTATTTATTTTATTCCCGGATAATGATGATGTTAACATTTATTTAACATCGGGATTTATAAAAGAAAAATTTGATGTATATATATTCTAAATGATCCATTAGATTATTATCGGAATCATTACCGGACAATTTATTTCGCTATTTTAGTCAAATACTTGTTGAAAATTCAACCCCGCAAACTTAATAATAACCGGGTTTTTACCGATTATTAATAAAAACCAAAGTAATTAATTTATTCGAAAAGGAAAAATATGGCACTGTTAATCTGGGACAACAACTACTCCGTAAAGGTAAAAGAAATTGACGAACAGCATAAGTCGTGGATTGACTTAATAAATTATATGCATGAGGCAATGAAAGCCGGGAAGGGTAAAGAAGTAATCGGCGATATCCTGGATGAAGTTATGAATTACTCCGCATTTCATTTCGGCAGCGAAGAAAAACTTTTTGACAAGTATAACTATCCCGATTCAAGTCGGCACAAAAAACTACATGCCGATTTTATAGAGGAGTTTGGAAAAATCAAACACGAATACGAGAACGGCAAAGCAGTTATAAGCGTGCAAGTGATGCAGCATTTAAAAGACTGGCTGACCAATCATATTCTTAAAGCAGATAAACAATATTCCGAATTCTTAAACGGCAAAGGCGTGTATTAATAAGCCAAGATAAAATTTCATAAATCCTGGAATCGAACCTTCCGCATTCCGGTTATCCGTCAAAACTCCCGCTTGAAGCGGTTTCCCGGGCAGGCAGTTACCTCGAGCGCCGGAAATTATTATTTTAAAAACAATAATAATGCATTTCTAAATTCTAAAATGATTTAGATAACATTAATCTTCCGCAGCGGTTATTATCTTTAGATTGTAAACAAATAAAGGGAATAAAATGGAATTTTATTTTGTGGTTTTGTTCTTCCATATTTCCGGCGCATTCGTTTTGTTTATGGGCATGAGCCTGGAATGGGTCGGTATTTCGAAACTTAACGGTTCTGCAAATTCCGAGCAAGCCCGCGAATGGGTTAAGTTTCTTTCCTCTCTTAAATTTGCATATATAAGCGCCGGATTCTTACTCCTGATTACCGGCATTTATTTAGCCGCGGCTAAATGGGGCTGGACGCCCTGGATAATAGTTTCATTCCTGCTGTGGCTGTTTTTAGTAGTGCACGGTTCCGCCGTAATAAACGGCAAGGTTAAGAGGTTCGGCAAGTCATTAGATTCTGCCAAAGATCTGACGACCCAGGAGCTGCAGCGGCAGATAAGTAAATTAAAGCTTTTGAACCTGCTGCAGACAAGGCTGGTCGTTGGACTCGGTGCCGTTTTTATTATGACGGTTAAACCTAATCTTGTAGGAGCCGTAGTAGTAGTAATAGTTGCCGTTATTCTGGGAATTGTTCCTCTTTTATTTAAGAAAAATAGCTCCGCTCCAGAATTAGCAGAGTCCGGACGGAAAAACTGATGTTAAAATCCCCGCCGGAATCCTTGAATAATTTAGAGGCTGGTATCCGGTTAGTGTTTTTTTATCTTTATTAAATTCATATTTTTAATCTGCGGGAGGGAAATTAAAATCTTGAATTTTTAAATAGCCGACGGAGAATATATGAGAAAATACCCGCAGCAATTAAGCAGGGGACATAATAACGTAGTGATCGCCGTATCGCCGACGGAGGTCGGGAAAATTTTCACGCCCGATTCGCGAGTGGAGATTTCCGTAGAAGCCGAGAATATGAAGTTCGCAAACAAGATAAACAACCTAGTAGTAAAATTTATGAGAATCGATATTTCAGAGGATGATCAGATACTTGTTATGGAAAGGCTGAAACTTTTCGATTTCAGACAGTTTGAACTCGAAGTTCGCGAAACAATGTTCAATACATTCCGCGAAAAGTTAATCGAACTGCATAAAAAAGGTTTTGTACATAGGGATCTTAAACGACCGGCCAGTTACGGCGGCGATGCATACGATAACATTATCCAAGCCGAAGAAGGTTTCCGCTTAATTGATGTGGGCATTTCGGCGGTACGGGAAAGAACGGGAGACAAGCTTTTCGAACAGTACGTCAAAGCGGAAGTAAAAGCAATTGACGAATTCCGGGAATACCTGCTTTCCCGGTAGCTTCAAAGCCAGTCGGCGGTTACCGCATCCAAAAGTCTGCGTATTAATTCTTTGTTCGAACGGGTTATTTCCGCTTTCCTCGGGACGGGCTTATAAGCAGGATCGGGATCGTACAGGAACCTGGGTAATTCTTTACCGATTTTTTCCTGCCAGTGCAGCCTCCAGGATTCGGGCAAATATTCGGGGATTTCCGAATTGAAAAGTACGCAATAAAGCAAGGTCCAAATTCTGAACACCGCGGGTAACGAATAGCCTCCGCCGAGTGTAAACAGTACTTTACCGCCGCAATACAGATCCGTAAATTCCAGGATTTTTCGAAAAATTTTTTCAAAGTCGCGGGCGGTCAGCATAAGGTCTGCAAGCGGATCGGAGAAATGCGCGTCAGCTCCGGCCTGGACTATAAGTGCGTCGGGTTTAAACCACTGCAGTGCCCGGCTTAAAACACTTTCCGCAACTTCCAAATAAGAATCCCCTTCCGTAAACGGTTCAAGCGGCAGGTTTAATTTCAGCGATCTGCCCATCCCGCGGCCGAGTTCGTGCAGCCAGCCTGTCCCGGGGAATAAATATTCACCTGATTCGTGGATGGAAATTGTCATAACTTTTTCGTCCGAATAAAAAATTTCCTGTACGCCGTCTCCGTGGTGAACATCGATATCCAGGTATACAACATGCCACCCGGCGGATGTCATTTCCTTAATTGCCAGGGCGAGATCGTTGTAAATACAAAACCCTTCAGCCGAGTTTCGGCGAGCATGATGGAATCCGCCGCCGAACTGCATGACTTTTTTTGCTTTATTCTCTATTAATAAACGCGCTCCCAGAACCGTTCCCCCTGCATGATTTCTCGCGCCCTCCGCCATGCCTTTAATTACCGGGTTATCCGCTGTACCCAGTCCGAATTTTTCCAATCCCGGCGTTTCTTGTCCGCAGCTTGCACTTTCAACGGCATCGATATAATGTTCATCGTGCACGCATAGCAATTCTTGCGGCGCAACCGGTTCCGGAATGAGCGGTTTTTTCAATATGCCCAATTCATCCAATAAATCTATCGTCATTTCCGCTCTTCGGGGATCAAAAGGATGTTCTTTACCCAGGTAGTATTTAGAGTAATTAGGATTGTAAATTATTTCACACATGATATATGTACCGGCCAGATTACTTGGAACCCGGCATTGCAAATTGCTTCGGCTATTGATTTTATTTCTATCGAACCTATTCTTAATACCAGCCTGACCTGATCGTCGGATTCGGGATACGTTAATATGGACCGGATATTCACTTTCTTTTCCGCAAGCAATGCCGTCAGTTTTGCCAGTTCGCCAGAACGGTTCAGGAGTCTTACGTCGAGCCTTCCCGAAGGCTGATGTACGCCGGTAAGCCTTAAAAGAGCATCCAGCAGGTCGGTAATAGTTATAATCCCCACAAGCTTCGCATCGTCTACGACCGGAAGACAGCCTATTTTTAATTCCCTCATTATTTGAGCCGCAAGTTCTATAGGATCGCACGGGCGCGCTGTTTGCACGGGACTGCTCATAACATTTCCAACCTCGGATTCCGGATCGAACGGATGCTCGGCCAGCTTGCTTGTAGCAAGGCGCAAATCCCTGTCGGTAACGATTCCTAACAGCTTATCGCTGTCAGTAACGGGTATATGCCTTATTTTTTTATCGATCATTAGTTTGTACGCGTCGTTTAATTTTGTTGCGGGCGTTATCGTAACGGGTTCGGAATTCATTACTTCGCGGATAAGCATTTAAACCTCCTCGACTCTTAATTTACATTTTGAAATCTACGAAAAAATTTGAAAGAAAAGAATTGTTTGGTGTGTGGTTTGTGGTCTGTTGTCTGTGGTTTGTGGTCTGTTGTCTGTAGTTTGTGGTCTGTTGTCAGTTTTAATGTTTTATTAGTAATGGCAGCAGTATTTAATAATGTTATTAGTAACACAAGTTGACCGCTTTCAATTTAAACTTATATGCTTAAAATGATAATTATGGATTTTTGCTTTTATTCTATACTTTGTGCTACTTTGTGAAAAACTTTGTGTAACTTTTGGCGTAGCCATCACTTCGTGAGTGGCCAGTTTTTTGCTTCACAAAGTTTCACAAAGGAGACACAAAGTTCCACAAAGGATTAATTTTCCGCAATTTTTTTCATAACAGAAACTATATTATTACTTTAAGTAAAATTTGTTATGATAAAAATACAAAGCTAAAAATCTCTTTAATGGATGTTGATTTTTAATAGACGAATAGTAATTGATAGAACTGCCTTTATTTTTTCCCCGCGCTGTTTAAACGACCTCCCGCAGCCAAAGAAAACAGACCACAAACTACAAACGACAGACTATTATAAATTTAGAAAGTCGGTCTTTCGGCTCCCCCGGCCTTTACGGTTATAATGATTTCGCCGGTAAATAAAGGCTTGTTATCCAATACAAGGTTTGCTTTCAAAGTCCAAAGCCACGGGATTTCCTCGATCATTTGCGAAAGTCTTCCCAGTACCCCGGTTAAGCCGCCGCCGTTTGTTAAATGCAGTTCATGTATCGTTTCTTAAATATCCCGGTCGGTTAGCGGAGTAATTCGTAAAAGCTTGAGTGAATCCGGGGTAATGATTTCTATTATCGGCCCGAACAGCGGATCCGGCCTGACAAATATTTCCACCGACTTCCGGGAACCATATTCTTCTCCCGTTATTTCTATTCCGAATAAGCCCAGTAATTTTTGGGATGAATCGTGGTCCAGTTCTACGATCCCCTTTTCCGCAGTTGCGCGGGATAAAATGTCCTGGACAAGGTGTCTGCCCTGACTAGCCTGAACGTCGTCGTACCAGACTAATTTTCCCAGCGGCTGTTTCCGGAATTCAACATATCTTACTATTCTGCCCAATGCGTTAACGGCAAGCTCCGGGAAACGAAAAGCAGGCAACTTACGCTTATTATTCTTTTTCCCGGAATCATTAAATAAAGTTATAGTGCCGCTGGCTCCCATTAAACACAGGAGCACCGTTTTTTCGATACCGGTTTTTTCTTCAACGGCAATTATACCTCTGCGGATTGCCGCCGCAATTGTATCCGCGCTGCAGTTCCCGACGCACGCAAATCCCACGAACAGCGCGTCTACATTCTCATTTAAAAGAGCATCCTTCACGGTAAATTCATACATCTCTGCCGGGGCGAACGCACCGAGATTAATAACGCCCGGCCCGTCGATATTTAAAAGGTTTGTTTCGCAGGAATCGGCAAAGAGGGTTGCCATGCCGGCGGAATTGGCTATGATGCATACCCTGTTTCCCTTCGGTAATGGCTGGTGCGCAATTACAAGGGCTACGTCGAAAAGGTCTTCAAGCGTCGGTGCTAAAATAATTCCCGTCTGCTGGAATAAGGCTTCCACTTCCAAAATGCCGCTGGTACCGGTTCCAATTTTTTCTTCTACCGTTTTCCGGCCGGCTAAACTTCTGGCACCTTTAACGCAAAGGATCGGTTTTTTATACGTCATCCTTCTTGCAATCCTTACGAACCTGCGCGGGTTGCCGAAGGTTTCCAGGTAAAGGATAGCCATTTTGGTATTCGGGTCCTCTTCCCAAAATTGCAGTAAATCGTTTCCGGATACGTCGGCCCTGTTTCCTGCGGATACGAATGTGGTAAAACCTACTCCTTTTTCAAAAGCATAATCCAGAATAACAAGACCCAGAGCCGCGGAGTGCGAAAAAAAACCGGCCTGCCCGGGAGGCATAATTTTAGGCGCCAGACTTGCATTAAGCCTTATTTCGGAATCGGTATTCATTAAACCCAGGCACCCTGGTCCCAGCAGTCTTACGCCGTGAGCCCTGACTAATTCGGTCAACTTTTTCTGCTTTTGCATTCCTTCGGGTCCGGAATCTCCGAATCCGGCGGATACAACAAGCAGCCCTTTGGCGCCCGCTTCAATGGCTTCTTCGGCGACATCGTAAACTTTATCTGCCCGGACTGCTATCACCGCCAGGTCGGGCTTCTCGGGAATATCCTTTACGGATGAATAAGCCTTAATTCCGTTGACGGATACTGCCTGGGGATTCACGGGATAAACGGTTCCGAAAAAATTTGCGGTAAGTATGTTTTTAAAAATCATATTTCCTACCGAAGAAGCATCTCTCGATGCGCCTACAACGGCAACAACTTTCGGCCTAAGCAGAGGTATAAGAGAATTTGCAACCGCTATTCTTTCTCTGAGACCTGCTCTTTCCCATAATTCCGCGGCGCCGTTCACGGGCAATTCCATATGAACGGTATCCGAACTCCAAACCCTGTGGCTTTCGAAGCCGGAGCTTTTTATTAAATTGATCATTGCCTGGTTATCGGGAAGTATTTCCGCTTCCAGCTCAATGTAGCCGTTTGCGGCAGCCAGGCCCGCCAGTTTTTCCAGCAGCATTGTGCTTATTCCCTTTCCCTGGTAACCGTCTTCGATCAGGAAAGCAACTTCCGCCGACCTGCCGTTGCCCATTGAAATATAATTACCCAGTCCCACGACTTTGATATCTTCATCTTCGCCGGTAATAGCAAGCAAGCATCCTTTTTGGGTAAAGTCGCCGCTGCACAATTCCTCGATAATATTATGCGGAACCTCGTTCATCGAGGCCATGAACCGCATTCTTAAACTTTCCGAGGAAACGCGTTTTGCAAAAGATTCTACGAGGTGTATGTCGTCCATTGAAGCGGATTTAAAGAAGAGACCCTGACCGTTTTTTAACAGAACGTGTTCTTTATAATTCAAACCTTCCGGAATGATTCGGAACATTTTTTTCTCAGTTTATAAAATAATACCACAGAAGATAAAAAATATGCGGATTCCGATCAACAAACGGCAACCCGCATATTAATATTAGGCTATTGCATATTCTTTATTTCTTCAACTACCTGAGGATTGGCTAGAGTTGTAATATCGCCTACGTCCTGCTTGTTTGCAATTGCGGAAAGCACCCTTCTCATAATTTTGCCCGAACGCGTTTTAGGCATATCAGGGACAATCCAAACCTTACCGGGTTTTGCGATAGGACCTATTTCAGATGCCAGCTTATCGGTAACTTTTTTCTGTATTTCGTTACTCGGCTTAATGCCCGGTTTGAGGGATACAAATATATGAGGTATCTTCCCTTTGATCGGATCGGCTACGGGAACTACCGCTGCCTCCCCTATTTCTTCGACCATTAAAGCGGCCGATTCAAGTTCCTTGGTGCCAAGTCTGTGCCCGGCCACGTTTATTACGTCATCTATCCTGCCCAGGATTCGGAAATAACCGTCGGGACCTTCAACGGCACCGTCGCCCGCAAAGTACGGCCAGTCGTGCCAGTCTTTGCTTTTTGGATCCTTATTATATCGCTGATAATACTGGCGCACGAATCTTTCGTCGTCTCCCCAGATAGTCAGCATTCTTCCCGGCCACGGGTTTTGGATGCAGATGTTTCCGGCTTTACCGCTTCCGGCCGGAAGAGGCTTACCGTCGTCGTCAAAGATCACGGGGTATATTCCGGGAACGCCAGGGCCTGCGCTGCCTGGTTTCATATCGTGGATTCCGGGAATAGTGGAGCATAAAAAGCCTCCGGTTTCTGTCTGCCACCACGTATCGACAATTACCGCTTCTTTTTTTCCGACGACATTATAATACCATCGCCATACTTCCGGCTCGATTGGTTCGCCGACGGTAGTCATATGTTTGAAATGGTAATCATATTTAGCAGGTTCATCCGGACCGACCCGGCGCAATGCCCTTATCGCAGTAGGAGAAGTGTGAAAGATATTTACACCGAGTTCTTCCGCGATTCGCCACGGTCTGCCGGCATCCGGGTAAGTAGGGGTTCCTTCGTAAATAACTGTTGACGCCGCCAAGGCAAGCGGACCGTAGACAATGTAGGAATGGCCGGTTATCCACCCGATATCGGCCATGCACCAATATACGTCAGTAGTTTTAATATCCTGAATGTACTTAGACGTACCCGTAACATAAGCCAAAAAACCGCCGATTGAATGCTGGGCTCCTTTAGGTTTACCTGTAGTTCCCGAAGTATACATTAAAAACAATGTACCGGTAGAATCAAGCTGTTCGGGCTCGACCTTGGCATGCCTGTAATTTTTTATAATATCGTTCACGATATAATCCCGTCCTTCAACCAGCGGGGTATTCGCCGAATACTTGCCGGGATAGCGCTGCCATATCAGTATCTTTTCAAGTTTTTGTCCCTGCTTCAGCGCCTCGTCGTATGCGATATCGGCTTTTTCCTTATGGTCGATCAGGTTGCCCCCGCGGTAATAAGCATCGGCGGTAATTAGGACCTTGCTTTTCGCGTCGGCAACTCTGTCGGCGCATGCCTTTCCGGAAAACCCGGAAAACACCTGAGAATGAATCACGCCCAGCCTTGCGCATGCAAGCATTACAACGGGCAGTTCGGGAATCATTGGCATGTGAAGCGTAACGGTGTCGCCTGCCTTCAAACCGCAAAAATCTTTAAGAAGAGCCGCGAATTCATTTACTTTAACATACAGTTCCTGAAAAGTTATATGCTGTATGGTTTCTTCCTCGGGTTCGGGGACAAAATGAAGCGCAGTCTTATTTTTATATTTCGGCAAATGTCTGTCAACGCAATTATAGCATGCATTTAATTTTCCTCCGACAAACCACTTGTAGAAAGGCGGGTTATCGGAATCCAGCACCTTATCCCATTTCCGCTGCCAATCAAGCATACCGGCGTAATCCTCAAAACATTGAGGAAAATTTTTAATGCCGAAGTGATTTAATATGTTTTTATCAGTAACATTTGCTTGAGCTATAAATTCTGCCGAAGGCTTAAAATAATCCTCTTCTTTCCAGTGAACCGCTATTTGAGACTCTGAAACTTCGTCTTCATTTTTTTTACCAGGCATATTTACCTCCCTAATTCTTTTAAAAATTGTTGAATCAACCGAAAGGAAGCGTACCCTCGGAAAAGCTTTTACGTAACCTTATCAAGGGAAAAAACAGTGAAAGAACTGTAAATAAAATCTTCCCAATCCGCTTGGTTTTGATGTTTGCCGCCGTGAAGCTTTCGACAGTCAACCGCAATCTTAAATATAAGGCAGACAGCCGTCGGCTCGAAATTTTTAAAGTAGCAATTCAATAAATAAAAGTAAACAACCTCCGGATAAATAATAATGTAAAAATCAAACCTTCGGCATTTAAGTGCTTCGATTTGGCCGGAAATTAAATACGGAGTATTTTCAAATTAATATGTAAAATTAAGTATTAAATTATATTGATATAAAGCAAAAGCAGATTTCTCATCGTCCGCCTTATTGTATAATCTGATAGCGAATAATTTTTATAAAAATTATTAATTTAGCCCTCATGCCTGCTTGGTAAAAATGGGCAGCACTAAATTCTTAATAAATTAATTCGATAATTATTCATGATAGTTCATAAAATCATGTGTTTTATAAGAAATTATTAAAAATATATTTGACAAAAGTGCGGCAAATTATTAGTTTTGCACAAGTTTAAAATAAATATGTACTCAACCAAGTATACATATTGTCAAAAAAAGTATATGTGCACCACAACCACTACTACTACCCCCAAACCTATTTCAGGCGGCTGAAGCATGGTTGTGTTTATTTGAGTTTGAAAAATAAAAGACCGGCTTCAGAGATGAAGCCGGTTTTTTTATTATGTAGGCATGTGTAAGTAAGAAACAAATTTATAAACAGGCAAAAAATGAAGGTATTAAAATTCGGAGGTTCTTCGGTAGGCAGTGCCGAGAAAATAATAAACGTTATAGAGATACTTAAGAATACTCTTATGACGGATACAAAAATCGCAGCGGTTTTTTCGGCATTTCACGGGGTAACCGACGAATTGTTAAAAATGAGTACGGCCGCGGCCGCCGGAGATAATTCTTACCAGGATTCATTCAACAAGCTCGAAGAAAAACATCTTCAGATAACTAGGCAGCTCCTTAACGTAAAAAACCAAAGCGGAGTGCTTGCCAATTTAAAACTCGACCTCAACGAACTGGAAGACGTTCTGCACGGCATATTCCTCGTAAAGGAACTTTCGCCCAGAACTCAGGATTTCATACTCAGTTTCGGCGAAAGGTTCTCTACTTATATTATCGCCAACGCAATAGCGGACAGAAAAATCAGCTGCGAATATCTTGACAGCAGAACATTAATAAAAACCGACGATACCTTCGGGAGCGCAAAGGTCGATTTTACGGCAACAAATTCAAACATCAGGAAATATTTTAAAAACCGGGACAGGATGCAGGTAATCACCGGATTTATTGCCTCTACCCCGAATAACGAAACCACTACGCTCGGACGCGGCGGTTCGGACTATACGGCTTCGATATATGCCGCTGCGTTAAAAGCAAACGAAATAGAAATTTGGACCGATGTGGACGGCGTTTTAACTGCGGATCCCAAAAAAGTAAAAAAAGCTTTCCCGCTGCAAAGTCTGACCTATGAAGAGGCTATGGAACTTTCACATTTCGGGGCAAAGGTAATCCACCCGCCGACAATGCACCCTGCCCTTGAGAAGAAAATACCTATAAGGATAAAAAATACTTTCAATCCCGGTTTTGCCGGTACGATAATAAACAGCAGGCCTTTGCCTAACAGTTTTCCGATTAAAGGAATTTCATCTATAGACGATATTGCTTTGATCAGAATTCAGGGCAGCGGAATGGTAGGCGTAGCCGGTATAGCACAGCGGATATTCTCCGCCCTGGCCGCAAAGAAAATTAATATTATTATGATCACGCAGGCTTCGTCCGAACATTCTCTTTGCCTGGCCGTAATGCCGAAGCATGCCGCAAACGCAAAGAGGGCTCTGCACGACGAATTTCACTACGAAATCAAGGAAAGATTAATCAACGATCCGCTGGTGGAATCCAATCTTTCAATAATTGCCGTAGTCGGTGAAAATATGCGGAAGACCCCCGGCATTTCGGGCAAAGTCTTCCAGGCTCTCGGCAAGAACGGAATAAATATAGTAGCAATTGCGCAGGGATCGTCTGAATTGAATATATCGGCGGTTATCGGCAGGGAAAACGAGGCCAAGGCACTGAATGCTCTGCACGACGCTTTCTTCCTGTCCATAGCGAAAACGGTGAACCTTTACATAGTAGGGACGGGACTCATAGGCGGAACCCTGCTCAAACAAATTCATCAGCAGGAAGATTTTCTTGCAAAAGAATATCTTCTGAACATAAAAGTAATCGCGCTTGCCAACAGGCGGAAAATGCTTATAGATAAGAACAGTATAGAAATATCACAGTGGGATTCAAGACTATCGCAGGGAGGGAAAAAAACAAATCTTGAAATCTTAATCGAAGAGATGAAAAGACACAACCTCCCGAACAGTATATTCGTGGATTGTACGGCAAGCGAGGCCGTTGCCGACAGATACCTCGGAATATTAAACTCAAGCATATCCGTTGTAACGCCCAATAAAAGGGCTAACTCGAAGAATTATAAATATTATGAACAGCTTAAGGATTCCGCACTCAAGCACAACGTAAAATTTCTATACGAAACAAACGTAGGAGCCGGCCTGCCCATCATCAGCACGATAAACGATTTGGTTTCGAGCGGGGACAAAGTACTGAAGATCCAGGGGGTTTTATCTGGCACGCTGAGTTACTTGTTTTCATCGTTTACCAAAGGGAAAAACTTCAGTGAAATTGTGAAGGAAGCGAAAGAAAAAGGTTATACCGAACCCGATCCCCGCGAAGACCTGAACGGATTGGACGTAGCAAGAAAGCTGCTGATCATGGCCCGCGAAATCGGCTTAAGAATGGAAATGAAGGACATAAAAGTAGAAAGTCTGATACCGAAACCGGCTTTAAAATCGAAATCCGCCGCCGAATTTTTGGCAAAGCTAAAGGATCACGATCATGAGTTTGAAAATAAAAGGAAGAAAGCCGAAGAAAGAGGAAACGTTTTGAGATATATTGCCAACTTAGAGAACGGCAAAGCCGATATCGGTTTGAAGGAAGTCGACCGTAATCATCCTTTTTATTCTTTGTCGGGTAGCGATAATATTTTTGCTTTTACGACAAAACATTATCATATAATGCCGCTTGTTATTAAAGGTCCGGGAGCCGGCGCGGACGTAACCTCGGCCGGGGTTTTTGCGGATATTATTAGGATATCGAATTATTTGAGTTAGGGGGTTTGTTCCGAATTTCGAGTATTAGGTCGATGCTGGATACTTGATGCTGGATACTGGATACTGGATACTTGATGCTGGATACTAAAATGTATGTTTTACGGATTTAGACACATGATTAAATTTTATTCATCAAATTATTAGTGAGAAAAAAATGTCATCAAATAATAAAATACCCGTAGCTGTTCTCGGTGCTACTGGAAGCGTGGGACAGAAATTCATTGAGCTGTTGTCCGACCACCCTTGGTTTAAAGTTGCGGAAGTGGCCGCCTCCGAAAGGTCCGCAGGCAAACTTTATAAAGACGCAGTCAACTGGATATTGTCTTCGCCGCTTCCGCAGGATGTGGCAGGGCTGACTGTAAACGAATGCGAGCCGATTTTAAAAAGTAAGATAGTGTTTTCCGG